>CAYZQL010000177.1:0-8323 GCA_964480555.1 uncultured Lentisphaeraceae bacterium | reverse complement strand
CAGGATGACCATGCCGTTGTCGCTCTCGAGCTCCATGAGCAGCACATCGATCACGTCGCCGGCCTTAAGCTGGGAGATATCCTCAAACTCGTTCGCCGGAACAACCCCTTCCGATTTGTAACCGATATCAACGAGAACCTCGTTGCCCTTGATACCGCTGACTGTGCCCTTGATGATCGAGCCGGCCACAAACTGGTTCATCTGCTGGTCGAGCGCCGCCGACATCACGTCATACATCGGACCTGTTTTAGGAGTTGCCGCCGTGGGTTTGCGAATTGCCATGTGAAGAATTCCCGTCTGCCGAGGCTTAACCTGTTTCGCGCGCCCTTGCGGCGCCCTGCCTGACGTCAGACGTTTGGTTGGTTGTTTGATACCTCGGAGCGCGTCCCCTGTCCAAGCCACCCGGCCGGCCGGACACACTCCGTCTTTATGCCCTTTTTAGGGAAAGGAATAAAAGATATCAAAGAGAGGGGACGTAAAACAAATGAAAAAGAGAAAAATCGTTTTTCTCCTTGGTGTCCCTTGCCGCTTTGTGTTTCAATGAAAATCCATTTTAAAGGGGGCACGCATGAAACACGTTATCCGAGGGCTCAGCCGGGCGGCCGCGCTGGCGTGCGCGGGCGCCGTTTACGCGTTCAACCCGCCGGCGGACACGCAGGAGGGGGTCACGCTCAGCATCGGCGGCGTCCCCGAAAAAGCCGCGGCCGGCGCGCCGCTGTCCTTCACCGTCACCCTCAAGAATGACCGCGCGAACCCGGTGGAAGGCCCGGTGAGCGTGTGGCTCAATGACGACTGGCAGGTGGTCGGCAGCGCCGCCGCCGCCCTGCGCGCCGCGCCGGGCCAGAGCGCGACCGTCACCTGTTCCGCCCGGCCGCGCGACACCGTGCTGAACGCGCTCTATCCGGTTCACGCCCGGCTCCGGCTCACCCTCGACGGCAAAACCGTCGACCTCCACCCCATCGCCCTTTTCGAGGCCGGGAAGCCCGCGGACGCCAAGGCCTCGCCCGCGGACGCCGAGGCCGTGCGCGCCGCCGGCGTGACCCGCCTCGACAGCGGGTCCGCCCATCACGCTTTCGTCCGCCAGAAGGGGCAGACGCGCGACCTCGGCGCGGGCTTCAGCGGCGCCGACCCCGCCAGCGGCACGCACATGTCCCGCGACAAGGTCTTGCGGGGAGGCGTGGCGCGCGCCGGCTTCGCGGTCCACCCTCCCTACCGCGGCGCACCCGGCGCGACCTGGAACGATTTCCGGCTGGCGCTGCCTGCGGGCCAGCCCGCCCTGCTGAAGTTCCACACCGCCCTGCGCGACCACAGCGCCTCGGAGCCCGCCAGCGACGGCGCCGAATTCAAGGTCTTCGCCGTCGGCGCGGACGGCGCCGAGAAAGAGCTGTTTTCGCGCTTCAGCGCCAGCACGTCCTGGGAGTCCGCGACCGTGGACCTCGGCGCCTATGCCGGGCAGCCCGTCACCCTGCGCCTGTGGACCGGGCCAGGGCCCAAGAACGACACGACCTGCGACCAGTGCTACTGGGGCGACCCCCTGATCGCGGTCGGCGCCTTGCCCGCCCTCGCGACGGAAGCGCAGTGGCAGGCCCGCGAGCAGGACGCCGCCGCCCGCGCCAAAGAGGCCGTGGCGCGGAAGCCCCGGCGCGGCACCGGCGCGTTCCGCCTCGACGTCAACGGCCAGCCGTTCGGCGCGGCCGTCGTGCTCGGGGCGCAGGGGCTGACCGACGGCGTGATCGCGTTTTCCGACGGCGCGCGCGCGCTGACCTACCGCGGCTTCGCGTGCGAGGTCGACAAGACCCCGGCCGGCGGCGTCGAGAACGGCCAGCCCGTGCTGCGCGTCGAGACCGCGGCCGAGGGCGGCGAGTGGACCGTGACCCATGCGATCGCGCGGACCGGCCCGGACGGACACGGCCAGACGCTGCCGGCGCGGGCGCGGATCCGCGCCGAAGGCGGCGCCCTGCGCATCGCGTGGGACATGCCGGGCGTGACGCGGAACGCGCGCGGCGAGCCGCGCTTCACGCGGCTGGGCCTCGGCGCCGGGAGCGAGCCGGTCTGGCGCGTCTATGCGGGCTTCGGCAACGTCATCGAGCGCCCCGGCGCCTTCGACCTGCACGGCGGCGGGTTCACCCTCTCCACCCGCCACAGCGGCGCGGACTACGCCAACCGCCTCAGCCTCGTGCAGGCCTGCGACATCTTCCCCGACCGCCTGACGTACGCGCCCGAGGCGCGGCGCCTCGCGCTGGAGACCCGCCACGACGCCGCGTTCCTGTTCGTCCCTTCCGCGAAAGGCGCGTTCGACGCCGCCCGCGCCTACCGCGACGTCTGCGGCTTCAAGAAAGGCCCGGGCGTGGACGCGCTGCTCGGGCGCGTCTGCCTCGACCAGTGGAGCGGCGACTACGCGGCCGCCGCCAAAGACCTGGGCGAGGCGGCCCGGTACGGCGTCACGGACGCGCTCTTCGTGAAGCACGACTGGCAGCGCTGGGGCTACGACTACCGCCTGCCCGAGATCTACCCGCCCGCCCGCGGGCTCGAGCCTTTTCTCGCCCTGCGGACGGCCGCGGAGCAGGCGGGCATGCTCTTCTGCCCGCACGACAACTACATCGACTTCTATCCGGACGCCGAAGGGTACAGCTACGACCGGATCGTCTTCCACGAAGACGGCCGCCCCATGAAGGCGTGGCTCAACGAAGGCCGCAAAGCCCAGAGCTACCGCTGGCTGCCCCACGGGTTCCGCCCCTGGCTGGAGGCCAACATGCGGCGGATGCGCGAAGGCTTCCGCCCCGACAGCCTTTTCATCGACGTCTTCACCGCCATCCCGCCGTTCGATTACTACGACCGCGCCGGAACGTTCTATCCGCGCATGCGGACCGCGAAAGAGTGGCGCGACGCGTTCGACACCTGCCGCGCCCTGCTGAAAAAAGGCGCGCCCATGCTCAGCGAAGCCGGCACCGACGCCCTGATCGGGTCGCTCGACGGCGGCCAGGCCGACCACTTCCCGGCACGGCGCTGGCTGAAAGAGTTCGGCGACGCGGACCGCACGCCGTGGCACGACATGGCCACCCACGGCAAAATGGTGCTCTTCGCGGGCGGGCTCGGATCGCGCTACAGCGCCGAGGACTGGGACGACCACGCCGGCAAGCCCCTGCACGGCTATGGCAGCGACGATTACCTCTCCAACACCGTGTTGGGCGGCCGCAACCCCATGTGCGACGGCCCCTTCTCGCGCCGCGCCGTGATGACCTACTGGCTGCTGCACGACGTGTGCGACACGCTGGCGCGCGAGACCTTCGAGACGCACGCCTTCGGCGCGAGCATCCGCCAGCAGCACACCGCCTTCAGCGGCGGGGGCGAGGTCTGGGCGAACCGCGGCACCAACGCCGTCTGGTCCGTGGCGGACGGACACGCGCTCCCCGCGTACGGCTTCTACGTCAAGACGCCCAAGGCCCAGGCGGGCGTCGTGCTGCTCGGCGGCCAGCGCGCGGGCTTCGCGAAAGCCGCCGAGAGCTTCTTCGCCGACGCGCGCCCGGTCCACAACCCGCTGCGCAAGATGCGGGCCGCCTCCTCCGTCACGGATGGGCGGCACCTCGGCGACGGCACGTTTGAGGTCGTCTTCAGCTGGACCGTCCTGGAGCCTCCGCTCGAAGGGTTCCAGCCGTTCGTGCACCTCCAGAACGAGGCGCTGAAAAAAGGCTCCGGCGAACCGATCGCGTTTCAGGCGTCCCTGCCGTTCGACCGCAGCCTGCTCGCCAAGGCCGGCTCGTTTACGGCCACCGCGCGCATCGCCGTGCCGCAAGACCTTCCGGCCGGCGACTACGCGATCCGCTACGGCCTCTTCCGCCCCGGCTCGGGCGAGCGCCTCGCGCTCCGCGGCGCGCAGGACGGCAGCCAGCGCCTCCGCGGCGGCACGCTGCGGGTCGCGAAAAGCGGCGGCCGCTTCACCGGCGGCTCGTTCGAACCGGAACCCGCGGCCTCCGCCGCCGACGCGGCGCTGGGGCTGAACGTCGGCAGGCGGATGCTCGACTTCGGCCCGCTGGCCACCGACGGCGCCTTCCGCCTGATGCACGGCAGCCGCCGCGAATGGCGGCTCATCCCGCTGCCCGGCAGCAACCCGTTCCGCGCGGAAATCAGGCTGGCGGCGTTCGGCAAGGGGCGCTCCGCCGTTCAGGCGGTCGAGCCGGTCGAGCCCTCCTGCGCCGCCGCGCGGCCTCCGGAGTGGACGCAGGACGGCGCGACGCTCCGCCTCGCCTGCGACGGCCAGGCCTTCGCCTACCGCATCGTCTTCAAGTGACCAACCCCCGTCGACGATCCTCAACTCCAGTCGGCCGTCGTTGAAAAACAAGTGGTTTTACCGAGGACGAGCAGACGCTCGTCCCTCCCTCCCAAGCGCCGTAACCTATAACCTGTACCCTCTCACGCGGAGTAATTCTCAACCTGAAACCTGTCACCTGAAACCTGTAACTTTGAACCTGCAACCCGTAACCTCTTACTCTCCCCGCCGCCCCGCCAGCGCGGCCAGGGCCGCGCGGTCCTCCGCATCGGCGCGGTCGCGCTTGGCTTTGTAGCGGCGGTGTTTCTCCCAATCGGCCTCGCTCCAAACGGCGGCCTCGGTGTAGTCCGCGCAGAAAGGCACGCCCAGGTCCACCCACAGGGCCAGCGCGGCAACCTCCTGCGGCGTGATCCCCTTGCCATGCCCCTTGTCCAGCATCTCGAACAAACGGCTGGCGTTCGAGCCGGCCGGATAGGGCGGCAGCAGCTTCACGGTCGAGCCGGCCGAGATCCAGTTCAGCACCGTGTGGTCCGCGTTTCCCCGGAAAGGAAACTTCCAGGGTTGCGCGGTGTCGCAATGCGTCAAGGCCAGGTAGGCGCGCGTCCAGCTCCGCTGGGCCGCCGTGTCGTGGACCGCCTCGCCCGTCAGGTCGGGCTTTTTGCCGTCCTTGCCGTCGTGGCACGACACGCAGCGCCGGTTCAGGATGGGCTGGATCTCCTTGAGAAAGCTGAAGCCGCGCGCCGGCCCGTCGATCGGCCGCAGCGGCCGCGCGCCCGCGGCCAGCGCCAGCGTGGGCCGCGCCGCGGCGAGCGGCACGCTGTTCTTGGACTCGTGGCAGCCCACGCACGAGGCGTTCTCCCCGGGCTGCAGCGTCGTCCAGCTCCGCATGCTCTGCACCATGCGCCCCTTCGCGTCCAGCAGCATGAAGTAGACGGGCCGCCGCGCCTCCGTCGCGAAGAAGACCGAGCCGTCCTCGCGCACCGGCGCGTCGCCGATCAGGATCTTCGGGTCCCACGCGCCGTTGCCGATCGACACCGGCGTCGAGACCAGCGCGCCGCCGCCGGCGCCGCCGTTGCCGTTTTTGCCGATCCCCGCGATGCGGTAGTCGAGGCCGACCACGCGCAGCGTCTTGACCGTGCCGCGCGGCACGCCCGCCATCGGCTCGCCCTCGTAGACATCCTGCACATAAAAGGTTCCCGCCGGCTTCGCGTAGTCCGTCAGGCTCGGCCGCACGGGCGGACGCCTCCGGGGGCGCAGCGGCACCGGCCGGCCGCAGGGCGGGCCTTGCCGCGACACGAGCAGCTCGCGGCTCCCGTCGATGTCCAGCCAGTAGAGGCCGAAGCCGGCCCGGCGGTTCTCGTGCCGCTTGCCGCCCACGACCGGCCAGCCTTCGGGCCGGGCCGCGACCAGCAGGGTCCGCTCGTCGAGCGGGTAGGGATAGGCGAAGAGCATGCCGTCCTGGCCGTAGGCGTCGATCTTGACCGCCTCGGTCGCGCGCACCGGGGCCACGAGCGTGACGCCGTCGGCCTCCTGCCGCCCCTTGGACGGGTCGATCAGGATCAGCGCGCCCGGCTGCCGCGAGTGGTGGCCGGTCGCGACCGCGAAGATCTTGCCGCTGTCCGGAATGCCGCGCGCGTGGATGATCGTGGTGGGGAACCAGGAGTTCTCGCCGTAGACGGCCGTCTGCTGCGTGCCGTCCTGCGCCATCTGGAAGAGCGGCTGGGGATACATCTGCGACCGGTCGTTGTACTCCCAGCGCGTGTAGAGGATGCGGCCGTCGCCCGTGACCGCGGGGTAGTTGTCGTGGACCTGGTCGAAGGTCATGCGCAGGATCTGCCCGCCATCCTCGTCGCAGCGGTAGAGGTTGCTGACCTCCGTCCACCAGCAGTCCACGATCTGCATGCAGCGCGTGGAGTTGAAGAGAATCCGCCCGTCCGGCAGGTAGCACCCCTCGTAATCCGCAACCCCGGCCCCGCGGGTCAGCTGCCGGACCTCACGCGTCGCGGCCGTCATCTCGTAAAGATGGTAATCGTCCTCGCGGTCGGACGTTTTGTGCGCGAACAGGATCTTCCGGCCGTCGTAATCCACATCCACATCGCGGACGACCCCGTTGGTCGCGTCCACGAGTACCGTCTCTTTCCAAAGGCCCTCCTGCCACTCGGCCGTGCAGAGCCGGCTGCCCGGGGCGAAGGTGCGCTCGGCCTGCGCGTCCGAAAGCCCTTCGGTGTAGGCGTAGTGCGAGCCGCCCATGACCGCGTGGCGGGCATAGGCCAGACGCGGCATCTCGGCCCGGACGCGCGACAGCCGACGGGCGCGGCGGGCGGCGCAGGCCGCGCGGTAGGCCGCGAGCGCCGCGGCGGGCGCCGCGGACGCGGAGGGCGAGGCCACCTGCAGGAACCGCGCCGTGGCGTCCTCGGCAGCGAACAGCTCAGCCCCCTGCGCGAGCTTCAGATCCTGCATCAGCCAGTCGGCCAGCAGTTCGTCGGCGCGCTCGACCGCCTCCCACAGCGCCTGAGGCGACCGCCGCTCCGCGTCGCCCGGCGCGCGGCCCAGCAGCGTTTCCGCCAGCGCCTGCGCGTCCGGCGCGACCGGCCGGGGAAGCTCCTGCGCCCCGCCGTGCCCCGCCCCCAAACCGACCGTCAAAAAACCTGCGACCTTCAGAAACAGCCCGATCTTCATGTGCATCCCCCGCCCACCGTTTTGAACTCTTCCCCCGAGCCCTGTTTGATGGTGGCGCTACTTTACCCTTTTGTGCGGCGCTTCGACAACGATATAAACACCCCGTTGTTCGAGGGGGGTTATCAACGCCCGTCGACACCATCAACGACTGTCGACGGAGGGCGAGCGGCAACTGTTTTTTGCACCTCGCGAATGCCTTTGCACTCGGGATAACCGGTGCAACCCCAGAACGGCTGCCCGACGTTTTTGCCGACTTTGGCCGTGCGGGTGCGCATCGGCTTGCCGCATTCCGGGCACAACGGCGCATCGGCTTCGGCCGGCGGGATCCGGCTCTCAAGACGCGCGGCGGTCAGACGCTCGCGGAAGCCGCCTCCCTCTAAAAACATTTTTCCTTGCGCCTCTTTCTGCTTGTTCAGGATGTTGATGGCCCGCTGGATCAGAATCAACAGCGCGTTCGCGGCAACCAGACTGTCGGCGCTGTCGACCCACGGCGCGAACTTCTGCTCCTGAGCCAGCAGATACAGCCCGGAAAGATGGGCGTTCTGCGCGCTGCCGCTCACCGGATCGAGCCGTACCCCATAAACCGCCCGCGCCTCTTCGGCGTGCGGATCCCACGGAGCCTGTTTATGCTGCAACACCCAGATCTCATAATCCCCGCGCAGCTCGCCCAAACTGGCCCGCGCCACATCGGTGAGCTTCATTTCCGTCTCTTTGGAGGTCGAGGCGCGCTCAGAGCCTTCGATGATGTTCTGCCGGCCCGAACGCGCGGCCTGCGTCATCTGGTCGAACGTGCGTCCACAAGGGTCATTGCGACGGTTCAGAAAGCGTTCGCAGAACCGGATTGTGCCGAGCTGGATGACCGTCGCCAAGGTGAAGGAATCGAGCTTGCGGTAACCGCCGCATTTGTCGAAAAGCTCCATGGAGCGCCTCCTTTCCGAGTGATCAACCCCAGCCGACGATCCTCAACCCCAGTCGGCTGTCGTTGATGTTGTCGAGTGTCGTTGGAAATAACTTTAGCACGCTGCCGTTCAACGTTCAAGTTGCCGGCGAGCAGACTCCCGAATCAACACATGGCAGAGGTAAAAAACAAGTTGTCTTGGAATGCCGGAATGTTGGAAGATCACTTCGGCCTCTTCGTTCTCAAGCCCAATCATTCCACATCTTTTCAACACAGAGGCACAGAGGCACGGGGAGGCGTGGTGTGAAAATTCATATTCTCTGTGCCTCCGTGGCTCTGTGTTAAAAAGAAAATTTCACGGCCCGCCCATCCCCATTCAACACAAATAAATCGCGCCCCTTCCCGTGAAGCAACCCCAGCAATTCTAAATTTGACTAGAAAGCGCCTCACGGCGCCACTACAAACGTGCGAAAGCGCGG
>CAYZQL010000176.1:0-8365 GCA_964480555.1 uncultured Lentisphaeraceae bacterium | reverse complement strand
CCGCCGAGGAGATGGACATTCCCGTCGAGCGCGTGCGCGCCGTGTACCGCATGGCTCAGCAGCCGATTTCGCTGCAGAGCCCGGTGGGCGACGGGGATGACGCGCACTTCGGCGACTTCATCGAGGACAAGTCTGCAGAGAACCCTTCAGAGATGACGGCTTACAGCATGCTGAAGGAGCGCCTGCAGGAGGTGCTGACAACCCTGACCGATCGTGAGCGCCAGGTGTTGGATTACCGCTTCGGTCTGACCGACGGATACTCCCGCACGTTGGAAGAGGTCGGTAAGCAGTTCAACGTGACGCGTGAGCGCATCCGCCAGATCGAGGCCAAGGCGTTGCGCAAACTGCGTCACCCCACACGACTGCGCAAGCTGGAGGGCTTCCTGGAAACGCGCTGATGCGGGATGGGCGCCGATGCGTGAGCGGGGCGCCCCCGCAGGCCTTAGCACCTACCGGTTGCGTGGCTTAAGGTTGCAGTGCGATCTCTCCGGCAGAGTCGTGTGATCATCAATCAAGTGAGTCAAGGAGGTTCTTTTGGACACTGTGTTTCTGACGTCCCCCGTGCTGTGTGGCACGGCTGTGGGCATGGCGGCTGGCCTGTTGGTCGGATATGTCGCCGGCAAGTTCGGCAGTTGCGGCGATTCGAGCTGCTACGCGACGGGCGGAGATGGCGATTGCGTGGAGATTTATGTCGGCAACCTGAGTTACGACATGAGCGAAGCGCAGATGCGCAAGGAATTCGAGAAGTACGGCGCCGTCAAGTCGGCGCGCATCATTTCGAACCGGTTCAACCGGAAATCCAAAGGGTTCGGTTTTGTCGAGATGCCGAACCGGCCTGAGGCAGAGGCGGCGATCCGGGCGCTCCACGACAAGGACATTCTCGGGCGCAAGTTGCGTGTGAACGAGGCGAAAAACAAGTCACACGAATAAACCGAAGGCGTCCCGGAAACGGGACGCCTTTTGACTATGCGGGATGCGGGGTGCGTATGCTGGCTGAAGGTAAACGACCGGACAAGACCATGCGGATCGACATCGACCCGTCAACGTCCGACAACCGTATCCAGAGTGCCGTGAGGCCGCCGCTGAAGAGCCGGAGCCGCACGTGGCGCACGCAGTACCTGCAGCGCGACACCCCCTTTTACAAGCTGCTGGAAAGCGTTTACGATGCGGTGCTCATCACGACGCGCACCGGCGAGATCCTCGAGTGCAACGAGCGCGCCGCCGAGTTCTTTCTGATGGCTCCGCAAACGCTGGCCGGGCGGGAGGTGCTGAGCCTGATTTCCGGTGCGACGGAGTCGCTGCTCGAAACCATCAACAAGAACCTGATCAGCAAGAAGTACACCTTGGTCGAGGCCCGGTGCAAGCGCTCCGACGGCACCTCGTTTGCGGCCGAGATCGCGGTCAACAAGCTCGATCTGGACGCGCAGGGGCAGCTCTGCTTTTTCGTGCGCGACATCACCGTACGCCAGCAGGAGCAGAGCGCGCTCGAAGATGCGGTGGAGCGGCTGCAGGCGCATGACCGCGCGCGCATGGAGTTCGTCTCTAACGTCTCGCACGAGCTGCGCACGCCGCTCACCTCGATGATTTACGCGGTCAGCAACATGCTGCGCGGCGTGGTCGGCCCCATGCCCGAGAAAGCCCTGCACTACCTGGAGCGCTTGCAGTCTGACTGCCACCGCTTGCTGGCGACGGTGAACGACATTCTCGATCTGCGCCAGGTGGAGAACAAGACGCTGGTGCTCACCAAGAAGATCGTGCCGCTGGGGCCCGTGGTCCGCGAGGGGGCGGAGACGCTGCAGGTGCAGGCCGACGCGAAGCGGATCGCGATGTCTTTCGCGTTCTCGGAGCGCGAGCTTTTCTGCTGGTGCGACGCGCAGAAGATCGAGCGCGTCGTGCTGAACATCGTGGGCAACGCCGTCAAGTTCACGCCCGCGAACGGGGCGATCACGGTCTCGCTCGTGCAGCACCCGGAGCGGCCCAAGCAGGCCCTGCTGACGGTGAGCGACACCGGGATGGGCATTCCGTCCGAGGTGCTGCCCAGGGTGTCGCAGCGTTATTTCCGGGTGGGCGACCACGTCAGCGGTACAGGGCTGGGGCTTGCGATCTCGCGGGAGATCGTGGAGCTGCACGGCGGCAGCATGGAATTCGCGAGCCCCGTGCCCGGCACCGCCTGCGGGACGGCCGTGTACGTCAGTCTGCCGCTGGCGCCGAAACCTTTGGTTGTGGCGTACTCGCAAGACCCCGACACGTCCGTGTTTCTGAGGGACCGCATCATGGAGCAGGGGTACGGTCTGCTGCTGGCGGCCTCCGCGAAAGAGGCGCTGGAGGTGTGCCTGTCCAAGCAGCCCGGCGTCTTCGTGTTGGATGCGCGGATCGGCGACATGGACGTGCGCGAGATGGTGCTGCACCTGCGCGAGGAAAGCAAGACCAAGCGGCTTCCGGTGATCGTCCTGGGGCTCAAGACACTCGAGCGCAACGAGGTCGAGCTGTACCGCCATTTCGACATCTTCTACGTCACGCTGCCATGGCGCGAAAAAGATCTGGCCCGAACGCTGGCGATGGCGGTCTTGGGCAAGCTGAGATAGGACGCCCAACGTTCGACTCTGCAGCGGTTAATCCGGCCTGATGTGGCATTCAGTGGGTGAGGCAATAGGTCACCAGGTTGGCGCCGAGGCGCAGCGCGTCGCCGGTTTCGTAGCCGTAGGAGAGCGGGTGGTCGTCGCCCTGCCAGCCTGCGGCCAGGTCGAAGGGGCTGTACAGCACCTTGAAGTCGCCGGCCACTTTGAGGCCCTCGAGCGCGGGGGTCTTCAAAGCGGGATACTTGGCGCGCGCGGCCAGCGTGAAGCGGACCTCGCCGACCTTGAACGGGCCCTGCTGGTAGACCGGATGTTCCAGCGGGATCTTTTCGAACGCGGTCTCCGGGAAGAGCCGCCGCATCTCGCGGTAGACCGCCTTCCCGAACTCGTCGAGCCCCAGCGCGTTGTCGACCAGCAGGAAGCCGCCGCCCTGCAGGTATTTGCGCAAGGCCGACAGTTCGGCGTCGTCCAAGGTGAAGTCGCTGATCCCCGAAAGGTAGAGGAAGCTGAAGCCCGCCAGCGGGTCGGCGTCCAGCCGGACGGTCCGGACCAGGTAGTTCGCCTTCACGCTCAGGTTGTTCTTCATGAACCTGAGCAGGTTGTTCGCCCCGCCGGGCTCGGTGTTCCAGACGCCGCTGGTCCTGACCTGCGCGAAGACCACGGAGTCGCTGTTGGCTTGCGCATCCTCCTGCCCGTAGACCTGCGCTTTGGCGTGGGACTGCCCCACGCGGAAATAGCCCAGGGAGTAGGCCAGCAGGTTCAGCCCCAAGCGCACGGCAGAGGGGTGGTCGTAGTAGTCCGCCTGCTTCACCAGATCGGGCGCCGCGTTGTCCCAGCCCGCGCCCAGCCCGTAGGGCGAAACGACCGCGGCCACCCGGGAGCCGATGTAAACGCCGTCCAGCACGGGCTGCACGTCGCTCTTCGTCTTGGTGCTCACCTTCACGGTGTCGGTCACCATATGAAAAATCGGATGGTCCTCGGGCAGGCGGCGGATCTGGGCCTCGGGCAGCGTCAGCCGCAGTTCGCTGAGCGCGGACTTGTAGAAATAGGGGGAGCCGACGACGGAGTCGAACCAGGTCATGCCGCCCGCCAGCAGGTACTTGCGCAACACCTCCCGCTCTTTTTCGGTGAAGTTGAGTGACCGCCCGCCGGAGAAGTAGAGGACCGGGATCTCGGCCGGCGTGGCGTCAAAGTCGGCCAGGCTCGCGGTCTCCACCTTGTAGTCCGTGTTCAGGTGCTTGTAGGAGGCCCGCAGCAGCGCGTGGCAGTCCGCGGGCACCATGTTCCAGTCGTAGACCCGGGTGACCTGCCCGTTCTCCCACGTGTAGTCGAGGTAAGAGCCCCAGATCACCTTCGCGATCATCGTCGAGGGGCTCGGGGGCCGCTTCTTCTCCGACCGCCTCAGGGGCGTGGCCGGGAGCGGCAGGGGGGGGAGCGCTTCGCCGCCTTGGCGCATCTGCGGCTTGGCGGCCGGAGGCAGGCCGACCGGCCTGAGAAAATCGTCCTCTCCCGCCGCGTGTGCGAACGTGCCGCACAGTGCGGCAGCCAGGATGAACAGGAACAGACTGCTTTTTTTCATGGTGCAACCTCCTCGATTCTGCGTCCGATCTCGGCCGACAGCTTTCGCGCGTCGATCTCTTCCTGCGTCCAGGGGCTCTCCTTGCGGATCAGCGCGAGCTGATGCTTCGCCTGGACAAGCTGGTTCAGGCTCAGGTACTGGCGGGCCAGCTCCAGCCGCAGCCGGGGCGTGTACGACTCGTCGACCTTGGCGAGCAGCGCCCGCTGCAGGCAGACGACCGCTTTCCGCGGCTGCCGGTTGCCCGCCAGCGCCTGCACCTTCAGAAGGTTCGTCTGCGGCGACAGCCGCTCTTCGGGGACCTCCCACTCGAGCATGTCCAGCTCGGTGAGGCTTTCCCGGAACAGCTGCTGGCTGAGCAGGTTCTGCAGCCTGAAGGTGCGGCTATTGTAGTCGAAAAGCACGCTCCGGTCTATCCCGCTACCCGTGATCAGTGCGTTCGGCCTGGGGATCGCCGCGTACAGCTTTCGGGCGGCGGCGACATCGTCCAGCACCATCGCCGTGTCGGCCAGATAGATATCCAAAAGGCGCTGTTCCCAGTCGATCAGGTCCTGCCGGCGGATCGTGGCGAGGAGTTCGCGCGCGCTCTGCGGCCGGTTGAGGCAGAGGTTCAGCATCCCGCCGCAATGCAGCGCGGCCGAGGCGCGGGTCGCGGGGTCCTTGACGTTTTCCAGAATGGCGCGGAAGCAGCGCTCAGAAAGTTCGTACTGCTCGTCGACCTGCTGGACCCCCAGCGCCAGCCGCGTCAGCAGGGGGCCGCGGTCGGCCTCGGGGATGCGGCTTACGGCGGCGAGGACGCGCTCCGCGAAAGCCGCGGCCTCCGCCTCTTTGAGAAAGAAGAAGTAGCCGTGCGTGATCAGCGCGTAGCCCTGGGGCTGGATGCCGGACTCCCGCTCCTGCCGGACCGCCTGATCGAGCAGGGCCAGGGCGCGGGCGTCGTCGTTTTCGCTCTGCCCGTACCGCGGCGTCACGCGGACGGTCTGGCGGCAGACCGTCTTCTGGCCGCTGCCGTCCGTGACCGTCAGCGTGACGGGCGTGTCGCCGCGCGCGAAGAAGAGGTGCTCCGCCTTGATCCCGGCTCCCTGCGTGCCGTCGCCGAAATCCCATGCGTAGGCCGCCGCGGGCGCGTCCTTCAGCGGGGCGGCCTCGAACAGGACCTGGTGCAGCGCATGGCCTTCGATGTTCACCATGTAGTGGTTGTCCCAGATGAAGTCGGCCTGCCGCTGGCCGTCCTTGCGCGTGAGCGGCCCGACGAACGCGTAGGCGGCGCGCGTGAACGACTCGGGCGCGATGACGAAGTGGCGCTGCTCGCCCGGCAACACCATGGCCGCGATGGCATACGAGTCGCTGCCGCTGTTCGCGTGCTGGAAGGTGAAGCGGTGGAGGCCCGGCTCCAGCGTCACGCTGCCGCGGATCTTTCCTTCCAGCCCCTCTTTGACCCCGTGCCGGCCGGGCCAGGCGACGACCTCGCGGCCGTCGATGAAGAGAAACGAGGCGTCGGTGGAAGCCAGGCAGAACGTGGTCAGCCCCGCCTTGACGATTCTGATGAACCCGTCAAACTGATGCAGGGCCTTCGCGTTGTCGCCGAACGGGTTGAAGGAACAGTAGACCTGGTCAATGAACCGGCCGCCCTGAAACGTGCCTTTTTTCCACAGTTCCGTGAACATCGCTGAGCTAGTCACGGCTTGCCCGTCGTAGCCGCACACCAGGTGCCGGAGGCCCGAGAGGTGGTCGAGCCCGGGCTGGGGCAGCGCCGCGCCCGCGGACGGGTAGAGGTAGAGGGTTTCTCCGGCTTTGGCGTCGAAGTGGAAGCAGCACAGGCTGCCCGCGCGGTTGAGAAGACCGCACGGGCGGGGCGCGCCTTGGGCGTCGGTCAGGACGAAGCCGGCGGCGCCGTCGTCGAGAAACACGGTGGTGGTGGCGGTGACCGGCGCGCCGCCCTCGCCTTCGACTTTCAGCTCCTTGCGGCACACTGCGTCTTCGGCATGCCAAGCGGCGCATGCGGGCGGTGTCATCCAGCCCTGCAGCGCGGCGAGCGTGACGAAAAGAAAAAGCTGACGCTTCAGTTTCACGAAAAATCCCCGTTCCCCCGCGCCGAGCCGTTTCGCTCAAGCGCATGCCTCTTAACGGTATGATTGTGCATCAACGCGCAGGAAATGCCAAGCGGAGACTCGCGTTATTCGGGCGGCGCATCGCAGCGGACAACCGCACCTTCCCCCAGTTTTTCGCGCAGCGCGTCGACGGCGCGGCAAAGCCGTTCGCGCTTCGCGCGCGTCTCCGGGGCGGTGTCGAAGAGAGACAACTGCTCGCTGCGCCCCGCGCAGAAGCCGCTCACCCCGAAGCCGACCAGCCGCACCGGCTGCACCAGCCGCTCCGCATCGAACAGGCCCAGCGCCAGGGCGCGCAGCGAGAAGTCGTCGCAGACCGCCGCCTCGAACGGCGCCTGCCGCGTGATCGTGCGGAAGTCCGACCACCGCAGCTTCAGGCGCCCGACCGTGGCAAAGTGCCCGTGCGCCCGCACGCGCCGCCCCACCTCGTCGACCAGGCCCTTGAGCACCTCGCGCACCGCCTCGCGGCTCTTGCAGTCCTCCAGAAACGTGTATTCGCGCGACAGGCTCTTCTCTTCAAATACCGTCTCCACGTCGCGCGCGTCTTCGCCGAAGGACAGCGCGCGCAGATGGTCGGCCAGACTCTCTCCCAGCAGGCGCTTCAGGTAAGCGGGGTCGGCGCGCTGGATGTCGCCGACGGTCCGGCAGCCCGCGCGCTCCAGCGCCTCGCGGGTCACCTTGCCCACGCCCCACAGCGCGCCCACCTTCAGGGCCGCGAGGAAGCGCACGACCTCGTCGGCCCGGCCCGGCACCACAAAAAGCCCGTCCGGCTTGGCCTGCTCGCAGGCGAGCTTGGCGAGAAACTTGTTGTGCGCCACACCGATCGACGCGGCGAGCCCGACCTCGGTCCGGATAGCGGCGCGGATTTTTTGCGCGATCTCGGGCCCGCTGCCGAACAGCGTGCGCGCGCCGCTCACATCGATGAAGGCCTCGTCGATCGAAAGCGGCTCGATCAGCGGCGAGAAGCGCCCGAGGATCTCGAACACCTGGTGCGACGACTGCTCGTAGCGCTCCATGCGGGGCGCCAGAAAGATGCCCTGCGGGCAGCGCCGGAAGGCCTCGCGCGACGGCATGGCGGAGTGCACGCCGAACACGCGGGCCTCGTACGAACAGGTCGATACCACGCCGCGCTGATCCGGCGGGGCGCCGACGATCACGGGCTTGCCGCGCAGCTCGGGCCGGTCCCGCTGCTCGACCGCCGCGAAAAAGGCGTCCATGTCGACATGAAGAATGCAGCGCTGCGCGAAGTCTGAGACGCTCATTTCCAACACCTCCCGCGCTTAAAAAAAACGCCGCCCCGGAGCGGGACGGCGTTTGCGGAAAGGAACCCGGCTAACACGTCACTCCGCGGCCGTCTCCGGCACGGGCGCAGACGCCGGAGCCGGCGCTGGCTCGGCCACGGGCACCGGCACCGGCGCGGGCTCGGCCACGGGCGCTTGAGCCGCAGCGGGCGCGGGAGTCGCCACCGGAGCCGGCGCGGATGCCGGCGACGGCGCTTGAGCCGCCACCTTGGGCTGCGCCGGAGGAGCCGGCGGCTTGGTGGCTTGCTGCGCTCCCTGCTGTCCCGGAGTCGGCTTGACGGGTCTGGCCGCAAGCATGCACCCCAGCGTACGCCCGATCAGCCGCGGCGTCTGTTCGACGATCGCCTGGACCGAGCACGCTTCGATCACCTTCTGTACAACTTCCATCCCCAGTTCCTTGTGCGCGTTTTCGCGCCCGCGGTACTGGAGCGTCACCTTGACCTTGTGTCCTTCGGCAAGAAACTCTTTGATCTGGCGCAGCTTGTGGGCGAGGTCGTTGGAATCCACGCTGGCGTGGAACTTGACCTCCTTGATCTGCGTCGTCTTCTGGTTCTTGTGCGCCAGCTTGCGTTTGATGCTTTCCTCGTAGCGGAACTTGCCATAGTCCATGATTTTGCAAACCGGCGGCTCGGCGTTGGGGGAAACCTCCACGAGGTCGAGTCCCTGCTGGTCTGCGAGACGCTGCGCATCGCGCGTCGTCATGACGCCCAGCATTTCGGCGTTGGCGTTGATCACGCGGACATTCGGGACACGGATTTTGAAGTTAACTCGGATGAACGAAGCGATAGCTCACCTCCACTGTTG
>CAYZQL010000175.1:0-8396 GCA_964480555.1 uncultured Lentisphaeraceae bacterium | reverse complement strand
AGCAAAACTGCGGCCTGACCCCCTGAGACCATGTCACTTTATTGGCACACACCCGAAGGGCGGAAGGGCGGTTTTTTCCGTTTTTGGGATTGACATGATCCGCGTCCCGCTAATATTCTTAAAGCAATTAAGAGATCAAGTGTTTTGTCTGGATTGTGTGGAAAAATGTTGAGGGTGTGTTCTCGTGGTGTGGTGCCCGTTTGAACGCGTCCAGCCTTTTTGCACCGTCTGGGCAGGGTGTGAAAGGATGTGGCAATGAATAAATGTGTCGTATGGGCGTGTGTTTCTTTCCTCTTCGCGTCGGCCCTTTGCGCGACTGAGAGGACGTGGACCGGGAGTGCCGGGAATTTTCTGTTTTCCGCTGATGCCAACTGGACTCCAGCCGGTGCTCCAGAGGACGGCGACACGCTTATTTTCGACAACAGCTCCGATCTCAGCGTGGTCAACGACATTGAGAACCGTACCTACGCCGGTATTACCGCTGCGGGCAGCGGACTGGTCACCCTGCAAGCCTTGGGCAACGGCTTTACGCTGTCCGGGAATGTCGTCGTTTCCGGCGCGAAGGACCTGAACATCTACGTTCCGGTCACCCTCGACACGGCCGTCACCTTCAACCTCTCCAATGCCAACTGCAACGCTTACGGCGCACTATCCGGAACCGGCAGCATCACGGTCGAGGGCGGCAAGAACTTTTATGCGAAGGATGCGGTCACCGTCAGCGGGGGCGTCATCGTCAACCGCGGGAGGCTCCGTGTCGAAAAAAGCTCGTTTACCGCGCCGGTCACCCTCAACCAGCTCAGCATCGGCGGCGTACGTTACGTGGCGCTCGTCTTTCAGAACTCCGGCACCTACAACTTCCCCATCACCATCAACAACACGGACGGGAATGACTTTTCCATCACCGCCCCTGCCGGGGCGGGCGTGCATGTGACCAACACGGCCCCGGTCACGCTTTCGCCCAACGCCTATACCCGCTGGGGCCTCGACGGCAGCATCACCTTTGCGGGCGGCATCCTCGTCCAGACCCCCGCCCGCAGCGACATGGCGATCGTCTTCAACGGGAACAACATCATCCGCGGGGTGCCCCTCGCCTTCACCAACAATCTCTATGTGGACGGCGGCAATCTGCGTCTGGCCGTGCCGGGCAACACCTACGCCAGTCTGAGATGTTACACCAAGACCGTGTTCACTGACGTTCCCTTTGCCTTGGATCCGGACAGGGACGTTGTTTTCGGCGTCAGTTACACAAAAAGCGGCGGCCTCGACATCAACGCAACGACCAGATCATCAACCGTCCGGTTCTCGGCACATTCGGCGGCCTCGACATCTCCAGCTACATCCTAACCTCTTCCTCCGGGCCGGCCACCCTCACCTGCCGGGGCACAGGCAGCACGACGTTCTTCGGCAGTCTGGACGGAGCGATCTCCCTCTCGTGGGAACCGCTCTCGAGCGCCCACGCCTTCATCACCGGCAGCGGCACGCTCGCCGTTCTCTCGGTGCCCCTCTCCGGCACGGTCCGCACATGGACGGGCGCCGGTGCCGACACCCTTTTCTCGACCGCCGGCAACTGGGACGCCGCTCCATCCTTTGACGGCAGCGAGACCTTCCTCTTTGCGGAGGCCGGCTCGACGGCAACCGTGGACAGCGTCTACGGCATGGGCGCGATCCGCTTCAACCGCAGCTCGCCCTTTACCCTTGTTCCGGCGGACGAGACCGCTAATATCTGGCTGGGGCTGGGCGGAGTCTCCGTCCTCGCGCCCGTCGCCGGAACCCCGGTCGCCCACACCAACGCGGTGCCGCTCACGCTGTCTCACGCCAGCGCATGGCAGATCGGCAGCAACCTGAACCTGGTCGCCTCCGGCAGCATTTCCGGCGGCACCCCGACCGCCCCCTTCACGAAAACCGGTGACGGCACCCTCCGTCTGACCGGCACCAACACCTTCGAGTCTCCCTTCGTTCTCTCCAACGGCTTCGTCACGGTCAACAACGGCAAGGCCTTCGGCAACCCCACCAACACCATCACGATCCTCTGCACGACCGTCGCTGGCAGTGACAACTGGACCCGGCGCGGGCCGCTCTATTTCACCGACACCGTGGCCACCAACGACCGGCCCCTGATCTACGGTCCCGCAGTCTACTACATCGGCCAAACCTATCCGAAGAACGGAACGCTCGTGCTCAACGGCAAGTTCACCTTCCTCGGCGCCGGGCGCATCGACAACCAGGGCACGCTGCTCTTCCGCGGCGGGTTCTGGAGCCGCAACGGCGACCCGTGGATGCAGACCTTGGGCGGTTACGTCATGCGCTTTGAGGGACAGCCGTTGGAGGCGGATTCAAAAACGATCGGGGTCGACAACGGCGGCTCCTTCCACGTCAGCGCCGTCAGCAACGCATGGGGGTACGTCTCCCTCTCTTCGGGTACGTTCCTCTGCGGCGCGGCGGGCGTCATGCCGACCAACTCCTACGTCTCGTTCGGGAGAAGCTGGACCCAGTCCGGCTTTCTGGACCTGAACGGATTTGACCAGCAGGTGAAATACCTGGCCTACTCCGCCGGCACGACGGCCACGACCAACATGGCCGTGAAGAGCGCGGTGCCTGCCACGCTCACCTTGCAGCACGACACTTCGACCACCCGAACTTTCGTCGGGTACTTCTCGGGCAAGGCCTCGCTGCGCCACCGCAACAGCGGCACGCTGGCCTTCACGGCCCCCTCCTCCGCCTCCACCACGACGGGCGACCTCCTGATCGAGGCCGGCACCGTGGCCTTCCGCAACGGCGCCAAGTGGACCGGTTCGACCAATATCACCGTCACCGCCGGAACGCTCTCGGTCGAAGGCGGCACCGGCGCCACGTTCGGGGGCAACAGTGCCGCGCTCAACATCACGCGCCTGCACCTGACCTCCGCCTCCACCGTCAATCTCTCCTCTGGCGTGACCGACTACGTCCGCGCCGCCACCTTGGACGGCGAGCACCTCCCGATCGGCAGCTATGGCTCTTTAAGTTCCAACGCGCAGTACAAGAGCCCGCGTTTTACGGGCGACGGCATTCTTTATGTCTTGCGTTCGGAGGCACTCGGCACCCTGTTCTACCTGCGTTAGCGCGGTTTCGCTTAACGTGTAGCCGTTTCTGGTAGGGACGCCTCCCCGAGGCGTCCGCCCTTCGGCTTGCTCAGGGTAGACGGACGGTTCGGGGAACCGTCCCTACCTGAGATCACCCAACGGTTATACGTTACTTGTTCCGCTCTTGAGCAAGAGACGGCCGACAAGCGCTGCCTCTTCACTCGACTTTGCATGAGGCGGGCGTCTTTATTTCATCTTCCGTCCGGACAGTCGGAAGTGTATCTTAACAGTATTCCATGAGTCCGCTCTTACACAGGTCCGCTCTTCTGGACGCCCTGATCACCGCCGCGCTGCTGGCGGTCGCGCCGGGGTGCTGCTATCACGCGGCGAAGCCTCTGCCGGCGGGGCTCTCGTACCGCAGCGAGCTTCTGCCCGCCACGGACGTGCGCTTCCTGTGCGACCAGACGGGGCTCGATGCGGCGGGCGTGCGTCAATGCGACCAGCAGATCTTCGACGAGGTCTTCGCGATGATCGCCCGGGCCGAGCGGCTGGCGGTGGTCGATCTGTTTCTCTTCAACGCGTTCTTGGGCGCGGGCCCCGCGCCGCACCGGCGCTTGTGCGAGGAGCTGACCGCGGCCCTGGTCGCCCGCAAGCGCGCGGTGCCCGCCCTGCGCGCGGTGCTGATCACGGATCCGGTGAACACGGTCTACGGTGGCATGGAGGCGCCTCACCTGAAACGCCTGCAAGAGGCCGGGGTCGAGGTGGTCGTCACCCGCCTGGACCGCCTGCGCGACAGCAACACGGCGTGGTCGGGCGTGTGGCGGCTGCTCTTCAGGCCGTGGGGCAACAGCAGCGGCGGCGGCTGGCTGGCAAGCCCGTTCGGCGAGGGCGAGGTGACGGTGCGCAGTTGGCTGGCGCTGCTGAACTTCAAGGCCAACCACCGCAAGGTGGTGGTCGCCGACGCGGGCGGCGAGCTGGCCGCCCTGGTCACATCGGCCAACCCGCACGACGGCAGCAGCGCCCACTCGAACGTCGGCGTGGTCTTCAGCGGCCCGGCCGCGCGGGCGGTGCTGGAGACGGAGCAGGCGGTCCTCAACTTCAGCGGCGGACAGGCGCTGCCGACGAACGCCGTGCCGTGCGTCTCGACGCAGGCGCAGCCGACCGCGTCGGCCGTGCGGGTGCAGGTCGTGAGCGAGGAGAAGATCGCGGACATGGCCGAAGCGTTGATCGACGCGGCCGGGGCGGGCGACGCCTTGGATCTCGTGATGTTCTATCTCGCGGACCGCCCGATCATCCGCGCGCTGAAGTCGGCGGCGCGCCGCGGCGTGACGCTGCGCGTGGTGCTCGACCCCAACAAAGACGCCTTCGGACGGGAGAAGAACGGCATGCCGAACCGGCAGGTGGCGCGCGAGCTGGTCGCGGCGGGCGTTCCCGTGCGCTGGGCGGTGACGCGCGGCGAGCAGATGCACGCCAAGATGCTGCTGGCCAAGCGGGCGGACGGCTCGGCCGACCTGCTGCTCGGCTCGGCCAACTTCACGCGCCGCAACGTGCGCGACTACAATCTGGAAACGGATGTGCGGGTCTCCGGGCGCCTCGGCGCGCCGGCGCTTTCCGACGCGGCCGCTTTCGCGGACCGGCTGTGGACGAATGCCGGCGGACGCGTCTTCACGGCCGGCTACGAGGCGTTCCGGGACGATTCGCGCTGGCGCGTGCTCCTCTACCGCATGCAGGAGGCCACCGGCCTGTGCACATGGTGAGCCGGAAACGTTGCGCGGCAAAAACCGGTTTGATAGAGTGACCGCACAATCAAATCGGCGACAGAAGGGACAGGGACGCAGCTTTGGCACAGGAGCAACAGACACCGGCTTTTCCCCGCATCGTGGTCGGGCTTTCCGGGGGCATCGATTCCGCCGTCACCGCGCTGCTGCTCAAGGAGCAGGGATATGAGGTGATTGGCGTGACCTTGCGCCTGCGGGTGTGCGGCGACAAAGACGGGCAGCAGAAATCCTGCTGCGGCCCGGATGCGGCCGATATGGCCGGTTCTGTGGCCGCGCAGCTCGGCATCCGGCATTACGTGGTCGACTGCCGCGAGCCGTTCGAGCGCTCGGTGTTGCGTCCCTGCTGGCAAGCCTTCGAAAACGGGGCGACGCCCAACCCCTGCGTGTGGTGCAACGCCCGGGTGCGCTTCGACGAGCTGCTGAGCGTGGGCCGCAGGATCGGCGCCGGGCAGGTCGCGACCGGCCATTACGCGCGGCTTCAGGCCGATGCGCTAAACCGCCCCCTGCTGATGCGCGGGGTGGACCCGAACAAGGATCAGACCTATTTCCTGCACGCGATCGCGCCGGAGACGCTCCGCCGCGTGTGCTTTCCGCTGGGCGGCCTGCTCAAACCCGACGTGCGCGCGCTCGCGCAGGCCAACGGCCTCGTGAACGCCAAGCGCGGGGAGAGCCAGGACGTTTGCTTTGCCGGGCCGGAGGGGCACTTCGCCGAATATCTGAGGCGGCAGTTTCAGGGGCGCGCCACGCCCGGCGTTTTCGCCGACGAGTCCGGGCGCGTCTTGGGGCACCATTCGGGCATCCATCAGTTCACCGTTGGCCAGCGCCGCGGCTTGGGCTTTGCGGTGGGCGAGCGCATGAAGGTCGTCGCGGTCGATCCGGTCACCGGCACCATCACCGTCAGCGGCCGGCCCGAAGCGGCGTGCACGACGGCGTGCCGGGCCGAGGAGGTGTGCTGGCAACGCGAGCCGCTCAAGCCGGGCGACCGCGCCTTGGCGCAGGTGCGCTACCGGCAGAAGGCGGTGGGGGCCACGGTCGAAGAGGCCGGGGAGGGTGCGCTGCGCGTTGTTTTCGATGAGCCGGTCTTCGGGGTCACGCCCGGCCAGTCGCTGGTGCTGTACGACGGAGACCTCGTGCTGGGTGGCGGGCGCATCGTCCGCAGTCGAGAGGAGCGCCTGTGAGCCGCTATGCGAAACAGATCGGCGTGAGGGGGTTCGGCGAGGAAACCCAGCGGCGCCTTTCTTCCGCGACCATCGCGATTGTGGGGTGCGGCGCGCTCGGCACGTGGCAGGCCGAGGTGTTGACGCGCATGGGGGTCGGCGCGCTGCGGATCGCGGACGGCGATGTCGTAAGCCTCGACAACCTTCACCGGCAGATCCTCTTTTCCGAGCGCGATGCCGAAGAGGGCGTGCCGAAAGTGACCGCCGCCGCCGCACGCCTTGCGGCGGTCAACGGCAGCGTGGCCGTGCATCCGTTTGCCGAGCGGGTCACCCGCGCCAACATCTCCGCCTTTGTCGGCGAGGCCAGCCTGGTGCTCGATGCGACCGACCATGCCGCGACCCGTTTTCTGCTCAACGATTTCTGCGTCCGCAAGGGCCTGCCGTGGATCTATGCCGGCGTGGCCGGCGAGGAGGGCTTGGTCTTTCCCGTCGTGCCGCCGGACGGGCCCTGTCTGCGCTGTCTTTATCCCGAGCCGCCGGCCGAGGAGGAGCTGGCCTCCTGTGCGGTGAACGGCATCTTGCCGACGACCGTGGCGCTGGCCGTCTCCCTTCAGGTCACGCAGGCCCTGCGCATCCTGAACGGTTCCGCCGTGCCCGGCACCCTCATCCGGCTGAACGTCTGGGACCCGGCGGTGCGGACCTCGGCGGTGCGCCGTGTTCCCGGGTGCCCCTGCTGCGGCGGGCGGCGGTTCGATTTTTTGGGCGACCTGCGGGCCGAGGACTCTGCACTGGCGACTTCGGTGTGCAGTCAGAGAATGATCCGCATCGAGGCCCGCTTTTGGGAGAGCGCCTTCGATGCGGCGCAGGCCCTCGCCGCGGCGGCGTGCCGCGGCGCGTCGGCCGAGCGCAAGGGGTTGCTCTGGAACCTCACGCAGGCCGGGCGCCGCATCAGCCTTTTCCCCGACGGGCACATGCTGGTGCATGACTGCACCGCTCCGGAAGAGGCGCTTGCGGCCGTACGCGCACTGTTCGGCAAGGGCTGATGAGGCAGGTCTCGATTAGGAATCAGTGCCAGACGGTGCGGTCTTCCGGTCGTCGCCCAGCGCTTCCAGAGCGGCGGGGAAGGCGCTCAGCCACGCGGTGAGGGTCTGTGCGGCGTCGGGCGGCAGGGCTTGGACGGCCTGGAGGTAGGCGGTTTTGGGGAGGGTGTCCGCGATGTGCCCGACGGCGGCGGGGACCGGGGCGTCGCCGCGCGCGGCGCACTGGGCGGCGAGCGCCGCCTGGAGGGCGGGCCAGCGGTCCGTGAAGCCGCGGTGCTCGTCGGCGGTGGAGCCGGAGAGTCCGAGGGCGAGGGCGTGCGCGACCTTTTGGCAGAGCTCGTCCAGGCGCGACAGGCGCTCCTCCAGCATTTCCGCGAGGCGCAGGCGCGCGCCGTCGTAACAGGCGGAGCGGTAGGGGTCGCCGCGCAGGAAGGGCGCGCGGAACACGCGGTACCAGGCGTCGAGGGCGAGGAGGTTGCCGAGGTAGGCCAGGTTGTTGCGGAGCACGCGCCGGACGCCGTGGTACTGGCGCGCGTCATAGGGCATGTCGATGGCGCTGCGGAAGACGGGCTTGGCGACGAGCCGCCCCGGTTCGGTGACGTCGCCCCGCCAGATCTGGCCGGCCGGGATCACGGTGCCGTACTCGATCCGGCAGGGGCCGACTAGCCCGCCCTGGCCGCCGAGGAAGATCGCGGGCTGGTTCAGCAGCACGCCGCGCGGCACGTCGCCGACGAGCGAGGCGGTGGCCTTGTCCTGGTGCGGCGTGAAGTTGAAGTGGATGTAAGAGGAACCGATCTCGGAGTGGTTCTTCCGGCCGGTGCCGCCGGCCACGAGGCAGTCGCAGAGGTTGATCAGGCTGCCGGCGGTGACCCACGGCAGGAAGACCGTCTGCTTGACGCCGACGGAGTGGGCGATGGAGGAAGCCTCCTCGAAGAGGCAGCCGGGGCGCACGTGCGCCCCGCTGCCGGCTTTGAAACCGTCGAGGAAGGTGGCGCGCTCGAAGAACCCTCCGGCCAGATGGACGTCCGCGCCGAGCTGGCAGTCCGCGACGGTGGCCGGCGCTTCGGCGCCGATGACGCAGCCCGGGCCGATGGCGAGCGCGGCGCCGCTAAGGCGGCAGCCGGGATGGATGACGACGCCCGGCGCGATACGGTCGGGGACGACGTCGGGCGCGACGTGGGTGGTTTCGGGGGCCACGAACGTGACGCCGCGGGACTGAAGCTGCTGAAGGGTAGATGCAATCATTTTTTAACTTTCAACGCTCAAGTAAAAACCCCATGGGACTTGGAATTCGTTCGCAGTTCTCCCCACTTGAGCGTTGAGAGTTGAACGTTGAGAGTTGAGCGTTCATTCCTTCCCCAC
>CAYZQL010000174.1:0-8420 GCA_964480555.1 uncultured Lentisphaeraceae bacterium | reverse complement strand
CGTCTATTCTGACACTCGTATTCTCCTGTCTGCTGGCAGTCGATGTAGTCGCGTGTTCAACGTGTGCCGACCGTGGGACTATTGAGAATCGCGAGACTTGTCGCGAATGCAACGGGCGAGGCAAGAAAAGCAACCCGAAAACTGACAGATGTCCGATATGCGATGGGACTGGGAAGAAAAGTTACAGTAAGAGCGAGTCTGGAAGGTGGCAGGGAACGTTTTGTCGGGGGTGCGGGGGCACTGGGATGAGGCGCGACACTCTATTTGTGGCGTGCGAAACATGCGGAGGGACAGGGGTCAAGGTAACGCGTGTATTGTGCCCCACATGTAAAGGTGCTTCTGTCGTCAAAAGAGCAGACGCAATGTTGGCTGGCCGCGATGGGGCCGGGGGAGTTTCCGCAACGGATACCGTGGCTGTTGGGGCATGTACGCAATGCGATGACAAAGGGAAAAGCTCAAGAAGAATCGTGTGCGGAATTTGCGAACGCGGCTGGAATCACCAAAAGAACGATTCGGGAGCATTTGTGTGCCGGAAATGCGGCGCGGTTTGTGAAAGCCGTTTCATTGCGTGCAAATGCGGTACCCCCGATTGCCCGCACTGCAAGGGCGAATACGAGAAAACGGTTTCCGGGGTCTGTCCGCTGTGCAACGGCGACAAAATCATCACACCATTGGAACGCTCGAAAGCGCAAAAGGAAAAGGAAGAGAGAAAGGGAAAGCAGTGAAAGCCTTATCGCCTGTTTTTTTCTGCGCGGTAATGGCCTTTTCTTCGGGTTGCGATAAAGCGGCCTCTTGTTTTTTTCAAGAACGTGCCGAGCGCCGCCGCATGGAGACTGCGGAACGGCTGGCCCTCGAGGTGCTGGCGCATCAAGAACGCGAAGAGTCGGCGCGTTTGGAACGCGAAAAGGTCGAGGCAGAGAAACTGAGGACCACGCTTCCGGGAGTTGTCAAAGAACGCATAAAGCTGCTAAAAACGAAAGTGGGTGAATTGACGGACGCCTTGAAAGGAATTTCGAGCGAACGTAGACTTGCGGAAAAAATCGTGCTCTCGATAGAGGATAAACGCGGTCTGGAGTATACAGTCTACAACCTGATGACGAATAAAGAGCTGAACGTGCTGGCGGTAAAATACACGGGGGGAGATTTCAGCGCACTTAAATTGGAATTCACCGAGGCTGTCCGATTTCACAAAACATCCCGCTCTGCATTGGCGCAGACCATGCAGAAAAATGCGGAGGAATACCAAAGTCAGGTCAGGGATGCAAACAGCTCTGTTGAGGCTGCCAATCAAAACGCGAAGGAAACAATCAACGCGGCTCACGCAAATATAACGAGACGTATCGCGAAATTAGAGAAAGAGAAGAAGGACGTTGCTGCAGGTTTGAGAAATCGAACCGAGAAGAAAGCCATGATCGAGGCCGTCAATGCGCAACTGGAACGTCTGGAACAGGTTTTGGAACTAAGCGGCGGTTCCACCGCTCATATCAAGGCGACCGTACTGGAGAGTGCTGCCCGCCGGAAGTTTGATCGCGCCCTTGAAGAAAAAGAAACGAAGGATGCCGTGGCACTTTCGGAAAACCTGTTTAAAGGGGATCTGTTTAACGTTGCACAAAATTACAGGGGGAGATCGGTGGATCGGTTGTTGAATGCTATGACCACACAGGCCGCCGTCTTGTCGGAACGGTTGTGTACACTTGAGGAGGCAGTGGGAACGCTGGAAGAATCAAAAGCCAGACTGGATATGATGGAGTATGCTGATCTGGTTAAGTTTCGCGAGACCGTCATGTCTGACACTCACGACAAATTGTGGAATGCGCTGACCGCACCGGTCGGTGGCCTGCAAGGCGGACTGTGAGACGAGAATGTCTGGGGTAGAGCAACGGTACCGCGCCGAACGTACATCGAATTGGAAAGGCCCGCAGGCTCACCGGGCGCGTTTCAGAGGTAGAAAAAGCAAGTCGAAATCTGTGCCGCCGCCGGGATGTTTCTCGTAGCGGAAGAGTCTCCACAGGAAGGAGGTCTTGCTGAACCCGTCGGCGTGTGTGTCGTAGGTGATGGACGGGAAGAGGTCCACGCTCACATCGCCGTTGCGCCTCTCGTAATGCCATAAGCGCCACAGGATGCGGCGGCGCTCATAATCCAGAGGCTGGGACGTGTCGCTCTTCTGCGCCGACTCGCATCGCGTATCGTAGAGCGCGAGCAGCAGGGAGAAGCCGGACGTTTCCCGTACCCGCGAGCCGTCCAGCCGAGTCTCTTGGCTGGATCGGGCTGACCAGAGCGGGAAGAGGCCGCTGCGGGAGGTTGTCTCGCAGTAATCGGTGCGGAGCTTGGAGGCTGGAACATTGTTCGTCGGAGGGTCCTCGTTATCCGGAGCGCTCCCCTTGAGCTTGCGGCTGGTGGTCGCGCGCTGATTCGAGTAGCGGAACAGGAGCTGCTGGTCGGCTTCGTCGGAACTCTCTTGGATGACGCCGAGGTTCCGGTTCGTGTGAACCGAGGTCTCCGACGAATGGCTGAAGAGCGGGAAGAGGCCGCAGCTTTGACGGAAGGAACTGCCCTGCTTCCACGAGTGTCTCGTACGTGCGTTGTGCCCGAGTAGGAGGTAACGTGTGGAGAAGGTGTCGTTCGTGGTGTTGGCGGTGTGGCTGAAGAGAGGAAAGAGCCAGCTTCCGCGCTCTGATCCGGTGCGGACGCCGGTCAGCGGGGTGAGCGGATACCAATAGCCGGCAGGGTCGTGCGCGTCGGGTTTGTCCCAGCCGACAAGCGGGGTGAGGAAGAGGCGGTCCTTCCGGTCGTACGCGCAGAGCGGGAAGAGGTAGCTGCTGCTGGTGCTGTCGCTCCAGCGCCGGTTGAAGAGTCCGAGCAGGGCGTTGAACGTGTTGTCGTCCTTGTGCCAACGGTGCCAGGCGAGCAAGAGCGGAAGGGCCGCCCAGCCATCTTGAATCTCTGGGGAGTTGCCCTTTTCGTACGCATAGAGCGGCGTGAAGAGACCATGGTTCTGCCGCGTGCGCCAAGAGAAGAGCAGGGGCCAGGGGAAACCGGTGTAAGTCTCGCCTTGATCCAGATAGCGGTAACGGCCGAAGAGCGTGGCGTGCCATGCCTTTTCGCTGAGCCCCGTGTGAAGATGAAACAGGGGCCAGGTCAGCCAACGGTCCTGCTCGGTGAAGTGATCGTCACGCCAGTTGTCGCGGTCGCTGATCCACAGGGGGAAGAGCGCATGGGTCTCGTCCTCGTAATGCCACAGGAGAGGCCAGAGGATCTGGTAATCCTGTTTGATGTTCCGGTCGCGGGAGCCCTCACCCCAGAAGAAGGGAAAGATCCGATAGTCGCGTCCCCTCATGTCGGCTTGGCAGAAGGGCCAGAGGACGTTGTATTCCCAGTACTCCTTGGTGTCGCCGTAGGCGGAAAAAAGCGGGCGCAGGGCGACGTGCTCTTCGGTGTGCTCGAACAGGGGCCACGCGACGGAGAGGGCGGGTTCGCGGTAGTAGGCGAGCGGCCACAGGTTCACGCGGCGCGTGTCGGCGCCGGGCACGTTGACGGCGTACTCGCCGGTGTAGAAGGGCGTGCCCTTCATCTCGCGCGTGCTGCAGCCGCCGAGCAGCACCAGCATCGCGGCCGACAAGACCGCTGTCGGAAACGGGGTGGCGGGCCTTGGTGACGGTTTCATTTTGTGAGTGCCTTTCACTTGGGCAGGGTCGCCTCCCCGGGGCGTCCTACGGTCCATCCACTGTTCTGTTGCGGACGGCTCGGGGAGCCGTCCCTACCGGAAGAGGGTCGTTAGGCCGTTCTGTCAGCTTCCCGTATTCAACACGCGCGCGAGGAGCGTGTCGTCGACGGCCACGCCGGTGCGGACTTCGCCGAGGCGGACCGGCAGGGCGAAGCGCACCTTGCCTCCCGCCTTTTTCTTGTCCAGGGAGATGGCGGCCTGCACTTCCGCGAGGTCGATGCCGGGCGGCGGGGAAATGGGGAGTCCGAGGCTGGAGAAGAGGCCGGCGAGCTGCGCGGCCAGTCCGGGTTGCGCGAGGCCGAGCTCTTCCGCCAGCCGGGCTTCGAGCACGGTGCCGATGGCGACGGCCTCGCCGTGCTGCACCGCGAAGCGCGTGGACGTCTCGATGCCGTGGCCGATGGTGTGGCCGAGGTTGAGCGCGGCGCGCGGGCCTTTTTCAAAGGGGTCCTGCTGGATGACGCGGATCTTGACGGCCATGGCGCGCGCGACGAACGGCGCGAGCCAGTCGGCGCCCGACAGGCTGGCGCAGGGTGCGGCCTCGCCGCTGTCCTTGCAGAAGGCGAAACGCGGCAGGGCGTCGAGCAGGCCGGGGTCGGCGATGACCGCGTGTTTCACGGCTTCGGCCAGGCCGCACCGCAGCTCGCGCGCCGGCAAGGTTGCGAGCGTGGCGGTGTCGGCCAACACCAGCGCGGGCGGGTGGAACGCGCCGATCAGGTTTTTGCCTTCGGGCAAGTCTGCGCCGGTCTTGCCGCCGAGGCCTGAATCGACCATGGCGAGCAGGGTGGTGGGCAGGCCGATCCAGCGCACGCCGCGCAGCCACGTCGCGGCCGCGAAGCCGGTGAGGTCGCCGACCACGCCGCCGCCGAGCGCGACGACGGCATGGCTGCGCTCGATGCCGGCTTTCAGGAAGGCGGACCAGAGCGTGGCGACGGTGCCGATGGTTTTAGAGGCTTCGCCGGCGGGAATCGCGACGAGTGAGACCGTGATGCCTTGGGCGCGGAGTGAGGCGGCGGCGCGCTCGCCGTAGAGCGGCAGCGTGCGGGTGTCGCCGACGATCACGGTGCGGTCGCCGCAGCCGAGTTCGCTGAAGCGCGCGCCCAAGGTGTCGAGCAGGCCGTCGCCCACGCGGACGCTGTAGGCGGAGCCCATGCCCGCGACGCGGTAGAGGCCGAGCGCGGCCTGCGCGGTGTCGGCGGTCTCTTCGGGCGGGCGGTCGGAAACCGTGACGCGGCGGGGAAAGGAGGCGTAGTGGCTGGCGCGCTCGGCGAGCAGCTGGGTGATGGGCTTGGCCTGCCCCGCCTGCGGGGGCTGGACGCAGTCCGTCGCGGGGGTGCGGAGCAGCGGCCGCACGCCGGGGGCGCGCGCGACACGCCGCTCGAGCGTGGCGGCATCCGCTTCGAAGCAGAGGATTTCGCCGGCGCATTCGGCCTGCGCGCGGCTTTCGGGGTTCAGCAGCGCGCCGCCGCCGAGGCCGACGACGGCGGGCGCGCCTGCGATCACGCGCGTGAGCGCGGCGCGCTCGCGGGCACGGAACCCGGACTCGCCTTCGCAGGCGAAAACGTCGCGGATGCTTTGCTTGGCAGAGGATTCGATGACCGCGTCGAGGTCGATGAAAGGCAGGTCAAGCCTGCGGGCGAGGATGCACCCGATGGTCGATTTGCCGCTGCCGGGGGGGCCGTAGAGAAAAATGTGCATAGGAGTTGACCGGTTTGCGTTCGGAAGTTAGAAAAGGCAGGTCTCGAGTGTCGTGAGTCGAGCGTCGCGAGTCGGTGTGTCACGGCCAGAAGAGGTGGGGCTGTCCGGTCATGTGGACGTCCGCGAGTGTCGCGCGGCGGAGCGAGTCGAAGCGGGGCTTCATCTCCGCGAGGCTGTCGCCGCCGAGCTTCTCGATCAACGCGTCGGCCAAGGCGATGGCGACCACGGCTTCGAGCACGACCACGGCGCGCGGAACGGGACAGACGTCCGAGCGTTCATAGTAGGTGAGGCAGGGCTGGCCCGTCGCGAGGTCGACGGTGTCCTGGCCCTTGCGCGTCGTGGGGATCGATTTCATGGCGACGCGCAGCCAGACGGGCTGGCCGTTGGAGATACCGCCCTCGATCCCGCCGCAGGCGTTGGAGCGCCGTTCCAGGGCGCCGTCCGAGGCGGTGACGATCGCGTCGTTGGCCTGCGTGCCGGGGTTGAGCGTGTTGGCGAACGCGTCGCCGAACGCCACACCTTTGATGGCGGGCACGCCCAGCACCGCATGGGCCAGTCGGGCGTCGAGGCGGCGGTCCCAGTTGACGTGCGAGCCAAGACCCACAGGGAGGCGCAGGGCGACGATCTCGATGACGCCTCCCAGCGTTTCGCCGGCGTCATGGGCCTTGGCGATCGCGGCGTTGATGCGTGAGGCGGCGGCGGGGTCGGGACACTGCACGTCGGAGGTCCGGGCGCGGAGCAGGCGCTCGTCGAAGGAGAGCCCGTCCAGGGCGGCCGCGCTTTCTCCGATGCTGGCGACATAGCCGCCGACGGTGATGCCGAAGCTGTCGAGGAAGGCGCGGCAGACGGCGCCGACGGCGACGCGTGCGGCGGTCTCGCGCGCCGAGGCGCGCTCGAGGGAGGGGCGGATGTCGGCGTAGCCGTACTTCACCGCAGCGGCGAGGTCGGCATGGCCGGGGCGCGGGGTGACGTAGGCGGGCACCGCCTTGCCCTTCCAGTTGGCGTGGTCCTTGTTGATGAGCTGGAGGGCGATGGGCGCGCCGGTGGTGACGCCTTCCATGACGCCCGCGAGAATCTGGGCGCGGTCTTTCTCGATGGCCATGCGGTCGCCCGTGCCCGTGCCGGTCTGGCGGCGCACGAGGTCACGGGCGATCAGGTCCTCGCTGAGCGGCAGGCCGGCGGGCATGCCTTCGAGAATGGCGGTGAGGGCCGGGCCGTGGGATTCGCAGGCTGTCAGATAGCGTAAGGGCATAGGTCAGTCCGTTTCTTTAATGAGATACGCATAGCTTACCTAGGAGAAGACGGCGATGCAAGGAGGGGTTATTCGGCCGCCGCCACGAACCCCAGGGCGGACAGCATGTCGGGCGAGGGCCGGGTGGGGCGCAGGGTCTGTCTGTTGACGTGAGCGTGGACGGTGAAGCCGTCGGCAAGCAGCTTGCCGTCGCGGCGCACCTCGCAGCAGATTTTCAGGCGCACGCCTTTGAACTCGCTGCACCAGGCGGTGATTTCCAGAAGGTCGTCATAGGTTGCGGGCGCGTGATACTGGACGTGTGCCTCCAGCACCGGCAGGGCGAAGCCGCCGGCCTCCAGCTCGCGGTACGTGTATCCGCAGGCGCGCATGAGCTCATTGCGCGCGCGCTCGAAAAAAGTCAGGTAGTTGGCATAATAGACGACCTGCATCTGGTCGGTATCGGCGTAGGGCACGCGGTAGGAGAGGGTGACGCGTTGGGGTCCGTTCATGTCAGGTTCCTTCGGTGATGGGGCTCAGCTTCCCTGTCCGTCGGCGTGATCGGGCAGGGCGACGGTGCGGTTGTGCAGGACGTCGTTGGGGGTGAGCCCCGTGATGCGTTTAAAGACGGTCGCAAAGTACTGGGAGGAGTTGAATCCGCACACATGGGCGGTTTCGGTGACGGAGAGGCCGCCTTCGCGCAGCAGGGCTTGGGAGCGCTCCATCCGTTTGCGCAGGATGAAGGCATGGGGCGGGATGCCGGTGACCTCTTTGAAAACGCGCTTGAAGCAGGAGACCGAAAGGCCCGAGACGGCGGCGAGCTGTTCGAGGGTGACGTTGGCGTGGGGCTGCGCTTCGGCCCAGCCGATCACTTTGCGGATGCGCGTCTGATAAGCGGGCGAGAGGTCTGGAAGGTTGAGGTCCAGCAGATCGAAGAGGAGGGTCAGCAGGTGTGTGCGCAGCATGGCTGTGCGGACCGGGCTTTCCGGACGATCGTAGAGCGCAAAAAGGGTGGCGACGCGGCGGGCAAAGTCCGCGGGCCACTTCGCGCAGAGGTTGGCCGGGGCACGCAGCATGCTCAGGAGCGGCGCGGCTTCGGAAGGGGACAGCCCCAGCCAGCGTCCGTCCTCTTTTTGGGGCAGCCGCAGCTGGAGCCAGATGCGCTTGCCGGGATAGGAGGGGTGGCCGTCGGTGCTGTGCGGCATGTCGGGCGGGATGACGATGCCTTCGCCGCCGAGCAGGGAAAAACGCTGGCCGCCGAGGCAGTATGGCTGATGTCCGGTCTCCACGAAGGCGAGCTCCGCGACCCCGAAGTGGCGGTGTTCGGGCAGGGGCGGATAGGCGCGGCGGTAAAAGGAGCGCCCCAGCACGACGCATTCGGGTATGCCCGCCTCGCGCACGTTGACCGCGCGGCGGTCGGAGCGGTCCACATAATAGGAGGTCAGGTCAGAAAACGGCACCTTCATCGGGCCTTTGCCTTTCCGAAGTCTTACGGGGTGTTGAGAAGCGGCAGGAGCGCGTCGCGGCAGGCGACGTGGAGCGGGCCGTTGGTCGCGAGGAAGGCGAGGCGGTGCTTGGGGTACGACGCGAGAACCTCGCAGGTGCCGCCCGCGCGCTCGACGATCAGACCGGCGGCGGCCATGTCCCACACGTAGATGCCGGACTCGAAGTAGCCGTCGAGCTTGCCGGCCGCCACCATGCACATGTCCACGGCCGCGGCGCCGAGGATGCGCGGCCGCTGCGCGATCTCCGCGACCTTGCGCATGAACTTGA
>CAYZQL010000173.1:0-8526 GCA_964480555.1 uncultured Lentisphaeraceae bacterium | reverse complement strand
ACAAGTTCGCCACGTTCGGGCTGACGCCGGTGCCGGGCAAGGCCGTCAAGGCGCCCTTGATCAAGGAGTGCCTCGCCAACATCGAGTGCAAGGTCACCGACATCATCAAGAAGCACAACATTGTCGTGCTGGAGGCGGTGGCCGTATCGATCGATGCCGGGCGCAAAGAGAAGCGCACGGTTCACGCCGTCGGCGACGGAACGTTCATCGTCGACGGGCGCAAAATTGACCGGCGGAAGCTGATGGCCGCCAAGATCCCCTCCGGCGTATAGCGCGGCGATTCCGGCGACAGAGCGCCGGAACTACAGCAAACACCGAAAAAACGCCCCCGATGCCTCCCGTGCATACCCTGAGGGCCTCAAAGCCGCAGCGGTCACGCGAGGGCGTCTTGCGCCTCGTCCTGCTCGCGCTGAAGCCGGTCGAGCTCGCCCGCGTCCCGCTCCCACTCTTCAGTGAAGATTTCGAGCTGGTCCTGCACGTGCCGGAGCCGCTTGTTGGTGGCGGCGAAATCGGTTTCCGGCGTCGGGTTGAAGAGCACCGCGGAAAGCTTTTCCAGCTCGGTCTCCAGCTCGGCGATGCGCGCTTCGGCCTTGGCCACCTTGTCCTTCAGCGTCCGGATGACCGGTTGGTGCTTCGAGCGCGCCTGGGCCCGGGCCCGGCGCATCTCTTTGGCGCTGGCGGCCGGGCTCACGCCGTCCGGCCCCGGCACGGCAGCCGCCGGGGCGACCACGTCCGGCTCGCGGCTTTCGCCCGCGACCTTTTCGCGGTAGTAGTCGTAGCCGCCGGGGAAGCGGCGAACGCCCGCCGGGGAGACCTCGATGATCGACGTCACCGTGTTGCGCACGAACTCGATGTCGTGGCTGACCAGACAGACCGTGCCGTCATACTTGCGGATCGCCGCTTCCAGAGTGGACCGGCCTTCAAGGTCCAAGTGCGTCGTCGGCTCGTCGAGCAGCATGAAGTTGGGGGGCGCGAGGAAGAGCCGCAGAAAAGCGAGGCGGATCTTTTCGCCGCCGCTGAGCACGCCGGCGGGCTTGCCGATGTCGTCGGCCGAGAAGCCGAAGGAGCCGAGCTGCGAGCGGAGCATCTTCTCCGTGGACCCCGGCGAGCAGCGCTTCGCGCACTCGAAGACCGAAACCTCGGGCGGGATGGTCTCCGCGAACTCCTGCGAAAGGTAGCCGGGCACGACTTTGTGGCCCAGCGCGCACGCGCCCCGCGTGGGCTGGCGCGTGCCCGCCATGATGCGCAGCAGCGTGGTCTTGCCCATGCCGTTGAACCCGACGACCGCGACCTTGTCGCCGCGGGCGATGCTGAGGTTCACCTGGTGCAGCACGTTCCGGACCCCGTCATACGAGAAATCGACGCCCTCGAGCCGCACGATCTCCGCGCCCGAATGCGGCGCGGGCGCGAGGCGCAGGCAGCCGGCGGAGAGGCTGCGCTTCGGCATCTTGATCGCATCCGCCTCCAGCTTCTCGATCATCTTCATGCGGCTCTGCGCCTGGGTGGCCTTTGAGGCGGTGGCCTTGAAGCGGTCGACAAAGCGCTCGAGCTGCTCGATCCGGCGGTCTTGGTTGGCTTTGGCGGCCAGCAGGTTGGCATGACGGATCTCGCGCTCGCGCAGATAGAAGTCGAGGTTGCCGTTGTACCGGGTGGCGGTGTTGGCGTCCACCTCGACCGTGGTGTTCGTGAGCGTGCGCAGCAGATAGCGGTCATGCGAGATCAGGATCAGCGTGCCGTCGTAGCCCTTCAGAAAACGCTGGAGCCACTCCACGGCGGGAAGGTCGAGGTAGTTGGAAGGCTCGTCGAGCAGCAGCAGATCGGGGTGCGACGCGAGCACCCGCGAGAGCTCCGCACGCATCTGCCAGCCGCCGCTGAAGCTCTTGAACGCTTGGTCGAACGCCTCGATCGGAAAGCCGAGCCCGCCCAGCGAGACTTTGACGCGCGCTTCGATCAGGTAGCCGCCGAGGTGCTCAAACTCGGTCTGGACGTCGCCGATGCGCCGCAGCAGACGGGCGCGTTCGGACTCCTCCTGCGTCGACGTCAGCGTGTGCTCGAGCGCGTGGATCTCGTGCTCCATCTCGGCCAGCCCGGGGATGCCGCGCAGCGCGTACTCGAGCAGCGTCTCGTCGTCCGACTCCGCCTTCAGGTGCTGGCGGATGTGGCCGATGCGGGGCGACTCTTCGATGATGACGTCGCCGGTGTCGGCGAAGGCCTCGCCGAGGATCAGGCGGAAGAGCGTGGACTTGCCGGAGCCGTTCGGGCCCACAATGCCGACGCGCTCGCCTTTGTTGACCCGGAAGTTGACGTCGCCGAGGACTTCCTGCGTGCCGTAGCGCACGCCTATGTTGCGGAATTCAATCACGGCGGCGTATGATGCTATAAACGCCAGCGGATGACAACAACGAACAGCGATTCAAGTTTTTCTGAAAGCTCATCAGGGCGGGGACCGCAGCAACAGCGGACTTGCCCTGCTCGACGGCAATCTCGTAACGGCGGACCACTTTCAGTTTCCGAGTCTGTGAAGACTCCATCACCTGATAGGTCTCGGCAAAACAGCTCAAGGCCAAAGAAACGAAGAGAACCGGCGTGATGCACTGAACATGCCTGTGTAATCGCATTACAGTATCCTTTCTCCCATCATGCCAACGGGGCGGGTGGAGGCGGCAGTCGTTTCAAAGTTGTTTAACGTAGTCTTGCCCTGCGTAGAAGAAGCGAAGGACATAGACCCTTCGGGCTTTCAAGTCAATCCGGAAAATCAGCAGGTAATTGCTAATCAGCGCTTTGCGGTATCCTTTTCTCTTAAGATACGTCTCCGCGCACTCAGCAAACATCCGGGGTGTACGTTTGAGGCTTCCATAACAGGCTTCGACGTTTTCCAGAAAAGACCCGGCGGCTGGCGGATTCGCCAGTTTAACAGCGATGTATTCCACAATGCCGTCCAAGTCCTGCTCGGCAAATTCCGTTATGAGAATCTCATACATGGTGCTTTGCCCGCAGGCGCTTCATGGATGTTTCCGCCGCAACCGTCTTTCCTTGTGATATCTGCTGCTCTGCCTCATCCAGTTTTGCGTAGATGTCGAGTTTCGCCAGACTTTCCTCATAACGCTTCATGCTCATGATAACCATGTCGCCATAACCGTTTTTCGTGATGAAAATCGGAGCATCCGCCAGTCGGCACTTTTGTGAAATCTCAGCCGTATTCTTCAAGTCTCTGATGGGTATGATGTGCGGCATCGCCAATCCTCCTTAGGTGTGGCCTATTTGTACCATAATGGGGCCATACGGTCAACACTTGAGTCCACACACGGCGGTCACGCCATTGTGTGGGCCGAATTGGTTAGGCGGTTTACCCACCCATGCCGCCAACGCTGGTATCGTGTCGCCGCCTTTTGACTTGGGCGATTAGTAACTGAAACATCGGGGACGGGAAAAACATTCGCGATGCATATTTCTCATCGGCGTACTTCTCCACCCGATTCAAAATAAAGTCTTCTACTTGTCCGATGGATCGATTCAAGTAGCTTGCCTCCTGATGCTCATCTGGAGAGACCAACAGCTTGCATATACGTTTGCGGGCACCATTTCCTAGGAATCCGGATTCCTTTTCTAGCGCCCTCACTGCTTCATCGACCCTTGTTCGCGGTACGAGACCAAGCCGCTCAACCCCTGTTCTTAAATAGGGTTCAGGGAAAAGATCTTCTTTTTTAAACCGCCCCGTCTTTACCTCGCACAAGACACCGATATATCGCGTAAAATCAAGTTTCCCCTTTAGATATGGATCCCAATCTTCAAGCTGCCCACCAATCTCCTCGAATACATGAGGTGGCCGGACAGCAACTATGTCAAGATCCGACCGGTATTCAATCCTCTTCCTCTTACATCTATGGATGACAAAGTTCCTCAACGGGAAAAAACCGTTCAGACGAAGATACCAATAGCCGAGTTCCTCCCCGTAGTTCATATATGACTCCTATCTGTCTAACCTCTGACTGAACCTCAAAAACAGCACGAGGTATATCAAGGGTTGCCCTGACATGCCTCAACCGTGCCGTTTTTTCTCACGGGGTTACGGAAGGTTTCTGAAGTCGTGTGTCTCTGCTGTGCGTCACCCCTACGTTGACCGACAGTGTAGCGCGTTTCGGCTGCCGCGAAAACATGAAAAGCGACAGGGCGATTTTTCAGGGTGCAAGGGATATTTTTTGGCGTTCGCGATAAGGACGCCATCGGCGGTCAGTTGTTGCGAAGCCCGCCATAGCTTCTTGTGTCGCACGCAAAGACCCTGAGACCCAAAGGAGACAAGCCCCTGTTATCTTACCCCTCCGGGTCTTGGGGTCTTGGCGCAAGGAATAGGACGTGGCCCGAGTGAGAGGTTCTCATTCCCTGCGAACCCTAGGGATGAAAACAGAGAAACATCAACAAAACTCGCATTCCCCCAAAAAATCGCCCTTGCACCCAAGCGATTCACGTTTTTCTCCCAGAAGCACAGGAAGCGCTACGCCGGGTTCTTCTGCATCCTCTCCGCCGCGTTCAAGGACCCCATGGACGCATGGGGGGGGGACTACCGCGCCAAGAACGCGGTCGAGAACAGCTTCGACGACCTGAAGAACCACCTCGACATGAGGAGGCTGCGCATCCACACGTCCGACGCGATGGACAGCCGCCTCTTCCTCCAGTTTCTCATCGATGCCGCAACCCGCATAAAATGGTCTTTTCTCCCTTCTCACTCAGCTTCAGCCCTCCTGTCGCCCGGATGCTTTGCGCCACAAAACGCCGGAATGTTCTGTTCCCCGCCCAAAAGCGCATGGAACACAACATCCATATCCGCATCCGTCAAAACCGTTTGGACGTCACATAGATCCAACCGATGACGACTCCCAGAACCGTCGCCAGCAGGATTCCGGCGCCGATCGCCGCGCCGACAAACTGGCCCGCCAAGTACAACGCCCACCGCATTTCAACGGCGGGTTTCTTGCCCAGCACCGCAGCAGCCAGCTTCTCGGCCCGCGACACTGTCCGGTCGAATGGTCGCCGCAGGTACTGAGGAAGGGCTTCCCTGAATTCGTCCTCGTGTTCCGCAAGCCAGGCCATGTCCGTATTGTGCGTTTCCCCCACGAATACGCTCACCTGCCGTTGGCCAGTCCTCTCCGCGTAGGTTGCGGCATAGTGCAGCATATGCAGCGACCGCACCGGGAAATGGCCGTGCCGCTGCACGAGCCTGAGGATACGGTTCCACACCGGACTCAGCGTGCGCGGCATTCTGGGCAGCAGTTCCTTCCACGGACGCGCCAGAAGCGTCAGGTCGTGCCGGAATCCGTCGCCTGGGTCCGGGTAGCCGATCAGCCGCCGGCGCTCCCACGGATCGAAGATGTGAAAGTAGGGTGAACCGCCAAGGTCCTCCGCACGCCCCGTTTTCAGAAATGGGTCACCCTTCCTCAACCGTTCGAGCGGCGCGTCCAACAGCATCACGCGCCACGACGAGGGTAGCAGGGTCAGCCGAAGACCCAGCCCAAGCGTGTCCCAAGCCGAAAGGACCGCCCAGTCGCACAGCGAAATCGTCGGACGGGAACCGGGCAGAAGCGAAAGCAGGCTCTTTTCGGCGAACAGCAATCCCCCGGTCCCGTTCACCGTGCGGACCAGCATGTCTCCGTAGGCCGCATTCATCCCCCCCGTGATGCCATGGAGAACGCCGTAACCCTTAAACGACACGCCTCGGTATTCGAACGACACGGCGTCAAGAAGATCCGGCGGCGGACAGTTCCGATCCGGGACAGGAAACGGGACCCCTCCTCTTACATCGAAGCGCTCCATACACAAACCTCCTGGTTCCGCAACAGCCGACGCAAAGCACACCAACACACACTCTGCATCCCGGTCTCTTCACTCATCTGTATGCGACAGGCGACGGATCAGAATCCGACCGACACGCACCACAAAGCTGCCCAGTTCCCACAACAGCACCAAGACGACTCCACCAAATACAACAACGTGCAAGAAGGCAAGCGGAAAAACAGGCAGTTTCCAAACGAAAAACCAGGGTAGAACGAACAGCGACATCCAGCACCTTTTCCACGTAGAGGCAGACACAACAACGGCAATGATCAACACATACATGAGAAACGCTGGCAACGCATTCCGAAATGCTCCCGGAACCTCAAACCACCGGGCACTGACGCCTCTCACTCCATTAACATCCCACCCCACAGCGAGCAATTCGGCCACCGCCCGATTCCGAACCGTTGCGTCTTTGCTCACCAGCGCATCAGGGTCGCCCGCCCAGCACAGGTTCATCTTCCGTGCCTGCGCCGTCGACACGCAGCCGAAGTACCGCCGAGCCTCATCGGCGTTCACCAAGACCGCCTGCCCAGGAGATTTCACCATCGCCTCGTACCGTCCCCACACCGCATGAACGGACTGTGTACCACTTCGCGCCTCCAATACGGCATAGCCCGTCCCCGACGGAAGTCCGTCGTCGTTGCCGAAGGACCCCGTCGCATACACATACCGGTTGCTTTCACAAACATCGACGCGATACTGAATATGGGTTGGCCGCAATTTCTTACCGGTTATATCAACGTCAATCTCCCGATAGATTTGGCCACCGTTTGTGACGACAACGACCTTTCCGAAATCCTCGGTAAAAGCCGCGACGTTTGTCCCGCAGAAGGTCTGCACGCGCGACAGCCCGCCCGACAACTGCGAGGTACTCCCCAAAATCCCGTCTGATTTGAATCCCAGGCCGGGCAACCGTTCCTTTTCACAACGATAACGCTCAACCTTTATCCGGAAATCACTCGTCACCGGAACGGCATCGACCGCGTATTGCGCACGGACGACAAACGGCATTAAAGTCGGCAAACCAATAATAGCAAGCATAACGATTGCCAACAAAGCGATCAAATATTCCACGATACTCTGTCCGCGCTTATCGGACCATCGATCATCGTCATGCGTCATTTCTTGTCTTTTCTCGCTCATGTCAACGTTCCTCAGCTATCTCGGCCCCGGTCCTTACGTCTGTCCAGCCACTCATCCAAGAAGTCCATGTGGTGATAGAGCCCCCCCGGTTCTCGGTCTGGGCAAAGAACAACAACCTTATCATCACGTACGTTCATTACGCCTCTCCGTCTTTCGCTTCATCCTCACGCACCCATGTGACGGTCTGACAACCTCACGCCCTCCACTCGCAAACTTGAACGTTGAGCTTTCTTTTCCCGCCGTCTTCGCCTCCACCTTTCCCCTTCAGCGTTCAGAGTTCGGCGTTCGACGTTCCTGGTTCCACCCTCAACCCGTCACGCTGGAGGGCGGCTCTGGAGGGCATCAGGCCTCTGCCGCCGCATGCCGCCGCGGCACCACAGGAGTGGTGCCCTCCACCCTACCATCGCCATTATGCCCTGCCTTCATCTTAGTTCCCACCCCGCCTTCTTCAACTCCTCCAGAGCCTTCTCGATCCTTGCCTTGTCCCCGCTCATGAGCGCGTCGGTGTCGCCCACCCAGCAAAGGTTCATCTTCGCGGCCTGCTCCGGCGTCTCGCATTTGAAGTATTTCCGCGCCTCCTCCGCGCTGACCATGACGATTTGCTTCGGCTTTTTGGCAAGCGGCTTGTAGCGCGTCCATGTGGCAACTGCCCTGACCCGCGCTGCCACGTTATTGAATTCCAGAACCGCATAGCCCCTTCTGGCCATCAACCCGTCGCCATCGCCGAAAGCGCCAAGGACATAAAGATAACTGTCCCCCTGACACGCATCGACCCGATACTGGAAGTGCTTCGGGCGCGCTTTTTGGCCAGTCAGATCTGCGTAACCGACATCGATCTCACAGCAAACATGATTCTTGTTTGTGACCGCGACCACTGTGTCGAAGTCCACCGTATAGACCGCATACGCTGCAACATTCGTACAGAAGAACGTCTGTACGCCTGACAGCCCGTCAGCCAGTTGCGACGTCTGCGCCAGTGAACCATCCGCGTTTCTCCCCATCCCTGGGAGATGAGCTTTATCCCTACGGAATAATTCAGCCTTTGTGCGTAGGTTGTGGATGACGGGAACAGCCTGTGCCATATATGCAGCGCTGGGGTAGAGGCTGGCCGAAAAACAAGCTATTAAGGCGATCACAACTAGTGCAGAGCAATAGGTGACTGCGCGACAAAAACTGCCGAAAGCATCTTCAATCGTCCAACCGAACCCACGACGGATAACCGATGACTCTTGCGCCGCCTTTCTTGCCGCCAGCCAAGGCTTCGCGATCACCCAGTATGCCACGAGGAAACCAATAAATCCGATCAGAGCCTTTATTCCTAGTAGCCCATTGAGCGCGAACAACAAAATTATAAAACCTATCCGTGCCGTGCAACCGAATTTCTTTTTCTTACGTTCCGTTGCATTCGGACCAGTCGCGGGTACTTGATCCGCATCCGCCGTCTTTTCCACGCCTCCGCCCGCCTCGTTGCCAGACGTCTGCGCATCCGGTTTTAGGGCACTTCACGAGAATCTGTGGGTGACAGTTGATTGAAAAAGGCGCATCCGGGTA
>CAYZQL010000172.1:0-8550 GCA_964480555.1 uncultured Lentisphaeraceae bacterium | reverse complement strand
TGATTCTCGCCGGCGTTCATTTTGCGCGGGAAGTATTGGTCCGTGGGGGTGCAGGCGTAGAGGTCACCCAACTGGCCGCCCACGACGGGATAGGGCCGGTCGAAAATGTTTTTATGGGGGGCCGCGGCCTCGCTTGGCGAGAGGCCGTTCAGCGGTGTAAAGAGCGCTTGGCGCCGCATGATGTTGCGCCAGAAGGCGGCGAGGTTGGGCGACTCCGCAAAGCGGCAGGCCATGCCGGTGATGACGATGTCTTCGCGTGATGTGCGGGAGAGTGACATGCGATCGTTTTTTGCTGCGGGTTACAACGGGGGGAGACCGGAGAGGGGGTAGCAGTGTTCGGGGCCGGGGAAGGTGCCGCCTTGGACCTCCGTCGCATAGGCGTGGAAAGCGGCGCGCAGGGTCTCCGCCAGTGCGGCATAAGGCTTGACGAACTTGGGCGGCTTGTTGTCCGAAAGGCCGAGCAGGTCGTGCATCACCAGCACCTGGCCGTCGCAGACGGGGCCTGCCCCGATGCCGATGACGGGCACGGCGGCGGCTGCGGTGACGGCGGCGGCGATGTCGGGCGGCGTGCATTCGAGCACGATCGCGAAGGCGCCTGCGTCAGCCAACGCCTGCGCGTCGGACACGAGTTGTTCGGCGGCCTCGCGCGTCTTGCCCTGCACTTTGTAGCCGCCGAGCACGTTGACGGACTGGGGCGTGAGGCCGATGTGGCCGAGGACCGGGATGCCGTTTTGCGTGAGCAGGCGCACGAGTCCGGCACGGAAGGCGCCGCCTTCGATCTTCACCGCATCGGCGCCGGCCTCTTGCAGGAAGCGGCCCGCGTTGCGCAGGGCCTCGGCGTCGGAAATCTGATAGGAGAGAAACGGCATGTCCGCGACCACCAGCGCTTCGCGCGTGCCGCGCGCGACGGCGGCGGTGTGGTGGAGCATTTCGTCCATCGTGACCGGGAGGGTCGAGGCATACCCGAGAACGGCCATGCCGAGTGAATCGCCGACCAGCAGCAGCGGCAAGCCGGCCTCGTCGGCGAGGCGGGCGCAGGCGTAATCATATGCGGTGACGCAGGGGAGTTTGCATACGCCCTTCGAGGCCTTGATCTTGGCCACATTCCATGTTTTCATGGCCCCTATTTTAACACAATCCGCGTCGGGGGCAACACCCGTATTTGCACGATGCGGGTGTGCCCTAGGCACGCACGCGGTCGGCGTACTCGCCGGTGCGGGTGTCGATGCGGATGATGTCGCCTTCGTTCACGAAGAGCGGCACGGCCAGCTCATAGCCGCCCTCGACGGTGCACGGCTTCGTGACTTTGCCGGCCGCCGTATTCCCTTTGGCGCCGACATCGCAGGCGATCACTTTGCGTTCCACGAGGTTGGGAAGCTCGACTTCGATCACCGCGTTGTTGAAAAAGAGCGCGTCGATCGGCATGTCGTCCAGCAGGAAAAACTTGTTCTGGCCGAGGACGCTCTCGTCGATCATGACCTCTTCGAAATTCTCGTCTTGGAACACGTAGTGTCCGGCGTTCTCGTAGGAGAAACGCAGCGGCTTCTGGAGCAACTCGGGCTTCTCGAAGCGGTCGTTGGAGCGGAAACTGCGGCTCATGGTTGACCCGGAGAGCATGTTCTTGAGTTTGCAGTTGTAGATGGCCTGCCCCTTGCCGGGCTTGCTGAAGTCAAAGTCGGTGATCAGGTAGGGCTGTCCCTCAATCTCGATTTTCAGGCCTTTGCGAAGATCGGAAGCGTCAAGCATGGTGTTCCTCTTTGGTGTTCAAAAGACAGGGCTTACCTTACAAACAGACGGCCGGGTCTGTCAAGCCGGCGGATGGGCGGTGTGGCGCCGGGTCACGGTATGGCGTCGAGCAACCTTTGCAGGTGGTAGCGGATCATGCGGTTCTCTTCGGTGGTGTCGGAGGCAAGTTGGCGGAGTGCCTCGCGGCAGGTTTGGCGGGCCTTCTGACCCTGGCGGGAAAGAAGCTGATAGCGGGCCAGCAGCAGCGGGTTTACGCGTGGCGCGCGCCCGTCCCAGTCGGGGTGGCGGCAGGACTCCTCCAACAGGGCTGCGGCATAGGGCCACGCCTGGTTGGCGGCAAGCCATTCGGCGCGCAAGGCGAGGCGTGCGGAGTCGGAGGGCGTGTAAGCGTCCGCCGCGACGCCGTTGGTGTGCGTGTTTTCCGCGGGGGCGGCAAGTGGCGGCAACGGTTCCGGCGGAGCCTCCGCGCTGGCGTTCAGGCGTGCCCGCAGATCCGCATAGGTGCGGGCAAGGGTGAAATCCAGCAGCCAGACATTGCTGTCGTGGCGCAAAACCGCGTGGCGCCCCTCCTCGAGGAAGGCGATCTGGTCGAAGGGCTTCTGCAGCCCGAGGAGGGGTGCGAGGCCACAGCGGGCGAGCACGCGTTTTTGCGCGCACCCTGTGACGCGGAGTTCGTTCGTCGCGGACAGGGAGAGCTCCCACTGTCCGTCAGGGGAACGGGTTTCCAGGCGAGAGTCGGCCGCTTGGGGCTTTGCGAAGAGCGCGTCCGCATTGAAACTTTGCAGGACAGTTCCGGTGTGGAGGGCGAGCGCCACACTCCATTCGCGCGTGACCTGCGGGACCCCCGCGAAGCTGGTTTTGAGGAAGACGGTGATGCTGGAGCCGTCGAGCGTGGTCAGCGCGCCGGTGACCACGGTGTTGGTCGTATGTTTCCAGACGGAGAACTGCTGCAGGCGGGTCTGGGTCAGACTGTCCGAGACGGTGACCGTCCCGTCACGGATGGTGAACTTCAGGCGCCCGTTCCCGGAAAAAAGGGTGTTTGCGTCGGCCCTGCCAGCATACCGCAAGCCGGGTAGGCGCTCGAACGCATAGCCGACAAGGTTTTCGCGTTGCGTGTCCGTGACGAAAAAGACATTGTTCCTGAAGGCCACGGGCTCTCCGGGAAACATGGGCTGCGGCGGCGGTGTCGGGGAGATCAGGAGCGCGCCCGCGCCGAGGGAATCGATCTGGATGATGTCGCCGGACGGGGAGATTTCAAGGGCGAAACGTTTGCCGTGCGTCGAATAACGCAGGATCGTGTGGCGCCCAAAGACGTAAGGCTGCTCATGCGAGTCGGGCCAGAGCATCACTCGTTTCCAGATCCACTGCGCCGCGGTCAGGTCGTAGAGCCCGACGCTCCGCCGTTCGAACGCGTCGATCTGAAGGGAAGCGGCGATCGCGTAGCGGCCGTCCTGCGAAAGGTACCAGTTCCATTTTTTGCCGCTCTCCGGCGGTGACACGCGGAAAAGGATTTCAGGCGCGTCGGCCTGCGCGGCCCAGATGCGGAGGTTGGCTTCCTCGGTGGGCAGGCCTTCGTTGCGCAGGTCGCGGCGACAGGCCATCAGGTGGGCCACATCGTTGGAGGCGTCCATGGCGAGCGGGGCCTGTATGGCGAGCGTGGCGCCGTCGTTCGGGCGTGCGGCAACGGGCGCGAGTTTCTGGAACGTGAGTACGAAGAGCACGCCGAGCAGCACGGGGACCAGCAGGACTGCGCAGCGAGCAGGGAGGTATGCCAGAGGTGATGCGGGGGGGAGGACGCTCTGGACGTGTTGGAATCAGAGGAGGGGGTGTTTTGCATGTGCATGGGTTATTATTCTACTGTGCCTGTGGCGTAAAAATCAATGAGCGAGTTGAGCTCCACCGGCGCGGCGTTCGTCCCGTGAAGGACGGAGGCAGGGCTGGACGCGGCATAGGTGAGGGCGGTGGCGACGGCCGGCAGGAGAGGGGGTGGATTTGTGGAGGATGTTCGAGGCGCGGTCTGCAAGGCGGCCAGATGGAGGCTCCAGCGCTCGTTCGCCTCGGCATCGCGCGCGCGTTTTTCGGCGACTGCGCGGTCAAGCGCCGCAACCCGCTTGGCGTATACGACGACGCCCTCGGTGACCGCATCGGCGCACTGCTTCTGCCAGGCGGGCGTCAACATTTTTAGGGTTTCGTCGCGATTGGAGAGGAAGCCGAATTCGAGCAGGACAGCGGGGCAGCTGGTCTCTCTCAGGACGAAAAAGGATTGGCGCTTGAGGCCGCGGTCCACCGTGTTGGTCTGCGCCACCAGCTTGCTGTGAATCGAAAAGCCCAGAAGAGTGTTGTGGTAGTCGTTGCGGTTTCCGATCTGCCAGCCGCGCGCTCGGCTGCCGTCCGCTGTGCCCGGATAGCCGCTGGCAGGCAGGACGTATGTTTCTGTGCCGGTCGCCTCGGCGTTTTCGGCATGGTTGGCGTGGATGCAGAGAAAGAGGTCGGCCTTCTTCTTGCGTGCGAGTCGCACGCGCTCGTCGAGGGAGAGCAGGGTGTCTTGCGTGCGTGTGAGATCGACCCGCATGCCGGCTTTTTCGAGACGCCGGGCGATCTCCTTGGCAAGGCAGAGCGTCAGGGTTTTCTCTTTCAGGGCCGGATCACGGCTTGCCGCGCCGTCGTCTTCTCCACCGTGGCCGGGGTCGATCAAGACATGTAACCGTTTCGGCTCGTCATCCGTCACGGTCAGGACGGCGAGTTGGAGCAAGTCGAGGTCCACGGCGGCCAAGCGCCAGTCGCCGCCGGGGACCGATCCGGCGGGCTGGGCGTTGAGCCAGACCGTCGTTCCGTCGACCGCCAATCTGCGGCGGCCCTGGAAAAAGCGGAGGCTGCGCTGGCCGTTCGAAAAACAGAGAGAATCGCCGTCCCATGCGTAATGGGATGCGCCGACGGCGTGTTGCACATGCGTCAGGGTCCGCCAGACAGTCCGTTCTGCGGGGTCGCAGCGTGCGGAAGGGGGCCAGACGCAGAGCGCCATGAAGAAAAGCAAACAGGAATGCGAACGGAGAACGGTCATAAGTGAGCTTTAAAGTATACCGGACGGGCCTTTGCAGTTGAAGGAAGAAATGGCGCGGAGTTCACCTTGATTTATGGGCAAAGAGGGCTTGACCCCTAACCTGAAGTGCGGTAAACTAAAAATGGCGGTAATGATGGTCCTTCCGCCCGGCCTTTGTTTGTGATGAATTTGGGGCGTTTTTGCGCCCATCATGCCGTTTTCAGCCGGGCGTGTGCGAGAACGTTCCCGGATGTTTTTTACATCCGTAAACACGGCACCATGGAGGAATGTGAAGTGAACACACCGGTCAACCAGCTTCTCATGCAGAAAGGGCGCGAAATCATCTCGATCCCGCCCACGTTATCGGTCTTTGAAGCCGTCCAGTTGATGGATGCGAAGAATGTCGGGTCCCTCCTTGTGCTGAACGCGCGTGGCAAGATTGCGGGTATTTTTGCCGAGCGCGACTGTTTCCGTAAAGTCATTTTAGCCGACAAGTCGCCGCGCGACGTCCAAGTGAAGGCGGTCATGACGAAAAAGGTCGTCTATGCGTCGCCGGAAGATACGGTGGACGAGTGCATGGCGCTGATGACGCAGAAGCGCATCCGCCATTTGCCCGTGCTCGACAGCCAGGAGAAGGTCGTCGGCATTATTTCGATCGGCGACCTGGTGAAATTTATGGCCTCCGAGCAGGACGCGATGATCCGCAACCTTGAGAAGTACATCGAGGGTTCCCTTTAAACGCCTGACCCGGAATGACCGCCCTGCCTGATGCGCCTGTTTGATCAGTCGAGGGCGGCCTTTATCTAACCGTTCCCGGTCATCGGGAACCGTACGGAGGCCTTCATGACAGCTCTTTCCGCAACCGCCACGCCCTGCACCTGTGCGTGTTCCGGTGAAGCCTCGGAAGCCGATTTGTATGCCCGGCTCGATGAGGTGATCGGTGAATACCGTGACAAGCCCGGCGGCTTGATCCCTGCCCTGCAGACGGCGCAGTCCATCTTCGGGTATCTGCCCGAGGCCGTGATACGCAAGATTGCCGACGGGTTCGGCAAGACCGTGAGCGAGGTGGCCGGGGTCGTGACCTTCTACTCGTTCTTCACCTTGAATCCGCGCGGCAAATACCTCGTGCGTGTCTGCCTCGGCACCGCGTGTTATGTGCGAGGCGGCAAAGAGGTGCTCGACGCCTTCAAGAAAAAACTCGAGATCGACGTGGGCGAGACCACGCCTGACCGCCAGTTCTCGCTGGAGGTCGGACGGTGTTTCGGCGCGTGCGGCATGGCCCCCGTGGTGATGGTCAACGAGACCGTCTACCAGCGCGTCAAGCCGGCGCGCGTCGGCGAGATGGTCAATCAGATTCTGTCCGGCGCCGCCGTGGCCGGGGAAAAGGAGCGCGCATGAACGCCCCTGTTTTACCGAAAGTGAAGAGCGTTGCGGAACTCACCGCCTTACGCGAGCGGCTGCGTGCGGGAAAGCCGTCCTGCACGAGCGGCAAGCCCAGCCAGATCCTCGTCTGCTTCGGCGGGAGCTGTTTGGCGTCCGGCGCGAAAGAGGTGCGTGACGCGCTGCGCGTGGCGCTGGAGAAAGAGGGCCTCGGCGAAAAGGTCGCGCTGGTCGAGACCGGCTGCATGGGTCCTTGCGTCATCGGCCCGGTTGTGCTGATCGGGGATGACCGGACATTTTATCAGGGTGTCAAGCCGGAGGATGCGCCGGAAATCGTCGCATCGCACATCGCCGGCGGCAAACGGGTCGAGCGGCTGCTCGTCACGGACGCGTCGGGCAAGACGCCTGCGCCGTGCCGTCAGGACATCGATTTCTTCAAGCGGCAGACGCAGATCGTGCTGCGCAACTGCGGCTGGATCGACCCCGAGCGGATCGGCGACGCGATCGCGCGGGACGGGTATGCGGCCTTGGCCAAGGTGCTGACGGAGCTGAAGCCCGCCGCCGTGGTCGAGGAGATGAAAACGTCGGGGCTCCGCGGCCGTGGCGGCGCAGGGTTCCCGACGTGGCTCAAATGGCATCTGGCCAGCCAGTCGCCCGCTCCGGACTCGGTGAGGTACGTGCTGTGCAACGCCGATGAGGGCGACCCGGGCGCCTACATGGACCGCAGCGTGCTGGAGGGCGATCCTCACAGCGTCATTGAAGGCATGGCCATCGCGGCGTTCGCCGTGGGCGCGCAGCAAGGCTACGTCTATGTGCGGGCCGAGTATCCTCTGGCGGTCGAGCGGCTGTCCGCCGCTATCACCCAGGCGCGGGCGTGCGGGCTGCTGGGGCAGGGGATATTGGGTACGACGTTCTGCTTTGACCTGGAGATCCGCATGGGCTCGGGCGCGTTCGTGTGCGGCGAGGAGACCGCGCTGATCGCCTCGATCGAGGGCAAGCGCGGCGAGCCGCGTCCGCGTCCGCCGTTCCCCGCCCAGAAGGGGCTGTGGGGCCGCCCGACCGTCCTCAACAATGTGGAGACCTATGCCAACGTTCCCGCGATCCTGCTGAACGGCGGGGCGTGGTATGCGTCGATGGGCACGGCCAAGAGCAAGGGCACCAAGGTGTTCGCGCTGGCCGGCGCGGTGCGCAACACGGGGCTGGTCGAGGTTCCGGTGGGCACGCCGCTGGGCGAGGTGATCTACGACATCGGCGGCGGCATCCGCAACAACCGCCGCTTCAAGGCGGCGCAGATCGGCGGCCCCTCGGGGGGCTGCATTCCGCGCGAGAATCTGAACGTGCCGCTGGATTACGAGCCGCTGGCCGAACTCGGCGCGATCATGGGGTCCGGCGGCCTGATCGTGATGGACGAGGACACCTGCATGGTGGACGTGGCGCGCTTCTTCATCGAGTTCGTGCAGGAGGAGTCGTGCGGCAAATGCGCGCCGTGCCGCGTGGGCACGCGCCGCATGCTGGAGATTCTGGAGCGGATCTGTGCCGGCAAAGGTGAGCCGGAGGACATCGACCGGCTGATCGGGCTGGGCCACTTCATCAAGACCGCCTCGCTGTGCGGCCTGGGCCAGACCGCGCCGAACCCGGTGCTGTCGACCATCCGCCACTTCCGGCACGAGTACGAGGAGCACATCCGCGACCACCATTGTCGGGCGGGCGTGTGTCCGGGCCTGGTGCGCGCGCCGTGCCTGAGCGCGTGTCCCGTCGGCGTGGACGTGCCGGGCTTTGTGGCGCTGGTGGGCGAGAAGCGGTATGCCGAGGCGCTGCGGTTGCACCGCGAGAAGAACCCCTTCGCTTCGGTGTGCGCGCGCGTCTGCTTCCACACCTGCGAAGACAAGTGCCGGCGCGCGTCGCTGGACGAGCCGGTCTCGATCCGCGGCGTCAAGCGGTTCATGGTGGACCAGGAGGTCACCATCCAGGTGCCGGAGGTGCGCGAGAACGCGGCCAACGCGGCCCGGAAGATCGCGGTCATCGGCGCGGGTCCCGCCGGCCTCTCGTGCGCCTATTTCCTGGCCCGGCTGGGCTACAAGCCGACCGTGTTCGAAGCGGAGCCGCGTCCCGGGGGCATGCTGGTGCAGGCGATCCCGGCCTACCGGCTGCCGCGCGAAGAGCTTGCGCGCGAGGTGCGCATGATCGAGCATCTCGGCGTCAACCTTGAAACGGGACGCACGCTGGGGCGCGACTTCACTTTGGCTGAACTGAAAGAGAAGGGGTACGAGGCGGTCTTTCTGGCCGTGGGCGCGCCGCTGGGGGTTTCGCTCGACGTGCCGGGTTCCGACGCGAAGGGCGTGACCGAAGCGATGCAGTTCCTGCGGCAGTACAACATCCGCGGC
>CAYZQL010000171.1:0-8600 GCA_964480555.1 uncultured Lentisphaeraceae bacterium | reverse complement strand
CTGGGCCGGAGATCGGCTTTCCGGTCGTGGAGGTTGTCGTGCCCGGATATTCGGATGTGCTGCCGTACTACCCGGCCGACAGCCGGGTGCTGTTCCAGCACTATACCCGCAGCGACATTCTGCGGTCCTATGACGCGGTCGAGGGGGAGCCGTCGGCGGGCGGGTCCACGCATAAGGGTTTCTGATCGGCGCGGACTTTTCACCGGATTGACTCTGTGTGCTTCCTTCGGTGTCGTGTCGCCAGATTCTTAGTTGCAGAACAGGTTTTTTGGTTAACGGGAAAGGAAAAAACTAATGGTGGTGAAAAAATGGGGTTCCGTGTTGTTCGCGGCCATCGCCGTGAACAGTTTTGCCGCGATCAAGATCTGGGATGGCGGCGGCGATGACGCGTATCTTTCCACAAAAGAAAATTGGTCGGACAAGGTCGCGCCGGTCTCGGGCGATTACCTCGTCTTCGCGGGGTCTGCGCGCACGTCGGTGACGAATGACTACGCTCCGGAGACGACCACATTCAAGATGCTCGTCTTCTCCAACAACTACACAACCGCTTCCGCTCCGTTTACGGTATCTGGCAACGAGATTGTCCTGACAGGCTGTGTCGCATCTGAGTATCCCGCTTTCGCAACCGGCAACCCCGCAATCGGTGTAGCGAAAGCTTCTTCTTCCATCACCGATATTCTGGAGCTTGACATCAGATTGCCTAATAATTCGAAACTCGGAACCTATACCGCGAACAACCACCACCTGACGTTCAATGGAACAGTAAGAGGCAACGGCGGTCTGTTACAGTCATGCGATCAGTATGCCGGCACACTCACCTTCGTGGGGGCGGTGACGAACTTCGCGGGGGTGAGCCGTCCGAACGGCAACGCTTTGATTTGGCTTCGTTCCGCCGCGAACGCGTTTACCTCCTCAACGTTCACGCATACAATCAGCGAAGGCACGCTTAAGGTGGACAGTCTGGAGGCATACGGAGGATCTGCCGCCGGCATCCTGCTTGGGCAGAACTTATACCAAACGCCCGGAAAGTTCAGTATGAATGCTGGTCAGGACACCCGCATCGACGGAAACCTGACCGTCCGTGGGCCTCGGTATTATGAGACAGCCGGCACGTTCGAGAATCTGGTGGCGGACACACTGCTCACCTTGGGCGGGAATCTGAATACCGTGACAGGATCCGAGTTTTCCAATCCATTGTCCAATCGGGGCACCCTGGTGACGTTTGGCGGAGCTGGGAACGGCGTGTTTCTCGGGAATATGACAACAGCTTCGACGTGGTTGAACAAGTCCGGCGCAGGCACATGGGAGTTTGCGGGCGGCTCGACATCCAGTTCAACCGGCGATGTCACCATCTCGCAGGGGACGCTGATACTGAGCGGCAATTATGCCTCAATGAAAAAGACGACCGTGAAATCGGGCGCCACGCTTGCAGGCACAGGTACGGTCGGCAACGTCACGTTCGAAAGCGGAGCGAATTATCGGGTTCTCACGGATAGCGCAGATATCCATCCGTTGATTCTGACGGGAAACGTAACGGTATCCGGAGGCGTGCCCGTGTCGATCTCGGCGGAGGCGCTCGCAAATCTGACTGCAGGAGTGGAGCACACGCTTATCCGCTACACCTCCAAGTCAGGGGCCGGGACGTTTACACTGGGGGCCGGGTTCCCCTCCTCAGCTCTCCTGACCGAAAAGACGGACAGTCTCGTATTGCAACTCGCCACTGGGGAGGTCGCCTGGAAAGGTGACGCGAGCAATAACGTATGGGATACGACGACGCCGAATTGGATAGGCAACGTCCTGTATTCAGATGGCAACTTCGCGTCCTTTACGGATGCGGCGGACGAGGGAACGACGAACGTGACGATCTCCTCAGTGGTTCACCCCCTCAAGGTCGCCGTGACGGGTTCGCGGAATTACACGTTCTCGGGCGAGGGGATCGAAGGACCGGCTGTGATTGAGAAACGATCCGGAACCTCAACTCTGACGTTGAACAACACGAACGCTTACACGGGCACTACCTCGATCGAGGAAGGTGCTCTCGTGTTAAACGGGACCCTCGCCGATTCCCGCGTATGGATCGGTCCATACGCCCTTTTCACCAATACGGCGAGCGGCCGGTTAACAGGGAGCGCGTCGCTCGTCATCAACGGTAAGGCAAACCTGAGCGGCAACAGTGATTTCACAGGCGGTGCCTCAATCGGAGTTACACTAACCTACGATCCGGCACTGGTGCCGGTTCTGGTGAACGACCCTCGTGCGCTCGGCTCGGGCGACGTGTCGGTCGTGAAGGGCACAGTCACTTTTCAGACAAATGGCGGCTCATTCGGGCGGGGCCGCACACTCACGATTGGAGCGAGCGGGAGCGTGCTGGTTTTCGTCAACAACGCCATTGACGTCGCATGGCTTGGCGATGTCGATATTCCCAACACCAGCATCGAACTCCGGCCCCGAGCAAGTTCGTCTTCCTTGACGTTTGGCGAGCCCGGTTGTTCCTCGGAGGTGCGTGCAACGTCGGCCGGCGGCTTTTTCGTGCGTGAGAGCGGACAACTCCATTGGTATTCCCGACTCAAACTCGGGGGCGGTCGTTACGAGCAGACAGACGGCAATGTCTCTCACTTTTACGCGACCGGTAACGAATGGTCATTTTTGCTCTTGAAGGCGAACGGTGCTGTGTGTCATGCCACCAACACCCTTGCACCGGCCAGACTCTCACTCGGCCAGATTTACGAGGCGCACAAGTTTTATCCCTGGATAGACCTGAACGGGTATGACCAGACGATTGCCGAACTTGAGATGGTTGCGGTGATCGAGGGGTCCACCCAGACCATCAGGAGCGACGCACCCGCGATGTTGACGATCTCAAACGACACCGATACCGTCACCGCACGTCAAGGGGGCCGTATCACGGGAAAGGTCACCTTACGCAAACAAGGCACCGGAAACTGGACATTCGGCTGCCGGAACCTGAGTGCGGGTGATTTCATCGTCGAGGGCGGAACCGTCACGCTCGCGGCCTCCGACGCCTTGCCGACCGCTTCCAAGGAGTCGCGTCTGACGATCCTCGCCGGCGCGAAGGTCGCGGTGCCCGAAGGGGTCAACGCAGCGGTTTCGAAGTTTTCCTATCGGGGCGTGCGTCACGCCTCGGGTGTGTATGGCGGCGAGGGGTGCGCGGTGCCGGGCGCCCGGATCATGCCGGAGTGTTTTGCGCCTGGCGCGGGCGCGGTCACCGTGACCCGCGGCGACGGCAGATTCGTGATGATGATGCGGTGACCGGACAAGCTTTTCTTCCGTGAGATGCGGATGGGTTGCGGGAAATTAAGGTTGCGGAAATTACCGGCGGTCGGGTTGACAGCTCCGGGGGGCCGTGTTAAGGTAACGTTGAATGATTTTGTAGAGTAATGCCTGTTGAAAAGGAGACGCCATGAAGAGCGAAGCACAGAAAACGGCGAAAGCCGGAATGGTCATGCTCGCCGCCACGTTGTGCATGGGAACGGTCTTGGCCGGCGACGGCTCGGACGAGCCGGGCTTTGTCCCGCCCCCCAAGAGATCGCAGCCGCCGCCTGCGCCGCCGCGGTCCATCTCTTCGGCGGAAACGACGGACCCGTGCTGCTGCTGTCCGGTTACGCCTCAGGCCCGGACAGAGGCCAAGAAGCCGCCGCAGCCGCCGGTTCTCATCACCAAGCTGAAGAGCGAGACCGAAAAGACGAAGTGAGGGCCTGTTCAAGTGGCTGTTGTGCGGCATAGCGACGACAGCGCGGGCGGTTGATTCATTTGGGGCGTTTTCGTGCGTCAGACTTCTCCGGGACCAAGTCGCCGACAGGCTACACGACAGCGATGTCTCAGCCTGCAGGCGGCTTGTTTTGTATTTGGGGCGGGTGCGAAGCGGCCTGCGGCACGGCGAAGGGGAAATGGGTTATGAAGTGTTTTCTGTTGCGAATGAGTTGGGTGCTTTGGGCGGTGATCGCGGCGTCTGCGCAGGATGACCTGGACTGGAACGCCACGCCCAACGACGTCGACAATCTGCTAAAAAGCATGAAGGACATGATCGACGTGAACTACAGCGTGCAGGTCGCCACGCTGGAGGAAGTGGATGCCGACCCGGCAAAAAACCCCATTCTGTACCGCTCGGGCCATTACAATTTCTCGTACACGGAGGCCCAGCGCAAGCGAATCCGCGAATATGCCCTGGCAGGCGGCATGCTGATTTATAACACGGGCCTCGGCTCGGCGCCCTTTTACCGCTCCGCCGTCAAAGAGTTGGCGGCGATCTTCCCCGAGCAGCCGGTCCAGCGGTTGACGTCGGACCATCCGATCTTTCATTCCTATTACGACGTGGACCGCGTCAAGTATTGCCCGGGCGTGAGGAAGTCCGGCTTCGTCGGCGACGAGCCTTGGTTTGACGCGGTTGAAATCAATTGCCGGGTTGTGGCGCTGGTGTCGCGCTGGTGTTTGGCGGTGGGCTGGGAAGACAACGTCCAGCCGGAGTATCAGGCCTACGAAGCGGAATCGGCGAAGCGGCTCGGGGTGAACATTTTCTCCTACTCGTCGGCGATGCGCGCCTGGGCAAAAAGCCAGGCGCATGCCATCAAGTTCATCGACAAGCCGGAATCGAGCGCCGACAAGGTCGCCATGGTGCAGGTGGTTTATGACGGCGTCTGGAAAACCCGGCACGCGGGGTTGTCTGTGATTCTGCAGACCTTCAATCTGAAGACGGACGTGCCCGTGAAGTACACCGTGAAGGAGATGCGGCTCAAGGACCCGGCCATCTTCAACGCGCCGCTGCTGTATCTGACCGGGCACGAGCACTTCACCCTGAACAAGGCGGAAGCCGAGCAGCTCAAGAAGTACCTTGAGAACGGCGGGTTTCTGCTGGCGGAGGCCTGTTGCGGGCGCAAGGGGTTCGATCTGGCTTTCCGAAAGATCATGTCCTCGTTGTTTCCCGGCGCGCCTCTGCGCGCCCTTCCCCAAGACAACCCGATTTTTCAGGTGCCCAATGACGTGCAGAGGGTCGGCGTGACGCCTGTGCTGCAGCAGGCGCTGGGCGCGGCGGCCACGCGTCCGCAGCTGGAGGGGCTGGAGCTGAACGGGCATGTCGCCGTGATTTACAGCCCGTTCGGTCTGGCGGGCGGCTGGGAGATGTCGCAGAGCCCTTATGCCCGGGGCTATGACGATGTCAGCGCCCAGCGCTTGGGGCAGAACATTCTGATGTATTCGGTTACGCAGTAGGCCAAGAGATCGGAGCGAGAGATGACGTGTTGCTTGATCAATCGGACGGTTGCCGTGGCGCTGATTCTGCTGCTGGGGGTCCGCAGCGCCTCCGCCGCGGTCAGGAGCGGGAACGAGTATGCGCTGAGCCTGGTGGAGGCGAAGACGCCCGCCGCGCAGAAAAGCAGCGTCGAAGAGGGAAAAGGCAAACAGTTTTTCTTCAGGTATCTGGAGGTTGTCGAGAGCAAGAAGGGGGAGGCCGAAGGGGCTCCGTTCATCGAGCTGAAGACGCGCGAGCCGAGCTCCGGCGTGGTCGTCAAATTTGTGGTGCGGAAGAGCATTTCATTGTCGGTCCTTCAGCAAGAGCCGGCCACGGGCGTGGGCGACGCCGTGGCCGTCACCGGGGTTGTGGAGAGCGCCGACCCGGTGGCGCGGACGATCACGCTGAACCCGGTCATCGTGCGCTATAAAGACATCCTGGCGCCGCAGGTCGGCAAAGAGATGTTGTCCGAGCGCGACTCCTCGGCCGTCATTTATTCCTTCACGGGGGGCAAGCAGGCGGTGAATGTCTCCCGGCGTGACGCGGACCTGATTGTCAACGAGAAAGAGATGATCAGAAAGCTCGGCAAGGAGGGGTGGGCCAGCTATCTGATCGAGGAGATCGCCAAGCGCGACAAGGCGGCGCGGGCCGAGCGGGACAAGCTCGATATTTATAAAAAGACGACGGGCGACAAGTGAGCTCGACCGGGGGGCGGAGTGATTGCATCCGGCAAAGAGGCGCGTTGAAGTAAAGGATCGGGTTAACGCTGGCTATGGCAAAGAATTCAAAATTGAAGGGGACGGCCGCCGAGAAATCGCCCGGGAAACCCGGGGAGGAAGGGATCAAAGCCTTCCTCAATCCCGAAGAGATGCACAAGCTTAACCGGATCGTGCTGCAGTCCCGGTACGTGGTGGAGGGGAACCTGTCTGGCGCGCACCGGAGCCCCTTGAAAGGCGCCAGCTCCGAGTTTGCGGAGCACAAGGCCTACGGGACGGGCGATGATCCCAAGCACCTTGACTGGAAAGTGCTGAGCCGCACAGACCGCTATTACATCAAGCGCTACGAAGACGAGACCAACCTCCGGGTCTATCTCATCCTTGACCGGAGCAACTCCATGGCGTACGGCAGCGCGGCCGTCCGGAAGTTTGACTTTGCCTGTCAGCTGGTCGCCGCGCTGGGGTACGTGGTGGTCAAGGCCCGCGATTCGGTGGGGCTGTTCGTCTATTCGGATAAAATGGACATGCAGGTGGAGCCGCGGAATTCGGTGAATCATCTGCACAACATGCTGAAGCGGCTGCAAGGGGTGGAGCCGGCTTCCACCACCCATACTGCGGAAACGCTGCACCAGATCGCCGAATCGATTCACAAGCGCGCGCTGGTCGTGCTGGTTTCGGATCTGCTGGACAACGAGAAGGAGATCGTGCTGGCGCTCGCCCATTTCCGGAAGCGGCTGCACGATGTGATTGTCCTGCACGTGCTTGATCCGGTGGAAATCGATCTCTCCCTGAAGCAGGGCTTCGAGTTTGAGGATCTGGAGACCGGGGAGCGGATCACGGTGGATCCCCGTGGGCTGGCGAAAGAGTATCAGAAGGAGTTCGGGAAGTTTCTGGAGCATTACCGGGTATCCTGCGAGGGGATGAAGGTGGACTACCGGCTGGTGAGGACGGACCAGTCGGTGGAGACCTATGCGAGGGCGTATTTAGAAGAGCGGCGGAGGCTGAGATAGCCAGTTATGATTTCTTTCCTTAATCCATTTTTTCTCGCGGCTCTGGGTGCGCTGACGATTCCGCTGGTTCTGCACCTGATTCAGTCGAGCCGCACGGAGCGTTTGCCGTTCAGCACGATCCGCTTCCTCAAGATGGCGCAGAAGCGTTCTTCCAGGCGCATCAAGATGGAGAACTTCCTGCTTCTGTTTCTGCGGCTGCTGCTGCTGGCTCTGCTGGCGTTGGCGTTTGCGATGCCGATCATCCGCACCCAAAGCTTCGGAAATATTCTGAGCCGCACGTCGCGGGATGTGGCCATTGTCCTGGATGGCTCCTACAGCATGAGCTACCATTTGAACCAGCAGCGCGTATGGGATCAGGCCACGGAACTGGCGTCCACGATCATCGAGGGCCTCGGGGACAACGACCGCTTTTGCGTCTATCTGGCGGGCGATCAGGTCACGCCGATCTGCGAGCAGATGACGGGCAAGAAGGACGAGGCGACGACGCGCCTCCGGGCTCTCCCGGTGCCGGTGGGATCGTCCCGGCTGTGCCCTGCGACACTGGCTGCGCTGGCGGCCATGGAGCAGGAGGGACGCCGGGGCGAGCGCGAGCTGCATATCATTTCCGACCACCAGTTGCTGCCCTGGGGCAGCTTCAGCACGAGCGAGGACAAGGGCGCGCCCGCGGGGCCCGCCGCGGCGTCCGGCGGGGGCAAATGGGACCCTTCGGCCGTTAAGGACAACACCACGTGTTTCGTCACGCTGTTGGGGACGCCCGAGCCGGAAAACGCGTCGGTCGTCAAGGTTGATTTGGAGCCCAGGCTGATCACCGCGCAAACGCCCTGCCAGGTGACGGTCCACTTCCTCCGCAACGGGCCTCCGCTGGAGACGGCGGTGTCGATCATCGTGGACAACAAAGAGGTGGCCCGGCGCTCCGTCATGCTGGGAGGGGAATCGGCGCAGAAACTCTCCTTCATGCTCCCGCCGATGGAGGGTGGGGTGCACACGGTGCAGGTCACGACGCCGGAGGACAGCCTCACGGAGGACAACGCGTTTCATTTTCTGATCCGCGTCCGCGAAAGGCTGCCGGCGCTCTGCGTGGGCGCGCCGGACAGCGCGTTTTTCGTCAGGACCGCGCTGAGCGTGGGTGCGGGCGTCGAGGAGGTCTCGCCGGTCGACGTCAAGAGCATCGCTCCCGGGGAACTGGCGGGGGAGAACCTGTCCGCCTATTCCTGCGTGTTTCTGTGTAACGTGCTGCCGCTGGCCGGGCAGCAGATCAGCCTTTTGGAGCGCTACGTGGCGGCGGGTGGCTTGCTCGTCCTTTTCCCCGGCGATGGCGCGGCGATTTCCGACTATGCCCCCTGGACCTGCCTGCCGGCGGTCCCGGCCTCGGTCATCGAGTGGCCGCTGGAAAAGAGGAAACAGCTGTTGACCTGGGACCTGCCGCAGCATCCGGCGGTCTGGGGGCTCGCCGAGGGCGGCGTCGCGCCGAAGGTCGTGATCAAGCGTCAGCTGAAATGCGAGGCGCTGAAAGAGAAAGCGCAAACGGTCGTGTCGACCGCCGCGGGGGAGCCTTTCCTGATCGGCCGCCCCAACGGGCGGGGCGCCGTGATGATGTTCACCGTGTCGGCGGACCGTTCGTGGAGCGAT
>CAYZQL010000170.1:0-8714 GCA_964480555.1 uncultured Lentisphaeraceae bacterium | reverse complement strand
ACCCCGTTCTTCGCGCTTTCGATGTTTCTGAGCATGACCGGCGACTACACGGAAAAACGGCGCAGGCGGCTGGCCGTCATGATCAGCATCGCCGTCGCCGTCCTGTGCATCGGGCTGCTCTTCCTGGGCAACCAGATTTTCTCGCTGTTCGGCATCACGCTCAACGCCTTTCGCGTCGGTGTCGGCGTCCTGCTTTTCCTTTCGGCGATCAGCCTGGTGCAGGGCCGCAAAGCGCCGCCCGACGCCAACGCCGAGGCCGACATCGCCGTCGTGCCTTTGGCCATGCCCGTCATTGTCGGTCCGGCCACTACCGGCACGCTCCTGGTCATGGGCGCGGGGCTCGGCACGGTCACCGAAAAGATGGTCGGCAGCCTCGCCCTGCTGCTCGCCGTCGCCTGCCTCGGCATCATGCTGCTGCTGGCGACCGCCATCGAGCGCGGGATCGGCCACCGCGGCCTGAACATCCTGAGCAAGCTGACCGGCATCATCCTGGCGGCGCTGGCCGCCCAGATGATCATGGACGGCGTCCTGGGGTTCCTCGCCGCAAAAGGGTGAGCCCCGCCGCGAGAGGGTCACTCGGCGTTCGCGAGCGGATGCTCGGGATCGACATCGAGCAGCGGCCACACGAGTTCGCCGCGCTCCTGACGCTCCGTGTCATGATAGGCGCCATAACGGAGCGAATTGGCGTCAAGCCACAGAATCACGCGGCGGCGCTCCTCTTCCGGAACGGCCTTTCTGTGCGCATCGGTCAGCAGCGCCCGGCCGATGCGTGACGCCGCGGCCCCGAAACGCCCCGCGATCGAGCGCGACCCGCCGTGATCCTTCTGCAGGGTGGAGCCGCCGAAACCTCCCGCAAAATGAAAGGCGTACCCGCGCAAATCCTCGAACCCCATCTTCTGCGGCCCCTTCCCTTCTTTCACGTGGCAGGCTAGACACCGGCTCTTGAAGGTCGGCTCGACCAGCCGGTAGAAGTTGACCGGCTCGACCGGCCCGTACTCGGGCTCCAGCTTCGACGGCTTCCGCCGGAACGCCAACGGCTGTTCGGCCTTGACCGCATAGCTCTCCCGCTTGGGCTCGTGGCAGCCGACGCAGGTCAGCCGCTCGCCCGGATGCACGAAGGCGGTCGAGCGCATGGACTGGATCGCCATGCCGTTCTCGTCCAGCACCTGAAAGATGAGCTGCTTGCCGGCGGGTGCCTCGAAATAGGCGCTGCCGTCCGCCTCCAGCGGCACAGTGCCGAGCGGAACGCGCGGCGTGTTCTCTTTGCCGTAGCCGATGAGCGGCTTGTTCATCCATGGATCGGACTTGAGGATCGCCTGCAGCACGCGCAGCCGCGCGGGCGTGCGGCCTGCGGGGAACGGCTGATCCGTTGTCCGCACGTTCACGACCCCGATGGTCGCCCGCTTGTCGGCCTTCGCGAAATCGGCGCCCTGCGCGGTCTGCTGCGCGATAACCGGCGGCTTGGGCCGCGCCCGCAGCGGCTTGGGGTGCGTCAGGCGCAGCCGCGGGTCGTAGCCCACGGGCAACAGCTCGCGCTCGCACACCAGCTCTTCGTTGCCGAAGCGGTCGAGCAGCACCAGATCCTCCCAGCGGTTACAAACGAAGAGGTCCTCGCTCACCGGCCACGCCGTGCCGTACTGATACTGGCTGCGGCCTGCGCTCTCGCTCTCGGGAAACGGCACGTAGGGAGTGACGCGCCGGAGCTGGCCCATGTGGTAGTCGTCGGGCAGACGCAGGTCCAGCACGCAGAGCGAGCCGAAGGTCTCGCCGTGGTGCGGCGCGGCGGTCAGGACGTAGCGGTGCGAGTTCGGCAACGCGCGGATGTGCATCTCGGTCATCGGCAGGCCCGACGGCGCGTCAGGGCACTTCCCGTAGCGGTGGTCGCCGTGCGTGTTGTCCGCGAACGTGTGCCACGGGAACGGGTAGTTGCCGTGCGGCGCGCGCGGGTCTCTCCCGTCCGGGAAGCAGGTCCAGAACAGGCTGCCGAGGCAGTCTTCGCGATCCGTGTAGTCCCAGCGCGTGTAGACCAGCATGCCGCTGTTGTCCACGCTGGGCTGCCACTCGCTGGTCTCGTAATAGGAGATCGGATAGATGTCGCCGCCGTCCGCCTTCATGCTGTGCAGCACGAAGGTCGGCACGCGGTGGCGCGACCCTTCGGTGAAGCAGCGGATGAATCCGCCGCGGCGCTCGGAGATGAACGCGAGACGTCCCGACGGCAATTCCACCGGATCGAAATCGTTCCACGGCCCCTCGGTGAGCTGCGTCACCTTTCCGGGTTCAAGATCCAGCTTGAAAAGCTTCCACGTGGTCTCCTCCGACCACGCCCAGCGGTGCCCGGTCGCGCCGCAGTGCGCGAAATAGAGCGTCTTGCCGTCATAGCTCACCTCCGGCGCGTAGAACGAGCCGCTGTCCAGCGTCTTCCCTTTCAAGCGCCCGTTGCACACGACGCGCCCCTCCAAGAGGCTCTTCACGGCGGGCGTTCTCCCGCGCCAGCCTTCGAGCGCAAAGATCCCGCCGCCGCGAATCGTGTTGAACCCGAAGCACTGCGTGGCGAAGTGACCGCCCGTGCGGTCCGTATTCCGCATGTTGGTCAAGCGGCTGCCCGCATACGTCGCGCGCGCCAGAAAGGCGAGTTTGTCGTAAGCGTCCAACTCGGGGTTCGCGAACATCACGGCCCGCCGCAGCGCGCACGCCGCGAAAAGGTCGTTGGACTGCGGCGACGTGTTGGCTTTCAGTCGCATCCAGTCTTTTCGCAGGTCGCCGAGATTCGGCAGGGACGCCTCCCCGAGGCGTCCGCGGACGGTTCGGGGAACCGTCCCGACCCCTCCGCGCTTTTCGAGCAGATCCAGCAGCGCGCCCGTGCGCCGCACAACCACCGCATACGGCGTCTTCTCTTCCGGACGGATCAGCGCCTGCCCGTCGTAGACCTGTTCCGCCGCGCCGCGCGGCAACGCGATCTTTCCGTCGATCTGGCTCTGCAGCTCCGCCGCAAGCTCGCCCCAGAAGGCGAACACGCCCGGGCGGACATCCTCCGCCCGCACGGACGTCAGCCCCAGCCTGCGGATTGCCCCGTCCAGCTGTTCGGCCGTACAGGCCAAGCGCGGCACATCTTTGGGCGGCTTCTCTCCGGGCTTGACCGTCGGCTCAAGGCCCTCGCGCGGCAACAGTTGGTCCACGAAATTTTCCGGCCGCCGGCCGAGCGCGAGTGTGCCGGCCATCTGCCCCGCCACCGCAACTTCGCCGGCGGGCCGCGCGGGATCGGCGTCGAACGCGCACAAGAACACCGTCTGAGCGTCCGTTTTCTGCGGACCGGCGAGCGGCGCTGTGACGGCCTCCCCAGACACCCGTATGCAGAGCTCGTCGATCCAGCCGTCACACGCCAAGCCCCCCTCGACCAGGCACCCGACGCCCAGCCGCGTCGGGCCCTTGCCCAGGTCAAAGGGGCGGGTGACCGCCCCCTCGCCGACCTGCCTGCCGTCCATATACAACCGCACGCGGTCGCGGTTCACAACCGCCGCCACATCGTGCCACCGCCCATCGGTCACGCGCGCTTGGCTGCGGATCTCCGCCGGACGGTTCCCCGGCATATAGAAAGCGAGTGTGCCGTCCCCGCTGTACGTGTAAAACTCCCAGTGGCTCGGCGAGGCTTTGGGCTCGTGCGCCACGAAAATATTGAACTGACCGGACGCCTCGCTCTTCACGCGCAGCCGGACCGTGAGCGGCGCCTGGCCGAGCGCCGGACACCCCGCGACCGTCACCTCCGACTCCTTGGCGTGGAACGCCTCGCCGAACCCCGTGTTTTCCGTCTGCGGCCCAGCCGCCTGCCCCGCGAGCAACCGCTCATACCCGGCGTGGCTGATCAGGACGGAACGCGGCCATGCCGGTCCGGCGGCGGCCTTCCCACCTGCGGGCTGCCTCTGCCCGGTCGGCAGCAACTGATCAGGATGCTCCGACGGGGTGTCCCCCACAACCGCCCATGCGGACGACAGGCATATGAAACACAAACAACCCCGGTGCCACAAAGCTTCTCGCAACCGCGAAAGCAGACTCTCTTGGCCGACATGGTTATAAAGGGAAATGCCGTATTTCGTCACTTGTGCAACCTGATTCCTGGCCGTATGCTCCTTTTCCACCCGCGGTGTGCGGAAGCAGGGTACAACCTTATTGGATGCTAATCAGCGTGCCGTGGTTGAAGCGCAGAGAAACGCCGGACGCATCCTGTTCGAGTGTCGCGCTGCCGAGGAGAGAAACGTTGGCGGCGGCGAAACTCCCTTCGCGCGACGCGCAGGAAACGAGCGGCACGATGGGATTTTGGCCCTTGTAGGCGCGGGCGTCGATCTCGATCTTCGCGCCTTCGGCGATCTTCAGCGCGCCGGTCGCCTTGAGCTGCCCCGTGCCTTTCTCGTCGAACACGAATCTCACCACGGAGCTCGTCGCGTTCGAAAGAACCACATTCGCCGCCGTCACCGTGCCCGTGGGCCCGAGTTCGAGCACGCCATCGCCGTCCGCGCCCACGATCAGACTCCCCGTGGTCGAGAGCGTGCCGCCCGCGACCTTTAGCAGACCCTGCGCGTCGTGACGGTCCGCCGGGTAGTTCAACAGATACCGGTCCAGCGCGTTCGTCGTCGCTCCGCCCACGTAAACGGTCGACACCGCCGTGAGGAGGCCGTTCGACAGGATGTACCGCCCCGTGCCGCCCGCAAGGCCGATTGTGGCCGCGTATCCGGAGGTTAGGCGGATTTCGCCGCCCGTCTGCAGAACGTCGCCTTCGGCCTGTCCCGCGCCGACCGAGAAGAACCCGGCGGTGTTCGAAACGACGCCGCCCGAAATGTGCATCGAGCCGCGGTAGAAACTCGGCGAACCGACGACCGTCTGGTTCCCGCTGCCGACGATCAGGCCGTTAAACATACCTTTACTCCAACCGGCGGCACTGCCATCTACCCTCAATGCGCCGCCCGCCACGCGCAGCATTCCGGTCGGCGCGGCGTCTGAACTCGTGCCTTCGTCCTGACAGCCGACGCGGACGCCGTAGCTCGAAACCGAAACATACCCGCTCAGGAGATCGACCTCCCCGTAGCCCTTGGTCCCCCCGATATTCAGCGTCAGGCCGACAACCGAACTTCCGGTTCCTTCAAACCGCAACTCCGACCAACTGCCCGCCCGTCCGGCGCCGACGGTGAAGCGGTCGCTGCCCGCGCCCGCGATTCCGGCGTTGTCCGTGAGCACGAGGCGTGCCGTATCGCCGGCGCGTTGCGGGTTGATCTTCTGGCGGCCGCTTCCACCGAAATTCAATGTGGAATCCCCGGAAAACCGCGTCTCGCCCGAACCGAATATTCCATGCCCGCTCAGATAAAAAGTCGCGTCGCCGGCAACGTCGATCGTCCCGTAATCCTGATAAATGGCCGATCCGTAACCCGGATCCGGGGTCGCTTCGAAAACGCCGCCGGTCATCTCGATGCGCCCTCCAGAATAAATCCGGATCCCGTTTTGGTTGGGCTGCGGCACATAGCGGAACGTCCCCGAGGCGACAGTGAGACGGCTCGTCAGCGGACCGCTCCCCTCGATGCGGAACTGCCCCATGTAATTGGTGACGTCGCAAAGGCCGCCGTCGACCGACAGTCGCGCACCGTGAAAAATTCTAACGGTTTGATCGGACGCCACCGTGGTCGCGCCCTTGCCGTTGTAGTTCAATGCGCCGCCTTCCGCGATGCGGACCACCGCGCCGGTGGAGAGGGCGAGCCACGCGTTCGTGAACGCGATCGGCGCGGCAATGTCGAGCGTGGTCGTGAGGCCAGGTACGGTTCGGATCGTGAGGTTCGTTGCGATGTCCGCAGGTTCGGAAGCGACCGTCACGGTGTGGGACGCGGTGGTGTTCGTCATGAACGCCGGGTTGCCGCCGGCCGGCACGCCCTCCGTCCAGTTCGCCGCCGTGTTCCAGTCGCCGTCAACCGCGTCCTTCCACACTGTCGCCGCCTGAAGCGTCAACACACCCAACACGCAAAACACCGCGAAACCCGAATTTGTTTTCCACATAAACACCTCCTTTTCAAACACTCGTATAATGCATTATTTTTAACACAATCGGGTTGCCCGAGACAACGCCACTGTTCAAAGATTCGCAGCTCCCGCATCCGGCTCAAGCGGCTCGACGGTCACGCCGCCCGCGCCGTCCTTGACGATCTTCTCGATCCGCTTCTCGACCTCGTTCAGCTTGGCCGTGCAGAACTTCACCAGTTTCTGCCCCTCCTCGAACGACGCGATCATCGTGTCGAGATCGGTCTCGCCCGACTCCATCGCCTCGACGATCGCCTCCAGCCGCGTCAACGCCGCCTCGAACCCCATCGGGCTCTCTTCTTTTTTCGCCATCGCATCACCCCTCAGCCCCGCAACCGTCCGTGCGAGTTTCAAGTTTCCAGTTTCAAGTTTCGTGTTCCGCCACCACCGACCGGATAGTGCCATCCCGCACCTGCGTGACCAACACCAACCCTTCGGACACCTGCGTCACCGAGCGGACCAGCCGGCCCTCCGCCGTGCGCGTCAGGCTGTAGCCGCGCTCCAGCACCGCCAGCGGGCTCAGCAGCCCGAGCTGCCGCTCCAGCGCCGTCACGCGCGCGCCCAGCCGCTCCGCCTTCAGGCGGCACGCCTGCGCCAGCCGCCTCCGGTCGAGCTCCAGCCGCGCCTCGACCTGCCGCACCCGCCGCTCGCGCTGCAGGAACAGCCGGCTGAACGCCTGCGACGCGCGCTGGCACGACTCCTGGACATGCTGGCGCATCACGTGGTCCAGCCGCATGCCCAGCGTGTCCACCCGCTGCGAGGCCCCTTCGGCGATCTGCCCCGGCTGCCGCATGAACCCCGAGGCCCTGGCCCGCTGCAGCCGGCCGGCCAGCTCCACGATGCGCTGGTCCAGCGCCAGCCGCAACGCGCGCGCCTGCCGGTTCACTTCGGCCGCCAGCTCCGCCTTGGGGGCCACCGCCAGCTCCGCCGCCGCAGAGGGCGTCGGCGCGCGCAGGTCCGCCGCGAAATCGCACAGCGAGAAATCGACCTCGTGCCCCACCGCCGAGATCACCGGTATCGCCGAGCCCGCCACCGCGCGCGCCACCCGCTCTTCGTTGAACGCCCACAAATCTTCCAGGCTGCCGCCGCCCCGCCCCACAATCAGCAGATCCGCAGGCCAGTCGCTCCCGGGCCCGCACAGCCGGCTGAAGAGCGCCACCGCCTCCGCGATCTCCTCCGCGGCGCCCTCGCCCTGCACCTTGACCGGCGCAAGCCGCACCTGCACGTTCGGGAAGCGGCGCCCCAGCACGTTCAGAATGTCGTGGATCACCGCGCCCGTCGGCGAGGTCACAACGCCGATGCGCTGCGGCAGCTTGGGCAGCGGGCGCTTGCGGGCGGCGTCGAAAAGCCCCTCCGCCTGAAGACGGCGCTTGAGCTCCTCGAAGCGCCGCATCAGGTCGCCCAGACCCGCCTCCTCGACCTTCTGGACCTTGAGCTGGTACTGGCCGCGGCCCTCGAACACCGTGACCTCGCCGAACACGCGCACGCGCCGGCCGTCTTCCAGCCGCAGCGCGGACGGCAGCGCCGCGCGCGTGCCGGCGAACAGCACCGCGCTCAACTGCGCCTTCTCGTCCTTCAGCACGAAGTACGTGTGGCCGGAGCTGTACAGCTTGCAGTTGGAAATCTCGCCTTCGACCCACACGCGCCCGATCTCGTCCTCGAGCGTCTGCTTGATCTGCCGCGTCAGTTCAGCGACCGTCAGCACCTTCTTTTCGGGAAGCGCCATCACCCATCCCCTTACCCGGCGTTCGCCGCACTCTCCCTGAACCGGTACGGCGCGATCGACACCGCCTTGCCGCTCTGCCGGTCGAGGTCCAGCAGCGCGCCTTCCAGCACGCAGAGGCCGCCGGCCACCTCGAACTTCGCGGGCAGGCCCGTCGTGAACTTCTTCAGCACCGGCGCGATCTCGCGCCCGATCACCGAATGTGCGGGGCCGGTCATGCCCAGGTCGGAGATGTACGCCGTGCCTTTCGGCAGAATCCACGCGTCGCTGGTCTGCACGTGCGTGTGCGTGCCGAACAGGGCCGCCACGCGGCCGTCCAGGTAGTAGCCCATCGCGATCTTCTCGGACGTCGCCTCCGCATGGAAATCCACCAGGACCGGCGCATTGGCGGGCAGCGTCTTGAGCACCGCGTCCATCGCCCGGAACGGACAATCCACCGGGTTCATGAAAACGCGCCCCAGCAGGCTCACCACCGTGAACGGGCCGAGCGCGGTCTGAACCGTCACGGACCCCTGGCCCGGCGTGCCGGCCGGGAAGTTCACGGGCCGCAGCAGCCGCTTCTCGCCCGAGATGGTCGACTCCAGGTCCTTCTGGCCCCAGACGTGGTCGCCCAGCGTCACCACGTCCGCCCCGGCCGAGAACAGCTCCTCCGCCAGCGCCGAGGTGATCCCGTTGCCGGCCGCGGCGTTCTCGCCGTTGACCACCACGGCCTGCACCGCGTTCTCGCCGCGCAGCCGCTTGACGACCTCGCGGAAGATGCGCCGGCCCGGCGCGCCCACCACATCACCCACCAGCAGAATCTTCATGACTGAGTGTACCCTTACTTCGCGTATTCGACGCACCGCGATTCGCGCACCACGACCACCTTGATCTGGCCGGGGAACTGCATGTTGGACGAGATCTGCTGACTGATGTCGCGCGCCATCACCATGGCGTC
>CAYZQL010000169.1:0-8823 GCA_964480555.1 uncultured Lentisphaeraceae bacterium | reverse complement strand
ACGAGACGGGGATGAAGTTTTTTGACGACCGCCACCTGATCACCATCATCCAGCGTATCGTGGAGCCGCTGGGGCGGCACGTGGATGAGGCCAGCCCGATGGTCGACGCCCGCCTGCCGGACGGGTCGCGCGTCAACGCGATCATCCCGCCTTTGGCCCTGGACGGTTCCTCCGTGACGGTCCGCAAGTTCTCCAAGCGCAAGCTCACGACGGCGGACCTGATCGCTTTCGGCAGCATGACGCCCGAGATCGCGCTCTTTCTCGAAGAGGCGGTCCGCGCGCGCCAGAACATCGTGGTGTCGGGCGGCACGGGCTCGGGAAAGACGACCCTGCTCAACGTGCTCTCGCAGTTCATCCCCCACAACGAGCGGCTGGTGACGATCGAGGACTCGGCCGAGCTGAAGCTGAGCCACCGCAACATCGTGCGGCTGGAGGCGCGGCCCGCCAACATCGAAGGACGCGGGCGGGTGGCCATCCGCGACCTGGTCATCAACGCCCTGCGCATGCGCCCCGACCGGATCGTCGTCGGCGAGTGCCGCGGGCCGGAGGCGCTGGACATGCTCCAGGCCATGAACACGGGCCACGACGGTTCCCTGACGACCGCGCACGCCAACACCCCGCGCGACGCGCTCGCGCGCTTGGAAAATATGGTGATGATGGCCGGTTTCGAGCTGCCCTCGGCGGCGATCCGCGAGCAGATCGCCTCGGCGATCAACCTGATCGTCCAGCAGAACCGCCTGCCGGACGGGAGCCGCAAGATCGTGACGATCTCGGAAGTGACCGGGCGCGAGGGCGCGACCATCCTGCTTCAGGACATCTTCATGTTCGAGCAGAAGGGGTTCAGCCCGGAAGGGAAGGTGTTGGGGCAGATGGTGGCCACCGGCAACATTCCTCAGTTTGTCGAGGCGCTCAAGCAGCGGGGCGACCTGCGGCTCGACATGAGCGTCTTTGTTCCGAAAGCCTGATCCCTTACGGAGTGTTTATGATGACCGACATCCTGGTGCTGGCCCTTGTGTTTGCCGCAGTGACCTGGGGCGTGTGGATTGTGACGCCGCTCCTCGCGCAGCTCGGGCTGGAACGGTCGATCGGGAAATACGTCAAGGCCGACGGGGTCAAGCAACTGGGGCCCCTTTACCGGTTCACCACGCCCGAGCGCCTTTCCCAGTCGTGCTGGTCGGCGGCCCTGCTGGGCGGCGGTGTCGTGGCCGCCATCCTGATCGCCTCCAACGTGATGAACCCGTATGTGTTGTCCGGCGCCTGTCTGCTGGCGGGAGTCCTCTGCTTCCACATTCCGAGCAAATGGATCCAGGGCCGCATCAAGAAGCGGCAGCGCCTCTTCGACGCCCGGCTGACGGACCTCACGTTGGGGCTGGCCAACGGCCTGCGGGCGGGTTCGGCGTTGCCGCAGAGCCTGGAGATCGTCTCGCGGGACATGGGGGGGCCGATGACGGAGGAGCTGCTGCTGGTGCTGCACGAGTACCGCTTGGGCATGGACCTTCCCGAGAGCCTGAACCGGCTCTGCGAGCGGATGCCCAGCGAAGATCTGAGCCTGCTGGTGACGGCGATCAAGCTGACCATGCAGTCCGGCGGCAGCCTCGCCGAAGTGCTGGACCGGATCACCGACACCATCCGCCAGCGGACCGATTTCCGCGACCGCCTGCTGACCATGACCGCACAGGGGCGGTTCGAGGCCATCGCCATGGCTGCGGCGCCGCTGGTGGCCTTCCTCATCCTCTTTCTCCTGGACCGCGAGCTGATGCAGCCCCTGGTCCAGACGAAGATCGGCTGGTGCGCGATCGGCGCCGTGGCCGTGCTGGAAACCGTCGGCTTCCTCGTGATCAACAAAATCGTGACGATTGACGTGTAAAGAAGCGAGGGTCGTGCTATGGACGTGATCATCATTCAGATGCTGGTTTTCTTGTCGGTTCTCTTCCTTGTCAGCGGCATTCAAGCGGTCATCCGCAAAGAAAATGCCACGCTGGTCAATGCCAAGCCGCTGGTCTTCCGCGTGTTCAGCAACGAAATCGCGACGCTCGGGCGCGCGACGGGACCATGGGCGGACCATGCGTTCCCGCTTCAGGCGCAGCGCATCCGCAACGACCTGATCGCAGGCGCGCTGCCGCTGGAGGGTGCCGAGGTGCGCGGGCTGCAGGGCTTTGCGGGCGCGGTCCTGGGCGCGATCGTCTGCATCATGATCTTCATTCTCAGCCTGAACTGGGCCTACGCGCTTCTGGGCGGGGTCGGGTTCGCCCTGCTGGGCTGGTACTATCCGGTGGCGTGGGTCAACCGGTGTGCGCTGCAGCGCAAGGACCACATGTCCAAGAGCATGCCGTATGCGATTGACCTGATCACGGTATCGATGGAGGCGGGGCAGGACTTCGGCGCGGCGGTCAGAAACTTGGTCAATGACGGACCGAAGGGGCCCTTGCGGGAAGAGTTCGGCGTGACGTTGCGGCAGGTGGAGTTGGGCAAGTCGCGCATCGAAGCGCTGAAGGCGATGGCAGACCGCATCCAACTGGACGAGTTCCGGTCGCTGGTGACCTCGGTGATCCAGAGCAGCGAGATGGGCGCGAGCATCGCGGCGACGCTCAAGATTCAGGCCGAGGAGATCCGGCGGCGGCGCTACCAGCGGGCCGAGCGGCAGGCGGCGCGGGCACCCTCGCTGATGCTGATACCGACCGCCCTGTTCATCATGCCTTCTGTTTTCATCATTATCGCCGCGCCGATCGTCATCCGGGCCATGGAGTCGGGCATGGGCGAATATTTCAGCCGCAGTGGAGGATGAGCGTCATGTTCAGCTTGAAGGTCGAAAAAGGAGAACCGTGCGGAGCGGTTTTTGAAGTGCCGCCCGGCGACAGCACGATCGGCCGGTCGCGCTCCGCCAACTTCCGTCTGGGCGCCTCCGACATTTCGGGGCTGCACGCTCGGATCACGGCGGCGAAGGGCGCGGCGACACTGGAGAATCTGAGCCAGTTCGGCACGCGCGTGGACGACGCCCCGGCGGCGGGCCGCGTGGCGCTGCGGCCGGGACAGCGGCTCTCCCTCGGAAAAGGCACGGTCCTGCTCGTTCTCGAGACGGCGGACGCGGCGGCGGACCCGACTCGGGCCTCGGTGTCTGCGCCCACGCGCGGCACGCCGGAACCGGGAGTTGCGGACACCGGCAGGACGCGCTTCGACGGCGAGCTGACCGGCGGCGGTTTGCGCGCCCCGGCAACGGTGGCCAAACCGCGGGCGGCGGACAGGCCCGCAGAACCGGGCACGCGCACAGGGGCCGGCGGCGGGTTCGCCACACGAGACGACAACGTCCTTCCCGACTCGGACCTGACCGTCGGGCTGCCTCCCCAAGAGTGGACGGACGGCGGCGGCACGGCCGACGGGATGACCCGCGCCATGCAGACGCGCGCGGCGTCGCCGGAGGAGATCGAACACCTGCGTCTGACCGAGCAGAAGCGCCAGAAAAGGCGGATCACGCGCGGTCTTGCCGTTCTGATCCCGCTGCTGATTCTTGCCGTGGTGTTCCGTCCCCGGACGCCCCCTCCCGAACCGAAAATCACATGGGCAAAAGACGCAAACGACGATTATCTGGACCTTTTTGAGCCCGCGCCGAGCGGAGGGCTCTCGCAAAACGGCTACGACCTGTGCTATCCGGGACCGGAGCGCTTCAAAAAAACGGCGACCTCCGACGGCCTGGTGCTCGAAGGGTGGATCGGGCGTGAGCGGAACGTGCCCATGCGCCTGATCCTGCAAGAGGAGCAGCACGCCCGGTTCGCCTCCCTGAGCCGCGAGGCCTTTGTGGACGACTGGATGCAGCAGCAGACGGCCAGCGGCGAACGGTGGAGCTTCGACAAGCCCTCGCCGACGCCCGGGTTCATCGGGTTGCGGAACGGCCTTCCGTATATTCGGGTGACCTACTACCGGGACAACAACGGCTCGTGGTTCGGCGTCGCCTGCGTGATCCGCCACGGGTACCGGCGGATCGTCATCCGCGCCGAGGCCCCGGCGGCGGAGCGCGTGCGCGTGGAGGATCTCCTCTCCTCCAAATTCATGCGGGTCTCGGAGGCCATGGAGTACGCTTTCTGGGAGCCGTGCGCGGACATTCACATCCCCAAGCTTCCGGAAAGCGCCGTCTTGAAACAGGCCGAGGCGGATCTGAACCGGATGGCCCCGGCCACCTGGGTCGAGCTGCAAAAGACGCTGTCGGGGCTCCTGACCAAAACCGTGCAGACGGGCAACCGGGAGGCCGAAGCCGAAGCGTTGCGCCTCCTTGTCCGGCTGCATGAGCGCCAAGCCCTTTGGTTCAACAGCCAGCAACTGGCGTTCGATGCCGCGATCATGCAGAACAATCTGCCGAAAGCGCTGGAAATCGCTCGCTTCACAAAAGCGGTTTTCAAGGATCTGGAAGACCAACGGTATTACACCGTCCGGAAATGGGACACGGAGCTCTGAAATCATGCTCATTCGATTGGAACATAACGGACGCATCGTCCACGAGACCGGCTCAGACGCGATTTCGGGAGAACTCGTCATCGGCCGCAGCCATGCCTGCGCATGGCCGGTGCCCAAAGAGGACAACGTCGCCAGTTCCCGGCACGCCGCGCTTTTCAAGAAAGGGAAAGCCGTCTGGCTCAAAGATCTCGAAAGCACCAACGGCACCTTCTGCAACGGCAAGAAGATCGACAAGAAAAAATTGGCGGTCGGAGACAAGGTCAGCGTGGGCAACTGCCTGCTGTGTGTGGAGCCCGACCGGGGCGGCGACAGCAAAAGCGTGTCCGAGGTGCTGGTCTTGTCAGGCAAGGGGCGCGGCCAAAAGAAACCGCTGACGCCGCCGGTCTTCACCATCGGCTCTGACCCGACCTCGTCGCTCGTTTTCCTGGACATGCTGGTCTCGCGGCGACATGCGGAGATCCTCGTCAAGGAAGACGCGAGCTGCTGGATCCGCGACTTGGGCAGCAAGAACGGCACCTCGGTGAACGGGATGCCGCTCCGCGACGATAAAGAGCGTCTGCTCAAGGACGGCGACCGGATCGCCTGTTCCCATTTCGAAATCGAGTTCCACGACGGGGCGGTCAAGCATTCCAACAAGCAAACGTGGCTGCGGATCGCGATTCTGGGGGTTACGCTTCTGGCCGGGCTGGGCGCCTACTGGACGTATCAGCGGCTGAAACCCTCGTCGGAGGCGTTTCTCAAAGGGGCCCGGCGCCTGGCTGTCCAGGAAGCGTTCGACGATGCCACCGGCGAAGTCGAGAAAGCCGTGACCGCGCGCCGCGCCGCTTCCAATCAGGTTGCCATCGAAGAACTGCGCCGGCTGCTGGGCGTGTGGAAGTACACGCTCGCGACCTGGCGCGGCGCGCAAGCGGCGCTGGAGGAGGGTGACTGGGTGTCGGCCTCGCGGTCGCTGGGCATGTTGCAGGCCGGCAAGCGGGAGGCTTGGGAGTGGAACGCCAAGGCCACCCTCGAAAAAGAGCGTGCGACGCGCGCCAAGGTTTTGCTCGACGCGCTGCTGCAGGCCGAGGCCCTTATGGGCCGGGAGGATTTCGGGTTCGACGAGCTGTCGGACAGCCAGGCTGCCGTCAAGAGCGCGGTCGACAGCGCCAAAGCCGGAGACGCTCTGCCGGCTTACCTGACCCGGCTTTCCGGGCAATTGAACACCGTGTACGGGCGCCAGAAGGCCCTGCTGGACGAGAGCCGTCAGATGGAGCAGGCGCTGGACCAGCTGAAAGAGCCGCAGCCGCCTTACCCGGAGATCGTCCGCGTTTTGGAGCAGGCCTGCGCAAGCAAAGAGCCGGTCCTGAAGCGGCGGGCCGCCATTCTGGCCGAACCGGTCAAAGCGCTGGCCCAAAGTTTTTCCAGCCTGATCGACACCGCGCAAGAAGTCCGGAGGATGGAGTTCAAGAAGGCGGCGTCCATCACCCTGGAGCTGCCCTCCGTGGACGCCTGCGCGCTCGATCCGCGCGTCTCGCAAGCCCGCCAAACCCTCGAAAAGATCGGCCTCAACCTCAAGGTCAAAGCCGGCCAGCTTACGGTCCTGTTTGGCGAGGTCGAGAAACGGGCCGGGCGCGAAGGCGACATCCCCCGATTTCTGGAGCCTTTCCAGAGCATCGAGACGCTGAAGCGCGTGATGGCGTGTGATTCGCTCGACCATGCCCTCCCAAAACGCAGTCGGACGGAGCCGTCGGGGGAATACGACCGGGTGCTCGGGATCGAAGAGTTCTACACCTATCTGAGCGCGCTGCCCGAGCCGGTGGACGCCGCCTCCCTCGCGGATCTCCCCTTTATCTCAGTCCTCGGACAAGCCCGGCAGCTGTTTCAGAAGATCGACCTCTTCATGGCGTTCGTCCAGCAGCCCGACAATCAGTGGCTCTTGGCCGACCAGCTGGGGCAGCAGGTGACCCGCCTGAAAGGGCTGATGGAAAAACGGGACGCCCTTGTCCGCGTCATGGTCACCAAGGCGGAAGCGGCCGCCGGACGGGAGGCGATCATCGCGGGCGGAATGGCTGCCCGCCTGACCACCACCGGCGAGGTCCAGATCAAGGACAAAGCGGCGGAAGAATGGCTCGCCGCCGAGTTGAAAGCGCTGCGGGCGTCGCTGTTGCGGCTGAACGAGGAGTATGCCTTGGCGGCGCCGGCGCGGCAGATCGAGATCCGGACCGAGGTCCTGAAGTCCGGGCTGCCCGGCGACCCGGTCATACGCCGCATGTGGGCGATGAAAGATTCCGCCGCCGCCGCCCCCGGACGGCCTTAGCGTACCAGGCCGGCGAGCCAGCCCACCATCGCGTGAGGGAAAAGGTTCAACAGCGCGAACACCAGCACGTAGGCCGGCAGGAAGCGCATCGAGCCGCGGAACACTTGCGCGGAGTTGGCGTCGGGGCTCATCCCGGCCACCACGAAACAGGAGACCCCGACGGGCGGCGTGATCGCCCCCAGCGTCGTGACCAGGCACACGACCTGGCCGAACCAGACCAGGTCGTACCCCATCCGCGTGACCAGCGGCTCGAAGAGCGGCAGCGAGATCAGCAGGAACGCCAGCGCGTCCATGATGCAGCCGCCGACCAGGTAGCACCCCATCATGAAAAACAGGATCATGCAGGGCGCCATGTGCATCTGCGTCACCCACTCGGTGAGCATGAACGGCAGGCGCGTCAGAACCAGAAAGCGTCCGAAAACCGTCGCGCCCGCCAAGATCAGAAACACCATGGACGTGATGCGCAAGGTCGCGGCCGACGCCTTCAAGAAAGCCGGCAACGGCAGTTTGCCCCGCACGACGCAGCCGACAATCCCGAGCAGCGCGCCGAGCCCCGCGGCCTCCGTCGGCGTCACCACGCCGGAGAACATCGCGGTCATGATCACCCCGAAAAGCACGGCCACGTCGATGACCTGCGGCAGCATCGCGAAGCGGCGCTTGCGCGAACCGCGCACGCCTGGCTGCGCCCAGTCGGGGTGGCGCCAGATGATCACCTTCACGGTCAGCACGAAAGCCAGCGTCAGCGTCAGCCCCGGCAGGATGCTGCCCGCGAAGAGCTTGCCGATGCTCTGCCCCGTGTAGAGGCCGAACACCACCAGCACGATGCTCGGCGGGATCATCGCGCCCAGGGTGGAGCCCGCGGCGATACTGCCGCATTTGAGTTCGGGATGATACCCGTAACGCGACATGGGCTTGAGCGCGACCGAACTCATGGTCGCCGCGGTGGCGGTGTTGGAACCGCAGATCGACGAGAAGCCCGCGCACGCCAAGATGGTGGTCACCGCCAGCCCGCCGCGCTTGTGGCCGAACCACGCCTGCGCCGCCCGGAACAGCCGGTCGCTGTACCCCGCGTGAAAAATCACCTCGCCCAACAGCACGAAGAGCGGAATGACGGTAAACCCGTAATTCGAGAAAACGGTCCACACCTCCGCGCCCGTGGTGCCGGCCATCAGGGCCGCCAGACTTTGTGGCGGGTTCAGGGCCAGCAGGCCGCCAGAGCCGGCGAGCAGCATGGCCAGCCCGGGGGACATCCCCAGAAAAAGAATGAGCGCCAACATGACGCCAATGCCCAAAAACCCTATGCTTGTCGGATCCATGCGATATGCCGCTTCTGCCGGTTGCTTGTTCTTGCGCACCTCTAACAGGCAACCGGCAACAAGCAGCCTGTAACGTGTCCCCCGTAACCTGTTACAGCCCCGTCACCCATTGCCGTCTTCGACGGCATCGGGCTCCAGCTCCCCGCGGATGCTGTTCACCGTCAGATGACGCTGCAAGGCTTTCGTGCGGACGCTCTCGTGGGTATGCCCCAGCAGCAAGAGCACGAAGTCCGTCAGAAACGAGGCCGAGAGCAGGAAGAGCCCGGCCACCGCGCCATACATGAGCCAAGGGTACGGAAGCTTGAGCGTCTCCGAGACTTCGCCCGCACGCAACAGCACGCCCGCGCGGTTTGCGAGCTGACACCCCAAGAGCAACATCAGCACCGCGCCCGCGAAGACATTGAACGCGCCGACCCGGCGCCGCGTCTGGGCGGAATAATTGCGCGTGAAAAGGTCCAGCTCGACATGCCCGCGCTTGCGCTGGGTATCGGCCAGCGCCAGCGCGGCGATCAGCGCGCCGAACAGGCCGGACAGCTCATAGCTCGCGCTGATCGGGTGCCCCGCCAACCGGAAGGCGACGTTCACCCCCGAGAGCAGCACCAGCCCCACGAGCAATGTCCCGGAAATTGCCATGCCGGCAAAGCACAATTTCTTTTCGACGTTGATCAGTTTGAGAAGCATAGTGATAACCGAATCGTTGAGTCATGTGTTATGGTAGGGACGGTTCCCCGAACCGTCCGCGGCGGCCTCGGGGAGGCGGCCCTA
>CAYZQL010000168.1:0-8884 GCA_964480555.1 uncultured Lentisphaeraceae bacterium | reverse complement strand
AATGCCTCCAATGGTTAAACAAGACAGTATAGACCGTTCATTCCCTGCGGTCAATGTGGAGTTTTTTGCGTCGCGTTTCGGCGTTTCGGCTTTGGGCGTTTCGGCTATTTCGTCTGGCGGTGGTGGTCGCGGTACTGTTTGGGAGAGCAGGACATCATGCGCCGGAAGGTGCGCGTGAAATGGCTGTGGTCGTAGAAGCCTACGGCCAGCGCGATGTCGGCGATGGTGCGGTCCGTGGTCTCGAGCAGCGTGCGGCTGGCGCTGATGCGCACGCGCTGGATGTACTCGCCGGGCGAGGTGCCGAGGAGCTGGCGGAACCGGCGCTCGAGCTGGCTCTGGGAGACGCAGGCCTGGGCGGCGAGCCCCGACAGCTCCAGTTCGTCGCCGTAGTGCTTGTGGATGTGGTCGATCACCTTGGAGAAGCGGCCGTACCAGTCGGGCGTGTCGCGCAGGCCTTCCACGGTGCGGTGAATCCCGGCCACGCCGATGACGCGCCCGTCTTTGCCGTAGACCGGCACCTTGCTGTAGACGATCATCTTGTCTGAATTTTCCGGGGCGGGCGCGACGGCGTTGACGATCGGCTTGCCGCTCCGCATGACCTCCTGGTCGCCTTGCACGTAGAGCGCGGCGCGGTCTTTCGGGAAGAAGTCGTAGTCGGTCTTGCCGAGGGTCTCCCGCTCGTGGTTCACCTGGCAGTACTCGCAGGCGCGCTGGTTCTGCAGCACGAAGCGCCCGGTCCGGTCTTTCATGAAGAACGCCACGTCCGGCACGAGGTCCAGCAGCTGCCGGAAAGGGCTCAGGTCGCCGATTTTTGACAGGAAGTCCGCTTGAAACCGCTTGGAGGTCATGCGGCTATTGTACAAGGATCTGATTCAAAATTACAAGCAAGGAAAAGACGGAAGCGGTACAGTAAAAGACAAATCTGGTAGAGAGGATCGAGGGGAGCGGCGGGAGCTCGGCACCGCAGCGAAGCGGAGGGGCAGGGCAGACGAGGAGGCAAGGGGCATGGCGCAGTCTCGCAGGACGTTTCTGAAGGCGATGTTGGCGGCGTCGGCCGCACCCATGGTGGTGCCGCCGCGCGTTTTGGGCAGGGAGGGGGCGGTCGCGCCGAACAGCCGGATCAACCTGGCCATGATCGGAACGGGCCGCCAGGTATTCTACTCCAACCTGCCTTGGTTCCTGTGGTCCAAAGACGTGCAGGTGGTCGCCGTGTGCGATGTGGACGCCTGGCGCGCGGACCAGGCCCGTCAGCTGGTCGAGGCCAGCTATGCGAACGCGGCCGGCTCGGGCGCCTACACGGGGTGCGCGGCCTGCCGCGATTTCAGGGAGGTGCTCGCGCGCCGAGATGTGGACGCGGTCATGATCTCCACGCCGGATCACTGGCACGCCCACATGGCGGTCGCGGCGGCTCAGGCGGGCAAGGACATCGCTCTCGAAAAACCCATCTCGCTCTGCGTGAGGGAGGGGCGGGCGATCGCCGACGCCGTGAAGAGGCATGGCCGCGTTTTGCGCACCGACACGGAGGTCCGCGCCTGCAAGCCGTTCCACCAGCTCTGCCAGGTCGTCCGCAACGGGGGCGTCGGAGAGGTCCGGCGCGTGCTGGCGAGCGTGCCCAAGGATCCGCCGCCGCTCGACGCGTGGCCCGCGACCCAGCCGGTGCCGCCGGAGCTGGACTACGACCTGTGGCTCGGCCCCGCGCCGGAGCGGCTCTACACGGAGCAGCGCGTGCACTACCGCCAGACGGGCCTGGACTATGCCTGCGGCAAGGGCCCGGGCTGGATGCAGATCGGCGACTATTCGCTGGGCGTGATCCTGAACTGGGGCGCGCATATCCTCGACATCACCCAGTGGGCGCTGGATACGGAGCGCGGCGGCCCGGTCGAGGTGAAGGGGTCCGGGCGTTTTCCCAAGGACAACCTGTGGGACGTGCCGCAGGAGTTCAAGGTGCGCTACCGGTATGCCAGCGGCGTCGAGGTGATTTACACCAACGGCGGGACGCCCTGCGTGCGGGTGGAGGGAACGGAGGGGTGGATCGAGTACACGTGGTTCAAAGACAAGAGCTTCAAGGCGAGCTCGCCCTCGCTGCTGACCTGGAAGCCGGGGCCGAGCGACATCGAGCTGCCCTGCGTCGGCGAGAAAGAGGATTTCGTGAGCTGCGTCCGGAGCCGCAACGAGCCGATCATCACGGCGGAGATCGGCCACCGCACGGCGACGATGTGCCAGATCGGGCAGATCGCGGCGTCGCTCGGCAGGCGGCTGACGTGGGACCCTGCGGCGGAGCGGTTCGTGGGCAATGATGCGGCGAACGCGCTGCTGACGCGGACGCACCGTGCGCCGTGGCAGGTGCCGGAGTGCTGAACGACAGACACACATGGAGGGCGGACCTGGGTGTGCGTACGGACGGCACAGGGGCCGTCCCTCCATCGGCGGAGCAGAGGGCAGGCTGACGCAGAGCGGAAGGGAGGCGACGGTGAGAAACGGGCAGAGGGCGATCGGTGTTCTGGCGTTCTGCGTCCTTTCGGGGGCGTTCGGCGCAGCGGCGGGAGAGGGTTCCCGGACGCATGCGCTCTTCGCGATGGACACCGGGCTGCGCGACGGCGTGACCCGGACTCCGGCGGAGCAGGCGCGCCTGCTCAAGGAGCTCGGGTATGCGGGCGTGGGCTGGGGCCAGGAACAGATTCCGGAAATGCTCGCCGCGCTGGACGCCGAGGGGCTGAAGATGTTCAACGTCTACGTCGGCGCGGAGGTCGGCGGCACGAACCGCGTGGCGCCTGCGCACATCCTCCGCGCGATCGGGCAGCTCAAGGGAAGGGACACGGCGCTGTGGCTCTATCTCACCAGCAAAACGTACAGGAAGCCTTCGGACGAGGCCGGTGACGAGGAGGCCGTGGCGCTGTTGCGCGACATCGCCGACCGGGCCGGCCAGGCGGGCCTGAAGGTGTCGCTCTATCCGCACACGTGGTTCTGGATGGAGCGCCTTCAAGACGCGGTGCGCCTCGCGAAAAAAGCGGAGCGCCCCAATCTGGGCGTCACCTTCAACCTGTGCCACTGCATCAAGGTGGGGGACGCGGCCCGCGTCGGCGAGCTGCTGGCGCAGGCCAAGCCGCATCTCACGTTCGTGACGGTCAACGGCGCCGATGCCGAAGGGGGCTGGGACCGGCTGATCCAGCCGCTCGGTCAGGGGACGTTCGATGTGGCCGCCGTGCTGGACACGCTGAAGTCGATGGGGTATCGCGGGCCGGTCGGCCTGCAGCACTACGGCGTCAAGGGGGACGCCCGCGAGAAGCTGGGGCAGTCGATGGCAGGCTGGCGCGCGTTGCGCTCAAAGGAGTGAGGAACGAGTATGGCTGAGTCTAGAAGAACATTTCTGAAGGCGATGCTCGCGGCGTCGGCCGCGCCGCTGCTGGTTCCGCCGCGCGTGCTGGGGCGGGGCGGGGCGGCGCCGTCGGAGCGCGTGACCATCGGCTGTATCGGGACGGGCGACCATTTTATGGGGCGCAACCTGCCGTGCATGAAGCTCGTCCCGGACATCCAGCTGGTGTCGGTCTGCGACGTGGACGCGGAGCGCATGGAGAAAGCCCGGCAGGCCGTCTCGCAGAGTTACGGCGAGGGCGTCAGCGCGCACGGCGATTTCCGCGAGATTTTGGCGATGAAGGACGTTGACGCGGTCATGATCTCCACGACCGATCACTGGCACGTCATGATTTCGATGCTGGCGGCGCGGGCGGGTAAAGACGTGATGTGCGAGAAGCCGCTCACCACCACCGTGGCGGACGGGCGAGCGCTGGCCGAGACGATCCGGCAGACGGGCCGCGTGTTCCAGACGGCTTCGGAAAACCGGACCGTGCCCGAGTACAAGCAGATGTGCGAGATCGCGCGCAGCGGCCGCCTCGGCAAAATCCGGCAGGTGCGCGTGGGCCTTCCCGGCGGTTACTGGCCGGGGACGCAGAAGTTCAGTCCGGTGGTCTACGAGGAGCCGCCCAAGACGCTGAACTATGACATGTGGCTGGGGCCTGCGCCTTTCAAGCCGTACACGGCGGCCCGCACGCACTTCGTGTTCCGGTGGATCTCCGACTACAGCGGCGGGATGCTGTGCGACTGGGGCGCGCACCTGTTCGACCTCGCCCAGTGGGCGCTGGACCGCGAGCACACCGGCCCGGTCAAGGTCGAGGGGTACGGCTGGAAGCCGGTGCACGAGCTGTACGACACGCTGACCGACTTTCACCTGCGCTACGCGTACGAGGATGGCGTCGAGCTGTTTGCGGACGCGGCCGAACCGTCGCTCCGGATCGAGGGCGACGATGGCTGGGTCCATTCACAAAAGTGGCGCGGGCCCGTGCAGGCCTCCAGCCGCAAGCTGCTGGAGCCGGTGGGCCCCGGCGAAGCACAGCTCGTCAGCGAGCGGGTTGACGGCGAGCATGTGAGTTTCGTCAAGGCGGTGAAGTCGCGCGCGTCGGCCTACGCGCCGGCGGAGGTGGGGCACCGCAGCATCACGCTGGCGCACATCGGCAACATCGCGATGCAGCTCGGCCGGCCGCTGCGGTGGGATCCGCAGGCCGAGCGCTTCGTGGGCGCGCCGGACGCGGATAAGCTGCTGTCGCGCGAGAGGCGCGAGAAGTGGAATTTGGCGTAAGGAAGGTGACACGTAACAGAGAGGGCGGGGTGCCGATGGCCGTGCGGCTTGAGTGGCGGCTCGCGAGGACGCTCGCCCTCCAACGGACGAAGGGGATTGTTATGGGGAGAACCCATGTGCGGATGGTTGTCGTCGGGGGGCTTGTCGCCGGCCTGTCCTGTGGGCAGGAGCTGGAGGCGGCGTTCGCCAAACTTCAGGGTGCGGCACCGGAGGTCATCGTGTCGGCGCTGGGGTGTGACGACGTGTACATCCGCGAGTTGGCGCTGGCGCAGATCGCGCGCGAAAGCCGCGTGCCGACGCTGGCGCAGGCTGCCGCCGAGGCTCTGTCCCACGTGACGCGGCGGGAGGTCAGGGCACAGCTGATCGCCGCGCTCGCGGAGCGGGGCGATCAGGCGGCTGTCCCGGTCATCCGCCGGGCGCTCAAGGATGTTGATCCGCAGGTGCGGGCAGCCGCGGCGGCGGCGTGCGGCCGGTTCAAGGACGCGAAGGCGGCGGACGCGCTGTTTGAGATGCTCGGCGGCGAGCAGGGCGAGGTGGCACGCGAGGCGCTGCGCCGGATTCCGGGCAAAAGCGTCGATGCGCGGCTGGTGAAACAGGTGCGCCGGGGCCAAGGCGCGGAACGCGTGAGCGCCCTCGACCTGCTGGCGGCGCGGCGGGCCTTAGGGATCTTCGAGCTGGCCTTGGACCGGTCGCTCTTTACATCGGGCAATGCGGTGCTTGCCAAGTCGGCGGCGGGCGCGGTTCGGGCCTATGCTCCGGCGGACAGCTTCGGAAGGCTGTTGGACTTTTCGTTGTCTCTGCCCGCGCCTTCGGCCGAACTGCTGGCCGGCACGCTGGCGGCGACGTTCGGCGAGGCTGCGGACAAGCCGGCGTGCGAGCGGCGCGTCTGCGACGCGCTAGCGTCGTGCGGGCACGAACATGCGGCGCTGCTGACCGCTCTGCTGGCTTCCGGGCAGGGAAGCGGGGCGCTACATGCGCTCTCTGTGCGGCTGGAGGCCGACAGCCTCGACGTGCGCAAGGACGCGGTCAGGAATCTGGGCAAATGGAACAGCCAGGCGGCGCTGGCACCGCTGGTGATGGCCGCTAAGCGCGAGCGCGATGCGGGCGCGCAAACTCTGGCTTGGCGGGCGGTGCTGGACATTGTCAGGCGCTCCGACAAGATCGCGGATGCCAGCCAGGCCGTGTCGGCGATCCATCAGGCCCTGTGGCATGCCCCGCGGCGGGAAGAGCGGGTGGCGGCGCTGGAGGCGCTGCCGCTCTATCACCCGAAGGCGTTTGAGGTCGAGTGGCTGCTGGCCAAGGTTGAGGCGGAGAAGCCTGAGCTGGCCACGGACGCGCGGCGGGTGAAGGGCGGCTTGGTTCCGCCGCTGGCGGATGAGACAGTGAAATAATGTGGTTTTGTGGCATGGGCGTCGCGCCCATGAAGATCACGGGTGGCACGCCCGTACAACAGGAAAGGATGCGAGTATGAAGCAGATGCAGGATAAGTTATCTCAAGTCTCCCGCGCGTTTTCGCGCCGGGAGTTTGTCGCGGCGGCGGGCGCGGCGGGGCTTGCGGCGGCCGCGGCGCCGGCGTTCGGCCAAGAGGCTGCGCCGTTCAGCGGCACCAAGCTCAAGGTGGCGGTCACCGGGTGCGGCGGCCGCGGCCAGTTCATCGCCAATCTGCTGAAGAAGCACGGCGGCTATGAGATCGTCGCGGCGCACGATTATTTCCAAGCCGCCGCCGACAAGCTGGGCGATGCGTACGGGGTGCCTGCGGGGCGCCGCTTCTCGGGCCTGAACGGATACAAGCGGGCGCTGGAGGTGAAGCCGGACGCCCTTGTTATCACATCGCCGCCGTACTTCCACCCCGAGCAGGCCGCCGCGGCCGTCGAGGCCGGCGTACACGTCTACGTGGCCAAGCCGGTCGCAGTGGACGTTCCGGGATGCCAGTCCATTGAGGCCAGCGGCCAGCAGGCGACGGCCAAAAAGCTGTGCTTCCTGGTCGATTTCCAGACGCGGGCACAGCCCTTCTATCAAGAGGCGATCAAACGGGTGCATGGTGGCGCGATCGGCGCGTTTGCGTTCGGCGAAGCCTATTACCACTGCGGGCGGCTGAACATCCAGCCGCCGGCCGAGGGCATCGAGGGCCGCGTGCGCAACTGGGTTTTCGACAAGGCGCTTTCGGGCGACATCATCACCGAGCAGAACATCCATGTGCTCGACGTGATGAACTGGGTGCATCAGAAGCCGCCGCTGCACGCGTTCGGCACGGGCGGCCGCAAGGTGCGCGTCGATGTCGGCGACTGCTGGGACACTTTCACGCTGCACTACCAGTATCCGAACCACGTGGGCATGTCCTTTAGCTCGCGGCAGTTCGAGGGGCACGGCACGACGCCCGACGGGATCGTGTGCCGCATCTTCGGCACCCGGGGCGTGCTGGAGACCAACTACGGCGGGAACGTGATGATCCGCGGCGATAACTTCTACCGCGGGGGCGCGACGAAGCAGATCTACGTCGAAGGCGCGGCCAACAACATCGCGGCGTTCTACACGGCAGTCACGAAGGGAGACTTCGCCAACGCGACGGTGTCGCCCAGCGTGCAGAGCTGCCTCGTCACGATCATGGGCCGCAAGGCGGCCTATACCGGCAAGCTGGTGACGTGGGAGGAGACGCTGAAGGACAGCGAGCGGCTGGACGGCAAGCTGGAAAGGCTGAAGAGCTAGCCGCCGGGAGATCTTCTCGTAAGTCGTGAGTCGAGTGTCGATTCTGCTGAAACGGTCAACCCCTATCGGCCGGGACAGCGCCCGGCCCTCTAAATTTGTGAAACCGCCTACTTTTCGGCAATGGAGGGACGACCTCCGTGTCGTCCGCTGAGGTAAGAGGGAGAACACTATGAGTCAAGAGATCGAAGCGCTATACCAGGCGCGGCTGCGGCGGTTCGTGACGGCGCTGAACAACAAGCGTCCCGACCGCGTGCCGGTGCGGCCGTTCGCGGCGGAGTTCACGGGGCGGCACGCGGGCTATACGTGCCAGCAGCTGACGCAGCACTATCCCGACGCGTTCGAGGCGATGATCCGGTGCTGCAAGGATTACGACTGGGACGCGGTGCCCGCGAGCATGGTGTATGTCTGGACCGGAATCACGGATGCGGCAGAGGTGACATACTATGGCGTGCCGGGGGTGGACGTGCCGCCGGACAACGGGTTCCAGTACCGCGAGCCTCCGGAGCACGGCGCGTTCATGCGCGAGGACGAGTACGACCGGCTGATCGACGATCCCACGGCGTTCCTTTACGAAGTCTGGCTGCCGCGTGCGTCGCGCAAGATCGCCGCTGCGGGCGAGCCTGTGACCTTCCGCCACAACGTGGCGCTGGTCAACGCGGCCATGGCGATGACGCAGTACTTCAACGCCTTCGGGCCGCACTGCGCGCGGCTCCGGAACGAGGTCGGCATGCCCGGCGCGATCGCGGGCATCTTCAAGGCACCGTTCGACATCCTGGGCGACAAGCTGCGCGGATACATCGGACTCACGATGGATATGATCGAGCAACCGGAAAAAGTGCTGAAGGCATGCGAGGCGCTGATGCCGCACCTCTACTGGGTGGCGGCCGCCACGGCCGACCCCGCCTCGCAACTCCCGATCGGCTACTGGATGCACCGCGGCTGCGTGCCCTTTGTGCGGCCCGACCAGTTCGCCTCGCACTACTGGCCCACAGTGAAACCGCTGATCGAAGAGCTGTGGCGCAACGGGCACCAAACCCTGTTTTACGCCGAGGGGAACTGGGACGCGCACCTCGACGCCTTCCGCGAGCTGCCGGAGCGCAGCATCGTCTACCACATCGACCGCGGCAACCCGCTGCTGACCCACCGCAAGCTGCACGACAAGTTCGCGCTGAGCGGCGGCGTCAACAACGTGACGCTGGCGATCGGCACGCCCGAGCAGGTGCGCCAAGAGGTGAGGACGCTGATCGAGACGGTGGGCAAAGAGGGCGGCTACATCATGGACGCCAGCGCGATCATGCAGAACGACACGACGCCCGAAAACATGCGCGCGCTGATCGCGGCCGCGCACGAGTTCGGCGGCTACGGCGCGCCCGACCTGCCGCCGGAGCCGCTGCGCGTCGCCCCCGAGGCCGTCACGCCGACGGCGGGACCCGCGGCAACGGCCGGACGCCAGCCCGGCGTGTGTGTCCCCTGGGACGAGCACCTCGCCGAGATCGGAGGGGCCGTGCAGGGCAGCCGCGAACTCGCCGAGCGCGTGTGGCAGGC
>CAYZQL010000167.1:0-8923 GCA_964480555.1 uncultured Lentisphaeraceae bacterium | reverse complement strand
GAGAGCTCGAACTGCAGGCCTTCTTCGGCCAGGCGCCGGATGCCGGGCACGACGCCGCAGGTGCTGAGGGTGATGTGGCGCGCGCCGATGTTGACGCCTTTCTGGTCGTTGAGGATGCGCAGGGCGCGGAGCACGTTGTCGTAGTTCGCGAAGGGCTCTCCCATGCCCATGACGACGATGTTGCCGGGGCGCGGAAGGGCGGGCTTGGCTCCGGGCCTGGGGGACGGGAGGACGGCGGATGCCCGCATGAGGTGGCAGGCGGCCATGACTTCCGCGACGATCTCCCCGGCGGTCAGGTCGCGCACGCAGCCGGCCGCGCCGCTCGCGCAGAAGGCGCACCCGAAGGCGCACCCTACCTGTGTGGAGATGCACTGGGTGACGCGGTCTTTCGAGGGGATGAGCACGGTTTCGATGCGCTCGCCGTCGGCGCACGCGAGCAAGAGCTTGCGGACGCCGTCGGCGGAGTCGTGGATGTGGACCGTTTCAAGGGGCGTGAGCGAAAGGCGTTCGGCCAGGGTGTCGCGCAGGCCGGCGGGCAGGGTCGTGAGCTCCTGCCACGACTGGGCGAAATTCTGGTAGAGCCCGGTGACGATCTGTTCGCTGCGGAAGGCAGGCAGGCCGAGTTCTTTGCAGAGGGGCTTCCATTCGGAGGGGAGGAGGCTCCAGGCGGAGGGTGGGAGAGGGGGGCTCACTCGGGCTCCTTGATGCCCTGTCGCGGTTTCAGCAGCGGGTTTTTATCACGCGACGGCTCGCGCGCCTGATAGCCGGCGTCGCTGAGCTTCTTGTCGGCCGCTTCGAAAGGTTGCCGCTCGGCGATGCTGCCGGGGGCCGTGCGGATGGAGGGGACGCGGATGCTTTTCTGCTGCGAATAGGCCTCGTTGTCGAGCGCGGGCGCGTCGTGCAGGCGTTGGGCCGCCTTGCCGGAGTCTCTCGGCCTGAAGAGGTGCCAGGCGTTGCCGGCACGGGGCGTGTCGAGCGTGGCGCCGGCGGAGCGCTGCGCGTCAGAGGGCGTGTAGGCGGGGGCGCGGTACACCTGGTCGCTCGCGGTGCCGCGGGGCGTGTAAGCCTTGGTTTTGAAGCGCACCTCCCCGTCGTCGGCGCACAGGAGCCCTGCGCCGATGCTGAGCGACAGCGGGAGGAGCAGGCGGGTCATTGCGTTCAGGGGCATGGGCGGGCTCGGGCTGAGGCTGCGGGGGCCTTGAGGTTTTCGAGGGTCTGGTGGATCATGGTCGCGATCTCATCGTAGTCTGCGTTCTGGCTGACGGTCAGCCGCAGGATGGCGGCCTCCATCTGCGCATAGAGCAGTTCGGTGGCGAGCGTGGCATTCACTTTGCGCAACTCGCCTTTGCGGATGCCTTCGACGACCAGCCGGTGGAGGATGCGGCGCAAGCCGATGGTGTGGCGCGTGATCGACTTCTCCATGTTGTGTCCCGCGCGTTGCGCGGCAAGGACATAATCGAGAATCACGGTCAGGATCACGCGCTGCTCGAAGAGGAGCTGCAGGACCGCGTGCATGACGCGGTCGAGGCGGTTGACCGCGCTGGTCTTGGAGGAGAGGATTTCCGCATACCTCCCGATCAGGAGGTTGGCGACATCCCAGATGGCGTAGCTGAAAATCTCGCGTTTGCTGTGAAAGTACTTGTAAAGGGTGGTCCGCGCGATCGCGCAGCTGTCGGCGATCTTTTGATACGTCACTCCGTCATACCCCTGCTCGGAGAAGAGCTGGATCGATTTGGCAATGATGCCGCGCTTGCGCGCCTCATGGTCGATGACGATACCCATTCGGACCTCGGTTATGGCCGCACGGTGTTGCCCGGCCGTTTGCAGCCGAATCCATCTGAACCGTTACGGCTTTTTATTGTTTAACAAACGGTCCGGCCCGTCAAGCATGGGGATTGACAAAATAAAGAAAAGACGACCTCACTTGCTGTCCAGCGCGGCGCGCACCTTGCTGGCCAGAGCCTTCAGTGAGAAGGGTTTTTGGATGAAAGACACGCCTTTGTCGAGCACGCCCTGATGGGCGATGACATTGGCGGTGTAGCCGGACATGAAGAGGCACTTGAGATTCGGGATCAGGAGTTGAAGTCGTTTGGACAAGTCGCGGCCGTTCATTTCAGGCATGACCACGTCAGTCAGCAAAAGCTGGATCTGGCCGGCGTGTTGTTCCGCCAGACTGATCGCCTCGCCGGGAACGGCGGAGGCCAGCACGCGGTATCCCAGTTTTTCCAGCATGGTTTTGCTGACCTTCAAAATTTCGACCTCGTCCTCGAGGAGCAGGATGGTCTCGCTTCCCCGCTGGATCGGCTCGTTTTTGTTGGGCGTGGGGGGCTTCTCGGCTTTCCCCATCTGCCGGGGAAGGTAGATCTTAAAGGTTGTTCCGTGGCCGGGTTCGCTGTAGAAATTGATGAACCCGTGGTTCTGTTTGACAATACCGTACACGGTTGCCAGTCCCAGACCCGTGCCGCATCCGACTTTCTTGGTGGTAAAGAAGGGCTCGAAAAGGTGTGATTGCGCGTCTTTGTCTATCCCGCGGCCGTTATCGCTTACGGCGAGCAGCACATAGTCGCCGGGAAGGGATTCCACGTGTTTGGCGCAGTAGGCGGCGTCGACGGTCAGGTTGCTGGTCTCGATGGTGAGCTTGCCGGTGTCGGTCATGGCGTCGCGTGCGTTGACCGCAAGATTCGCCAGGATCTGGTCGATCTGGGAAGGGTCCATCTTGACCGGCCACACCTCCCTGCCGGGCAGCCAGGCGAGATCGATGTCTTCGCCGATGAGCCTCCGCAACATCATGATCATGCCGGTCAACGTGTCGTTCAGGTCGATCACGACGGGGGACACGGTCTGCTTGCGGGCAAAGGCCAGCAGCTGTCGGGTCAGCGCGGCGGAACGCTCGGCCGCCTTGCGGATTTCCTGCAGGTCAGAGAAAATCGGCTGGGACGGGTCGACTCCGCCCAAGGCCAGTTCGGTGCTGCCGAGGATCACACTCAGCATGTTGTTGAAGTCATGCGCGACACCGCCGGCCAGCCGTCCGACGGACTTCATTTTCTGCGCCTGCTGCAGCTGTTCCGAGAGCTGAAGGTGCTCGCTGATGTCGCGCTTGGCGGCCACGTAGCTGACGATCTCGCCCGTCGCGTCGAGCACGGGGGAGATGGTCGCCTCTTCCGTGTAGAGGGCACCGTCCTTGCGTTTGTTGACGAAGCGGCCCTGCCATGTTTTCCCGCTGGACAAGGTCGTCCACAGCGTTTTGTAGAAGGCCGCGTCCTGCTGGCCGCTCTTCAGGATACTCGGCTTTTTCCCCACCGCCTCTTCGCGGGAATAGCCGGTCACCGTGCAGAACGCGGGGTTCACATACTGGATGATCCCCTTGGCGTCGGTGATGACGATGATCTCTCCGGACTGCTCGATGGCGGCCATCAGCCGGTTGTGCTCCGCTTCGGCCTTCTTGCGCTCGGTGATGTCTTCGAACACGGTGGCGAAGCGTCCCTTGCCGAGCGAGGTCACCGAGATGTAAAACGATTTTCGCAGGGGCTCGAACATGGCCTCGAAGCGCACGGGGATTCCGGTTTCGACCACGCTGGTGTACATGTCGAGATAGGGAGCCGAGGGTGTTCCGTACACGGTGGAGGCTCTCTGACCTTGCACGTCATCCTTTTTCAGCCCGAGCAGCGCCTCGTAGGACGGGTTGACGGACTCGATCACATAATCCACGGCATTGCCTGCCGGGGCATAGAGCAACTGGTGCAGGGCCACGCCTTCGCTCATGGATTCGTAAAGGCTTCGGAACGTGTCTTCGCTCTTTCGGAGCAGATTCTCGGCGGCCTTGTGGTCTTCGATCACGCTGAGCAGGGCCTTGCGCGAGTTGTCGGCCTCTTCGAGCAGCCGCTGCGATTCCGACAGCGCCGCTTGTACCCGCTCTTCTGCCCGTCTGTGCTCGGCCGCCTCATCCAGAAGTTCACGGGTTCTTTTGGATACCAGTCGCTGGAGCGAGCGGGACCACAACAAGGTGACGCCGAGCAGAAGGAGCAGTGGCGTGACCGCAGCCAAGAAATAGGCCAGGACCGTCTTAAAGCTGAGGCCCGGTTTTTCGTAGGGACTCAGCCACTTGGCCTGAATCTTCCGGTATTCTCCCGTTTCTTTCAAGGTCGCCAAGCCCGCCGAGAATTGGGGCAGCAGGTCTGTGTTGTCGGGAAGGACCGCATAACAGCATTCGGCCGAGAGCACGGCGCTGCTGGGTACCCGCAGGTTGTGCCAGCCGTTTTTCCTGATCCAATAATGCGCGGGAATCTTGGCCACGAGTGCACAGTCGTGTTCTCCGTCGGCCAGTTTTCGCAGAGCTTCTTCTTGTGAGGAGGCTGTCACAAGCTGCGCGCCATATCCTTGCTTCTTGGCCAAGTCCTCCATGATATCACCGGCCATGACGAGAATGGACTTGCCTTTCAGATCGTCCATGTCGGTCAGTGCCGGAGTGTTCCTGCGCGTGACGATCCCATACGGCACGGCGGTGTGCGTGGGCGAGAAGTCGTACGTCGCTTCGCGCTCCGCGGAATAGTACATCGACTGGACCACTTCGAGGATTCCGGACTCGAAGCCTTTCCGTACCTCGTTCCAAGGCCCGAGCCGGAATTCGACAGAGAGGCCCATGTGTCGGGCCAATGTGCGCGTGAGTTCAACGCTGAAACCCGTCGGCTTGCCGTTTTCGTCAAGAAACTCGTAAGGCGGGCAATTCGCGTCTCCGCCGATCACAAGGTGGGCTCTCGTCCGCCTCAGCTCCTCAAGTTCGGTGAACCATTTGGCATAGAGTGACCGAAACGTACCGTCGGCCATGGCGATGGCCAATCCCTCGTTCAATGCGGCCAGCAGGCCGGTGTCGCCTTTGCGGACCGCGAAGCAAAAGCTTTGCATGAAGTCTTTGAGCGGCGGGCCGGCGGCTCTGAGGTTCTTAAGGCCGTTCTTCTGTACGAGTTGAAAGGCCAGCAGTTTCTGGATGACAACGGCGTCGTGTTTGCCTTCGGAAAGTTCGCGGAGCGCGGTCTCGAAGGAGGACATCGGCACAATCACCGCGCCGACGTTGATCCGGTGGAGAAACTCTTCGGCATTGTCGCCCTGCAGGACGGCGACCCTTTTGCCCTTGAGATCGGCGGGGACGTGGATGCCCTGCGTGTCGTTTCTGACCATGATGACGCCGTGCATGGCGAGATACGGGAAAGTGAAGTCATAGATCGCCTCCCGTTCCCCGGTCCTGCCCACCAGCGGAAGCGCTTGGAGATGTCCGTCTGCCAGTTCCTGTCTCAGGACCGACCAAGGCCCGGTCTTGAAGGTGACGTCCTGTCCCACGGCCTTGAGCGAGGCCCGAAGGAGTTCCACCGAGAACCCGTCCGCGCTCCCGTCCGGATGGACTTTGCAGTAAGGCGGGTAGTCGGGCTCGCACCCGGCCAGGATCGGTGCCGTGGCCGGTGCTGGGGCAGAAACATCCGTCCCGCTCGCCGCCCATGCCGAAGGCAAGGCGTTGAGGAGCAATAAGAGCCCCGCAAACAAGATGTGTGGAACATTCATTTGTTGATCATCAATCTTACCAAAGATGGACGTATTAACAATCCGTCAGTTGATAAAAGGATAAACTTTGTGAAGACGGTCGCAGAGGCCGTCTTCACGTCGCTAGTGTGATGAGGTCTATCGTGTTGCACAGTCACACCGGGTTCCCACGGGAACGTAGAGTCTCTGAGGCCTGAGCTGCTTCGGGACTCCCTGCGCTTTCATACTTGATGGGCAGCCCGGCTTTTGTCAGCAGTTCGTTCACCTCGCCCTTGAGTTCGAGAATGCGCGACTCGCGGCCGAGCATGGCGGTGTGCCAGCGGCGCAGTTCGTCGAGTTGCTGTTGGCTGCTCTTTTCGTTATTCTTGAGTTCGGTGATGTCGAGGCAGTGTCCGATATACCCGAGGAAGGTGCCTTTCGTATCGTAACGGGGTGTCCCGACGTCTTGGAGCCAGCGATATTCGCCGTCGTGCCGGCGCAAACGATAGTTCATGCTGAAGGTTTCTTGCCGGTCAAAGGCGTCAGAATACGTCTGTACGCAGCGCGCAAAATCATCCGGGTGGATGCCCTCTGTCCAGCCATCGCCCAGTTCTTGGCCCAGTGTGCGCCCCGTGAACTCCATCCAGCGCTTGTTGAAATAATTACATTTCTTGTCTGTTCCGGCGGTCCAGATCAGGGCCATGCCGGAGTCCGCCAGCGTTCGGAAGTGGTGTTCGCTCTCGTGCAGAGCCTCCTCGGTCCGCTTGCGCTCGGCGATGTCGTGTTCCAGTCTGCGGTTGGACAGCTCCAGCTCTTCCATCTTGCCTTCGAGCTTTCGGATTAGAGCCTCGTTGTACTGCTTCAGGTAAACGTGCTCCTTGCCGTTCTGAAGCTCGTCGGGCGGTCGTGCGAGGGAATCTGCCGCAGGCTGGGCCCCGGAGGCCTGCTTCGCAGTGACCTGACGGAGAACGTCGATGATGATGCCTAAGAACGCGTCGGGCTCTTCGGGCTTGATGATGAACCGCTGCGCACCGAGGCTGAGCGCGAATTCCCTGTCCCGGTCATCGGTGTAGGTGGCCGTATAAAAAATGAACGGGACGGTTTTCAAACGCGCGTCCCGTTTCCATTCGCGGCACAGGGCGAACCCGTCCAAGACCGGCATCAGGATGTCGGAGATGATCAGGTCCGGCGCTTTCTGCCGGGCGAGTTCCAGCGCCTCTTTCCCGTGCGAGGCCTCCTCCACCTCATAGCCATGGCCTTGCAGGAGGGTGCGCAACAGGTACCGGTTCTCATGTTTGTCATCCACGATCAGAATCCGTTTAGTTTTCATGTGCGTGCCCCTTCCCATGATGATTCAGATAATGCTCAATTTCGGCAACGAACGTGTCGGGGTTGATCGGCTTCTCGACGTAGCCGTTACAGCCTGCCGCGAGCGCTTTTTCCCGGTCGCCCGGCATGGCATACGAGGTGACCGCCACGACGGGGGTGTCTGCGAGCGCCGGGTTGTTGCGCAGGGCGCGGGCGACGGCGTATCCGTCCATCGAGGGCAGTTGGATGTCGAGCAGGATCAGGTGCGGCAGGAGGCGTCCTGCCGCTTCGATGCCCTGCGGACCGTCGCAGGCCGGAATGACGGTGTGCCCGTTCTTCTCAAGCAGAAAGGTGGCGAGGTAACGGTTCTGCTCGTTGTCTTCGATGAGCAGGATGGTGGCATTCATAGGACCTCCGATTCATCGCGGGGCAGTGTCAGCGTAAAGACGCTGCCTTTGCCCCAGTCGCTTGTCGCGTGGATCTCTCCTCCGAGCAGTTCCGTCAGCCGTCGGCAGATGGCCAGCCCGAGTCCGGTTCCCTCGTGTTGCCGCGACAACCCGGAATCGATTTGCCGGAACGGCACGAACAGCTTGCTCAAGTCCTCCGGTTTGATGCCGATGCCCGTATCTTCGACCGAAATGCGCAGCGCTGCCTGAGCGAGGCCCGCCGTGAGTGTGACGGTGCCCTTTTCGGTGAACTTGATGGCGTTGTTGAGGAGGTTCAGCAAAATCTGCTCGATGCGGCGCGGGTCGCTGAACAGGGGGCCGACTGCGGGCGCAAGAGCCACGTTGAGGGTGAGATTCTTCTTTTCGGCCAAAGGCTTCACGAGGCCGACGACCTTCAGGATCGAGGCGCGCACGTCGACCGGTTCGCGGTGTATCTTCAGTTGTCCGGCCTCGATCTTGGAGATGTCGAGCACGTCGTTGATCAGGTCCAGCAAGTGGCGCGAGCTGTCACGGACCATGGTCAGCTGTTTGCGCTGTTCCGCGTTCAGGGGGCCGGCAAGCTCTTGCAGGAGAATGCCGGTGAACCCGATGATCGAGTTGAGCGGGGTGCGCAACTCGTGAGACATGGTTGCGAGAAAGGCAGATTTGAGTTGGTCGGCCGTTTCGGCGATTTCTTTGGCGGCCGCCAACTCCGTGGTGCGCGCGGCAACGCGCTGTTCCAAAAGGACGTTCAGTTCGAGGAGCGCCGCTTCGGTCTGCTTGCGCCCGCTGATGTCCGTCGCCACACCGTCCCACACAAGCTGTCCTTCGCCGATGCAGCGAGGGCGTGAACAAACTCGCATCCAGCGCCATTGACCGTCGGCGCGGCGCATCCGCATCTCCATCATGAAGTCGGTCCGATTGCGACGACTGGCCGACTCCGCCGCCTGAAGCGCGGGCAACTGATCCGGGTCGATCTGACGATACAACAGACCTGCGTCGCGTAACACATCCTCGACCTTGATCCCGTGCAGCCGTTCCACGCCGATGCTGAGGTAGAGGAAGCGCGGGGTGCCGTCTTTGTCGTGGGTGTATTGGTAAACGTAGCTGTCGGGCAGATTGTCTCCGAGCAGCCGCAACCGCTCCTCACTTTGCAAGAGCGCGGCTTGGTCGCACATGCGGGCGCCGAGTTCGGCACGCAGCAGGGTATACAACAGCAACGCCGTGATAAGCACAAAGGCCAGCCCCTTATAAATGGACCACTGCGTGAGTGCGGCGGCGTCGAGCGGCAGGAAACCTAACAGCCTGTCGGACAGGAGAATCCACAATCCGGCCAACACGACGTAGGGCAGGATGATTCGCAGTATCGCCCGTGTAAGGGGGGGTAGTAGGATCATGGCGCTTCCGGGTTGCCTCGTTTTTAAGCGGATCATCAGCCCACGTGTCACGCGACAGTGTCACGCGACAGTGTCACGCACCGCCCAACGCTTATACGTTACACGCTTTTGTTTCCTTTTGCAACATGACAGAACCCTGTGCCGGCTCTTCGTCACCGGGGCGTCCCTTTTTCCGGTTCCCCAAGACAAGGTTCATGTTCCGTTTTTTTCCGGGGCAGTGTCAGCGCGAAGACGCTGCCTTTGCCCCAGTCGCTTGCCGCGTGGATCTCGCCGCCGAGCAAC
>CAYZQL010000166.1:0-8923 GCA_964480555.1 uncultured Lentisphaeraceae bacterium | reverse complement strand
ATCGACAACACGGCGACGCGCGTGCAGACGACGCTCGATCCGGGCCTGAAGCGGATCGGGACGCTGGCGCCGAAAGGCGTGAGCGAGATCGGCTCGTCGCGCTGGACGCTCGGGTGCGAGACGATCGACCGCGAGTATTCGGACTACGACGCGTTCAAAGAGTACCTTCCCGCGCTGGGCATCCGGCGCATCCGGCTGCAAGGCGGCTGGGCGCGGACCGAGAAGGATCCCGGCATCTACGACTTCGCCTGGCTCGACCACATCATCGACGACGCGCGGTCGCGCGGGCTGGAGATCTGGCTGGAGACCAGCTACGGCAACCCGGCCTACCCCGGCGGCGGCGGGCGCACGCTCTCGGGCGGGTTCCCGAAGTCGGAAGAGGGCTTGAAGGCGTGGGACACGTGGGTCGAGAAGATGGCGGAGCGCTACAAGGGCAAGGTGCGCGACTGGAGCATGTGGAACGAGCCGGACGGGCACAAAGAGCACACGCCCGAGCGCGTGACCGAGTTCAACATCCGCACGGCCGAGATCGTCAAGCGCGTGATTCCGGACGCCCGCATCGGCGGGCTGGTCCTGTGCGGGCCCAAAATCGATTACATTGAGCACTTCGTAAAAACGCTGTCCGAGCGCAACAAGCTCGACCTCTTCCACTGGGTAGTCTATCACGGTTATACGCGCAACCCCGACGACCACAACGCGGGCGTGCTGAAGGCGAAGGCTGTCGTGGCCAAGCATGCGCCGGACATGAAGCTGTGGCAGGGCGAATGCGGCACGCAGTCGGAGTGGTGCCCGTCCGGCGCGTTGAGCAGATATCCGTGGACCGAGCTGACGCAGGCGAAGTGGGACACGCGCCGGATGCTGGGCGACCTCGGCAACGGGGCCGACTCCGAGGTTTTCACGGCGGCGGATCTCGACTACCGCACGACCTCCTTCCACAACGGGCTCGTGCGCTATGGGCTGCTGAAGACGGCGGGCGCCGCGGAAGGCCACAAGGTGCTCAAGGTGAAGCTGGCCTATTACGCGGTGCAGAACGTGGTCTCGGTCTTCAACGATGACCTGGAGCTGATCCCGGACTATCCGTGCGAGGTTCAGTGCGCCAGGCCGCTGGCGGTCTATGGCCACCGGGACATCAAGAGCGGCCAGCAGGTCTGCGTCTTCTGGGACAAGGGCGCCGTGCCCTCCAACCGCAACGATACGGTGAGTGCGACCCTGACGGTCAAGGGGGGCGCGTTCGCCGAGCCGGTCTGGGTGGATACGGTTTCAGGCGGGGTTTATGAAATCCCGAAGGAGAAGGTCGTGGCCGAAGGCGGCGTGGTGGTGTTCAAAGACATCCCGGCGTACGACGCGCCGGCCTTCATCACCGACAGGAAACTGCTGTCGGTCCAGCCGCTGCTGGGGCCTTAACGTTTTACGGGCGGGGAGGGCGGGCAGATGCTGAGGCGGTTTATTCTGGCAATGGCGGTGCTGGCGGCCTGCGACGGCGCGGCCGGCGGGGCCGGCCGGCCGCTCGCGTTCTCCTACCGCTCCTTCTGGCCGGAGTTCGAGGCCATGCGGCAGTTCAAAGAGGCGGGCGTCGACACCGTCTGCATCTTTGCCGCGAACACCGACAACTCGCTGGGCAAGCCCTACTCGAAGTATCCGCCGGTCTGGCGCTGGTTCGGCAAATACGATTTCGCCTCGCTGGACCGGCAGTACGACGACGTGCTCGCGGTGAACAGCAACGCGACCTTCATCTGCATGGTCGACCTCAACACGCCGGTCTGGCTCCAGCGGCAGCTGTCGCTGCGGGGGCAGAGCGCCGAGTGCGAGAGCTTCACCATGCTGAGCTGCGCCTGCGCCAATCCGGCGTGGCGTCAGGCGACGGGCGAGTATCTTGAAGCGGTCGTCGGCCACATGGAGGCGCGCTACGGCGACCGGGTGAAGGCGTATCTTCTGGCGGGCGGGCAGACGGACGAGTGGATGGACTACAGCCGCGGCGTCGCCGGGCGCGCCAAGACGCAAGCCTGGAAGGCGTGGCTCCGGGCACACGGCAAAGCGGAGGTGCCGGTGCCCGCGCTGGAGCGGCTCGACCGGGCCGCGTTCGAGGGGCTGATCCGCGATCCCGCCTCGGAGCGGGACGTGATCGACTACGCCCAGTTCACGGGCGACACGGTCGTGGACGCGGTGCTCGGGTTCGCCGCGAAGACGCGTGCGCGGATTCCCCGGCACCGGCAGATCGGCATGTTTTTCGGCTACGTCTTGGAGCTGACGGGGTCGCGCCTGGTGTGGGCGGGCCACCTCGAATACGAGCGGCTCTACGCGTCGGCGGACATCGACTTCCTGATCAGTCCCGGCACCTACGGCGACCGGCCGATGGGGGGCGGCAGCGGGTTCATGGTTCCGAACGGCACGCGCAGGCTCAACGGCAAGGGCTTCCTGCACGAGATCGACCACCGCACGCCGACCTACAACTGCGCGCTCGACGAATTTGTGTCGATCGGGTGGATGGTGCCGTGGAAGGATCAGGCCGAGACCGACGCCGGGCTGAAGCGCGAGTTCGCGCTGGCCATCGTCAACCAGGCCTCGCTCTGGTGCTTCGACATGTGGGGCGGGGTGTTCAAGACGCCGGAGACGATGAAGGTGGTCGCGCGGAGCAAAAAGCTGTGGGACGACTTCGCCGCGCTGCCGCTGAAGAGCCGCGCCGAAGTGGCGTTGGTGGTGGATCCCCAAAGCGCGCGGCTGCTGAACGACCAGCATCCCGCGGTGCCCAAGATCTACCAGGGCACGCGCAACGCGCTGAACCGGCTGGGGGCGCCCTTCGAGGTCTTCTCGTTCAACGACCTGCCGCGCGCCGATCTGACGCCCTATAAGGTGCTTGTTTTCCCGGGGCTTTTCGAGGTGACGCCGGAAAAGCGGGAGACGCTCACGAAGTTCGCGCTCGCCGGCAACCGCTCCGTCGTGTTTGTCTACGCGCCGGGCATCAGCGACGGCAAGAGCCTCGACGCGGGGCGGGTGAAGGAGCTGGCCGGGGTGCCGTTTAAAACCAAGGAGGTCAAGGCGACCCCGCGCGACGGGTGGACGGCCGTGTACCTGCCGGACTTTGACGCGGTCACGCCGCAGGCCTTGCGCCGGGTGGCGGCCGCAGCGGGCGTGAAGCTCTATTGCGAGGATGCGGTGCCGGTGTACGCCAACGAACGGCTGGTGGCGATCCATGTGGCGAAGGGCGGCGGGCGGACCGTCACGCTGCCGGCGGCGTGCCGGGAGGTGCGGGAGCTTTATACCGGGCAGGTGATCCCGGTGGCGGAGCGGCGGTTCCACTACACCTTCGCGACGCCCGACACGGCGCTGTTTGAGATGGTGGAGTGACCTGGGCGGAGGTAAGGCGGCTCGGCGCAGCCTCGCTCCCCAGAGTACGGGAAGTCGCGTGTGAAGGGTGATGGTGGAGGGCGAACCTGCGGTGAGCCGCACGCGCGGAGATGAACATGAGTCAAACGGATTTGCCACAACGGAAGCGGCTCGCACATGTGCCGCCGGTAGAGCGTCATGATAGGCCGGTTATCCTGTTTGTGACGCTTACCGTCCAACCGCGCGGGGATCATCTGGCGTCGGATTGGTTCCATACTGCTTTTTTAGAGGCGTGCCGTGACGCTGATGCGTGGCTTGTCGGTCGGTATGTCATCATGCCCGACCACGTCCATCTGTTTTGTGCTCCGGCGCGGCGTCCGATGGTCGGTATCCGACGGTGGGCACAGTACCTGAAAGAACGGATATCGAAGCGGCTCGGCACAGCCTCGCCCTCCAGAACGGAAGCGGCACGGTGCTGGCGCTGGCAGTCGGATTGTTGGGACACTCAGGTGCGCAGCGGTGAACACTATCACGAGAAATGGCTGTATGTCCGTGAGAGTCCGGTGCGCTCGGGGCTTGTTGGCGAAGCTGAGCAATGGGCCTTTCAAGGAGAGGTGAATGTCTTGCGGTGGTGAGCCGCGCGCGGGCCGTGCGAAGGGATGGCTCGGCGCCGCCTCGCCGCCCCGTTCGCTGTTCGTAAAATCGAGGGTCGAGTTCGCATGATCGAGATTGTTTGCGAGGGGGCGGGCCTTTATAATGAGCGTCACGGTTTAAGGAGAACGGGCGATGAGAAACAGGCTATTTGTGGCTGCGGCGGTCGGGGTTTTGGCGGCGACCGCCGGCGAGGTCGTGTTGTTCGATGCGGCCGTGACGACGCAGTCGGCGGTGGCGTCGCATGCCGGGGGGACGTCTACGTTCGAGCTGAAGGGCGGCATGCTGGAGGTCGCGACCCAGGGCAACTCGGGCTATCCGGGCGTGCGGATCAAAGGCGCGTGGGACGTGTCGAAATGTAACCGCGTGACGTTTGAGCTGGCCTGCCGCGAGAGCCGGGGCGAGCTGCCGCTGACGGTGCGGCTCGACAATCCGGATGCGGACCCCGGCAAGTCGCAGGGCGTGTTCGTGGATCGGGTGAAGCTCAACGGAAAAGGTGTCCACGTCGTCGAGGTGACCCTGCCGCCGGCCCTGCCGCACGGGCGCGAGATCACCGGCAAGCTGAGCGGCATGCGGAACGGGCCTTTAACGGCCACGGGCGTGGTGGCCGACCTGGACGCCGCCAAGGTGGTCGGCGTGGCGGTCTACATGAAAGAGCCCAAGCTGGACTGGCGTTGGGGCGTGAAGCGCATCGTCGCGCACACGGGGAGTCGGCCGGAGCTGCCCGCTTGGATGAAGCTGCCCCCGGAGAAGTTCTTCCCGTTCATCGACGTGTACGGCCAGTTCAAATACAAAGAGTGGCCGGGAAAGATTCACTCCGACGCGGAGCTCGTCGCGGCGCGCGAGCGCGAGAAGGCCGACCTTGCGGCGCATCCCGGCCCCAAGGGCTGGAGCAAATTCGGCGGTTGGGCGGACGGGCCGAAGCGCCAGGCGACCGGCCACTTCCGCGTGGAGAAGATCGACGGGACGTGGTGGATGGTCGATCCGGAAGGCTACCTCTACTGGTCGCACGGGCCGGTGCGCGTGACGCCCTCGACGGCCCTCACGCCGCTGGACAACCGCGAGTTCTACTTCACCGGCCTGCCGGCGGAGGGGACGCCGTTCGCGAAGTTCTACACGACGCGCGACGAGCTGCTCTACCCGTACTACGTGAAGCGGAACATCCGGCGCACCTACGACTTCTCCTCGTCCAACTGCTACCGCAAATACGGCGAGGGCTATTACGAGACGTTCGCCGACCTCGCGCACGTGCGCCTGCGGAGCTGGGGACTGAACACCATCGCGAACAGCTCGGACAAGAAGATCTGCCTGATGGGCCGCACGCCCTACACCGACCGGTTCGAGCTCAAGTCGAAGCCGCTCGCGGGCAGCCACGACGGCTGGTGGCCCTTCCGCGACCCGTTCGACGCCTCCTTCCGCGCCGACGTGCGCCGGCTGATGGCCGAGCACAAGCAGGAGATGGACGATCCGTGGTGCTTCGGCTTTTTCGTGGACAACGAGCTGAGCTGGGGCGGGCCGACCGACCTGGCCGCATGGACGCTGGAGTCTCCGGCCGACCAGGCGGCCAAGATCGCGTTTCAGAAGCGCATGCGGGCGAAGTACGGGGCGGTTGAAAAGCTGAACGCCGCATGGGGCTCGGCGTATGCGGACTGGCAGACCTTCCTGACGGCGACGCGGCGCCCGGGCGCACGCGCGGCCGAAGACCTGGCGGCGTTCACGCTGGAGATCGCCGACGCCTATTTCAAGAACATCCGCGAGGAGTTCAAGGCGGCCGCGCCGAACAAGCTGTACATGGGGTGCCGGTTCGCCGGGCGCGGTCCGGAGTTCGCCCTGCGCGTCGGCGCGAAATACTGCGACCTCGTGAGCTTCAATATCTACGCGAAGCACCTCGGCGATTTCAAGCTGCCGGCGGACATCGACAAGCCGGTGATGATCGGCGAATTCCATTTCGGGGCGCTGGACCGCGGGCTGTTCCATCCGGGGCTGGTCAAGCTGGAGAGCCAGGCGGAGCGCGGCCGGACCTATGTGCAGTACGTGACGTCGGCGCTCAAGCACCCGAACGTGGTGGGCGTGCACTGGCACCAGTTCGGCGACCAGGCCACGACGGGCCGTTTCGACGGAGAGAATTTCCAGGTCGGTTTCGTGGACTGTTGTGACACCCCCTATCCCGAGACCGTCGCGGGCATCCGCGAGGTCGGCTACCGGCTTTATGAGATCCGTAGCGCGAAGTGACACACCATCGATGGATTCGAAGAAACCGATGAACTCGAAGAATTCGAAATAAGGAGACAGACATGCGTTTCAAAGACAAAGTGGTTTTGGTGACCGGCGCGAGCCGGAACACGGGTGTCGGGATTGCCGCGCTCTTCATCCGCGAAGGGGCGAAGGTGTGCATCTGCGGGTCGACGCCGAAAAGCACGGCGCAGGGCGCCCAGTTCCTGCGCGAGATGGGGCTGGACGGTTTTCTCGAGACGCCCGCCGACATTTCCGACACCGTTCAGGTGCGGGCGATGTTCGCGAAGATCCGCGAGGCCTACGGGCGGATCGACATCCTGGTCAACAACGCCTGCCACCAGGGGATCGGCCCGGCGTTCGAGGAGATGGACCCGGAGTATTTCCTGTCGGTCATCAAGACCAACCTGCTGGGCACCTTCCAGGTGTCGCAGGAGGCGGTGAAGATGATGCTGAAGCAGGAGAGCCGCGGCGTGATCGTGAACCTCGGCTCCAACGTTTCGATGCGGGCGATCCGCAAGCGCACCGCCTATGTGTCGAGCAAGGGCGGCATCGACGCGCTGACGCGGTCGATGGCGGTCGACCTCGGGCCCAAGGGCATCCGCGTGAACATGGTGGCGCCCGGCTACATTTTCACGGACCGCTGGGAGAAGATCACGGAGGCGACGCGCGAGCGCCGCCGCCTGAACTGCCCGATCGGGGCCGAGGCGACGGCGGACGACATCGCGCAGGCCGTGGCGTTCATGGCTTCGGACGCGTCGCGCAACATCTGCGGCGAGCGGCTGGTGGTGGATGCGGGGTGCAGCGCGCAGCACATGCCGGTCGACGTGGACATGTAGAACGGGAGAGGCTCGCGCGGAGGCGCGGAGCAAACGGCTGGGTAACTTCTTAAATTGAGAGTTGAGAGTTGAACGTTGGGAGTTGAGAGTTCAAGCGAACACCCAACGTTCAACGCTTAACGCTCAACGTTCAAGTTATAGGTAGAGGAATAACTGACTGATAGGACCTATAGGTCATATAGGTCGTATGGGTCCTATAAGGGTTAGACAATGGGCTCTTCAAAAAATTACAAATGGGAGCTGCTGGCGCTCTTGTCGGCGGCGTTCTTTTTCCACCAGGCCGACCGCGCGATCTTCGGCGTGGTGCTGTCGTCGATCAAAAGCGAGTTGGGACTGACGGACAGCGAGTTGGGGCTGGTGGGGACCAGTCTGTTCATCACGCTGGCGGTGATGGTGCCGGTCGCCGGCTTTCTGGGCGACCGGTTCAGCCGCAAATGGATCGTGACGTGCAGCCTGCTCTTCTGGAGCGTCGCCACAACGGTGACGGGCTTCGCGCGCGGGCTGTTCAGCCTGGTGGCCTTCCGGAGCGTGGCGACCGGCGGCGGCGAGTCGTTTTACGCGCCGTCGGCCTATTCGCTGCTGGCCGCCTATCATAAAAAAACCAGGTCCATGGCGCTGTCGATCCATCAGGCCGCGCTCTATATCGGGGTGATGAGCAGCGGTTTTCTGGCGGGCTGGGTGGCCGAGAACTGGGGCTGGCGTTCGGCCTTTTATGTGTTCGGTGCCGTGGGTGTCCTGTTGGGGCTGGTGTTCATTGTCCGGCTGCGCGACGCGCCGCAGACGGAAGGGCGCGCCGAAGAAGAGGCGGGCGCCGGCAAGCCGACGTTCGGCGAGGCGGTGCGCGTTCTGGTGCGCACGCCCAGCGCGCTGCTGCTGACGGTGGGCTTCTGCGCGATCGTGTTCGTCAACAACGCCTATGTGGTCTGGGCTCCGGCCTTTGTCCAGCACAAGTTCAGCTTGACGCTGACTCAGGCGGGAGGGGGCGCGATGTTCTACCATCATGCGGCAGCCTTCGCCGCAATCATGCTGGGAGGGATCGTCACCGACCGCCTGGTGCCCTCCTGCCCGACCTTCCGCCTGCGCCTTCAGGGCGTGGCGCTGCTGCTGGGCGCGCCGATGATCTACTGGGTGGGCGTGACCAGCCAGGTCGGCATGACGTGGGTTGCGATGGCGGCCTACGGCGTCTTCCGCGGGCTGTTCGAGGCCAACACCCATGCCTCCCTGTTTGACGTGGTGCAGTCGCGCTACCGCGCGACGGCGGTGGGGCTGATGACCATGACCGCGTTTCTCATCGGCTCGCTCTCGCCGTTTCTGATCGGGAAGCTCTGCGATGCGCATGGCAAGGCGCAGGGGATGACGATCGGTTTCACCGTGTTGGCCGCGACCTATGTGTTCGGCGCGGCGGCGATCTTCTGCTCAATGCTGTTCACCTTCCGGCGCGACCGTGTGGTTGAGTGAGGGAGTTGGACGATTCGGAGTCTGTCTTATGAAAATCACTGGAATCAAGACGTTTGTTTGCAACGCGTACCGGACGAACTGGGTGTTCGTGAAAGTCCTGACCGATGAGCCGGGCCTGTACGGCGTCGGAGAGGCCACGCTGGAGTACAAAGAGCACACGATCGTTTCGGCGTGCATGGAGCTGGAGCGCGACCTGCTCGGCAAGGACCCCCGCGACATCGAGGCTCTGTGGCACAGCAGCTACCGCGACGCCTACTGGCGCGGCGGGCCGGTGCTGACGAGCGCGATCTCGGCGGTGGATATCGCGCTCTGGGATATTCTGGGCAAGAGCCTGAACGTGCCGGTGTGGCGGTTGTTGGGCGGCCGGATGCGCGACAAGGTGCCGTGCTATGCCAACGCCTGGTTCGCGGGCGCGAAAG
>CAYZQL010000165.1:0-8925 GCA_964480555.1 uncultured Lentisphaeraceae bacterium | reverse complement strand
CCTGGGCTCCGGCACGGTTCATCTCCTCCCGGACGATTTGGGAAACTTTCTGGAGGGCCCGCAGTCCAAACGGCATAAAGGTGTAGAGCCCGCCAGAGAGCTTGCGGATCAGACCTGCCCGGACCATGAGTTTGTGACTGACGATTTCGGCTTCTTGCGGGTCCTCCCGCAACGTGGCAACCAGCGAACGCGACCAACGCATAAAACAGGATTCCTTCCTAACCTTCGACGGGATAAACAATTGCGGAACATTTCACCGGATTTCAGGGTGTTTCGCAAGCCAAAAAAGAGACATAATAACCCTTGCCACAGCGGTCGATAAAAGCGAGAATAATACTTCACTAAAAAAAGGCAGAGGAGTGTTATGCTTTTTAGGAAGAAATATGGATTTACGCTGGTTGAACTGTTGGTCGTGATTTCGATCCTTGGCATTCTGGCGGCGGCGCTGACGACGCAGGTGTCTAAGGCTCGGTCGATGGGTCAGTCGGTGCGGTGCAAGGCGAATCTGCGGAATCTGGCGCAGGCGGCGATCAATCATGGCGTCGAGACCCGTTTCATGCCTTTTGCGGGTTCTTACGAATATCCTTGGCCCCGGAACATCAACGGCCGGCACGAGATCCGCTATAGCGAATGCAGGGGGTGGGTGGGTTGGACCGGAACCGGCAGTTGGCAGGCGAAAGATCCGCAGACCGGCTCGATGAAGGAGGCGGTGGCCTACGGCAACGGGAAAGAGGCGTATCTGTCGATCACCAACGGCGTGCTGTGGGAGCGTGTGGGCAAGGATCTGTCGGTGTATGTGTGCGACGTGCATAAAAACCTGTTGCGGGCGACGAAGTCAAAAACGGCGATGCGGTCGTATGTGATGAACAGTTATTTCGGGTATCGGAACAACGGGAGCGGACTGTCGACGTGGCGCCAAATAGCGATGGACAGCCTTGCCGCGTCGGGCAATGCCGGGAACCTGCTGCTGTTTGCCGAGATGCCTCCGTTGGACAACAATGGGGGCAACAGCGAACTGGCGACGATCGACGGAGTCTTGGAGAACAAGATCCGCGGCTATTCGGAGAACGGGCGGCAAGAGATTCTCGGGTTCTATCACCCGGTGGGCAAGCGGTATGTCGCGCATGTGGCGTTCGCGGACGGGCATGTGGACGTGCTGATCCAGCCCGAGAAAGCCGATATCAACGATTTGAAAGAATTGACGGAACAGCTCTGCAACGGCGATGAGATCGAGTCGGATTTGCGCAGGAAGATGCGGTGACCGGTGCCGGCGAGGCGGAGCGGAGAGAGGTTTTCATACGGACGCAAGAGAGTGGAGTCGCCAGGATGAATAGATTTTCGAGAGAGTGTGTGTTTCTCGCAGCGGCGCTGGTTTACGGCGGCGTTATGGCCGCGCCGACCACGACCCTGACCGAGGAGCGGTTCTTGATGTTCAACGACTATAACCTGACCAATAACGCGCCGACGCCGACATGGATACATGACGGGCCTCTTTTGGGAACCGCTCCTGGCCCTAGGAATCTTGGAGCCGGAACAAATCATTATCATAGGTCGGGGTGGCGTTTTATATCATGTCGAAATGGTACGGTGGCTAGCGTTAGTGGCGCCAGAATGGTTCCGCCAAACACAAGTGTTAAAACCAATCTTGCTGCTAATCTTAGGAACGATCTGTCTTCGTTTATTGATTCACCTGTGTTCTCAAATGGGATAGGAGCCGTATATTTTGACGTTATTAATAGTGATTTTAATGTACCCACTCGAATAAGCGTCTCTTTCGCCACAAACATGATTAGTATGAGCGAAACAGGATGGCCTACAAATATTATGTTGGACGCAGAAACTGAGGATCTAAAATACGATTGGTACAGTTTTGATGACTTTGTTCTTGCTCTGCCTACTGCTGACGATTTTTTACGGTACCAAAATAAGATAAATTACAGGGGGCCTATTAAGTTAATGATTCGACGTATTGGAGAGTTAGGGTCATACGGTGGGGTTTCCTATCCCGATCCACTAAATCCGAATTATGACATGGCTTTCACAGTCATCGACAACATCCGGGTGTCGCCGCCGCCGTCGGATGTGGTGGTGCGGAAGGCGGAGTGCGTTTTCGAGCCGGGGTACCCCTCGGTGAACACCAACCTGATCATCCGGTGTCTGGTCGACAACGTGGACATGAACGTGCCGACCGACCAGTCCCAGCGGACGGTCAGGGTGGTTTACCGGTGGCGGTACCTCGACCAGAGCATCGGCGCCTGGAGGACCAACACGATGGCCTATGTGGCCGGGTCGGGTATCGGGCAAGGCAATGGTGAACAGTTCGAGACGACGAATACCATCGCGTACACCCAGGTCGGCGACCTGGAATACTACTTCACCTGCGACTTCGACGGCTACCGCTACAAGTCACCGGATTATACCGGCTTGAACTACCCGTATGCGTCCGAATCCGACGGGATTTCGCCGCGCACGCTGCGCGGCGGCGCGTCCGAGCCGGACGGCCGGGAGTTCTACGCGCGGCTGCGGCCGTTCAGTTCACCCTACGGCGCGGTCTATGTGGTGGCCGACGAGCTTACGAACGCCGTGGCCATGGAGCTGGTGGGCGACAACGAGTGGCGGGGCATGGTGCCTACCGTCGGGGCGGCGGAAACGAACCTCACCTGGTATTTCAAAGGGGTCCGGGCGTATGCGCCGGGAGAGGACACGTTTAGGACCGATACCGTGTGCTGGACCGAACTGGCGCAGAGCGTCGTCGGGCGTGTGCCGTACGGCGGCGTCTGCGTGGAGACGAACGAGTCGGGGCGGATCCGCGTCAAGGTGGATGCGGGCGGCTTCGTCATGATGACGCTGAACACGGAGACCAAAGACTACATGGCCCGGCGGGCCGAGTATCAGAATTTCAACGCGTGGCCCGCGCGTGCCGACAAATTCTCGGAGAGCAGCGGGCAGAGCGCCAAGCAGAGCTTCCAGAACACCTTCGAGGCGTGGCCGGTCAACACGGAGACGACCTACTCGGAGTTTTTTGATCTGTATATTCCCTCGACCAACGTTTATTCGCGTGAGCCTTTCTTGACGATGAGGAGCTGGATGGCGGGCAGCGCGGCGTACGTGGTCGACCGTCTGGAGGCGGATATCTACAACCGGCCGGGCCCCGGCGCGTTCCGCAACCAGGCGCTGCGCCTCAAGGGGGGCGACAGTTCGCTCGGACTAGGCTACGTGTACAACACGGTCGCCTCGCGCACGGACGGCATCAAACAGCTCTCCTTCAAGTACCGGCTGGGGCAGCCGGCCAGCAATTCTGATATCGCGTACGATTGGACGCGTTTTACATCGTCCAACTATTCGGTCAAGGTGACGGCAAAGGCCTTTAGCACATCGCCCGAAGAGCCTTCGATGTCGGTTATCGGTTACTATCGTGACCTTTATAATTTTTACGAGTACCGGTTGACGCAAGTCCGGCAGACCAGTGCTCCTGGAACTGACAAACGTATCAAACATCAGCTCTTTAGATGGCGAAACGGCACTCCGGAGTTGCTTCGAACAAGCGAGAGGGATGAATATGCACTGACGTTCGGGTTTACACTTGAAATGTGTATCTATAACGAAAGCACCGGGACTCGTATCCGCTGCAGACTTGGCACCTATGAACCTTTCACTACCGCCGGATATCTTGATTCTTCTACGCCACTGCGGACTGGCACGTTCGGGTTTCTTTCGGCGGATTGTCAGGCCCAATTCTCGGCGGTGTCTAAATGGACGACAACTAGTAATGCAGAGCTTGTCGCGGGAACGGAGATTCCCGTACTAGATAATCTTAATACGCAAATCGATAATTGGACTCTTCCGCCCGGGCGTTTTTCTCCGGCTACAACAAACAGTAACAAGGGTGTTATATCGGTGATTCCGGACCAGAAGCTCGGCGTCTATCTGCAGACCTCCAGCAAGGGGTCTGCCAGCGAGCCCGCCGCGCCTGGGACGACGGCGTGGAAAAAGTATCAGGAGCTCACGGTTTCCGGGTTCGGCTATTCGACCAACACGGTGACGATCAAGGATTGGCAGACCCAGTATGTGATGCTGCAGGTGATGGGCATGACCAACACGCTGTCGGAGACCGACGTGGCGGTGGACGAGCTGGCGGTGACGTCGTGGCGCGGGGAGCAGTCCGGCTCCGGGTCTGCGGACGGCTGGCTGGCGACCGAGGCCTGGGTGGTCTCGAACAGCGTGGCGGAGGGTAGGGTCGTTCAGCTCGACCACTCCCGTGCGGACACGAATGAGGCGCAGGCGGTCCGGTCGCTCCTGCTTGAAACCGGCATGGGGATGATGGAGTTCGATTACCGCGTGCTCCGCGAGCCGGCGAAGCTCACGGTGCAGTACGCGCCCGAGCGCGACAGCGAGGCATGGGAGGATGTGCAGTCCTTCGTGTTCAGCAATGTCACGGCCTGGGCGCACGCCTCGGCCTACCTCGGGACGAACGCGCCGGGATATCTGAGGGTGCTCAACGACCGGCGCGGCGGATACGGCAACGCGTGGGTCGAGATCAATAACGCGCTCGTGTGGGACGAGCCTGCTGTTGAGGAAACGGCGTGGCGCGCCTACAACGTCAAGATCACCGACACGGATTTGCAGCGGGTGATGCTGGATGAGTCCAAGGCGTGTTTCCTGAACAACAGCCCGACGCTCGACACCGACCCGATCCAGAATCAGAACCTGCCGAACGTGCAGTCGCCGGTGCTCCCCAACGGGTTGGGTGAACTCACGTTTATGGCCCGTGCCTACACCAACGCGCAGCCTTCGACGATTCATGTCTACGCATCCACAAACGGGTGGGATGCGCCGACGAACCTCTGGTTCAAGATCACGGAGTTCTCGAACATCACCAACCTGTTCTTCAAGGTGTACTCCTTCAAGCCGGTCGACGGGCGCGCGTATGACGCGATCAAGCTGTTGACGACGACGACGGCCGGTTCCGCCCGCGCATGTATTGAAGAGGTCGTGGTCTCCGAGCCGGTCTTCCCGGGCTTCGACATCGTCAATGTGAAGGTGTTCGGCAGGGTCGGCAGCAGCCTTACTGATCTGAATAACACCCAGCCGGTCGACACCGAAGAGGTGGGCATCCAGGCGGAGATCGCCAATAAGCAGCTCTCCCCGTCGAACATCACAATGTATGTAGATTATTATATCGGGACGAACGTGTGGGGCGTGGCCAACTGGCCCTCGAATGCGGTTGTCACGTTGCCGATGGTGCAGATCAGCGCGACGACGTATCAGACCTCCCCGGCCAACGACATTCCGCCGCAAGACAGCGACCAGGTGGTGCAGTACCGTGTGCGCGCGGAATACATGGGCGGGGTCCCGCTGGTCAAGGTGCAGGAGGCGTTCGACAATCCGTCGTGGTATTATCCTGTGGATTTGAACAAAAAGTATGCGGCACACGGGTGGTCGCCCTATTATATCGTGTACGGGGTCCCCGTCGGAATGGTCTGGATCAACGAGGTGAACGCGACTGATTACGTGGTGTCCAACGGTGTTCCGCAAACCGGCTACTGGGATAACCCGTATATCGAAATCGCCGTGCCGGCGGGGGTAAACCTGTCCGGATGGAGCGTGGACCTCGTCACGGATTCCGGTTATGTGACGCGGTCAATCCCGATCCTTGACGACTATCCCGTGCAGGAGTCTGTGACCAACGGATACGGCTTCTTTGTGATCGGCGAGAAAAACCCGCAAGCGGGATTGCCCCCGTTGCCGGGCTTGGACTACACCTATGCGGGACTGGCCTACTACATACCGAATACTTTCGCGGGCGGACTGCGGCTGCGCCGGCCGATGGGGATGTATGAGCAGGCGATCGCCTACGACTGGGATCCAGACACTTACAGCGGTCCGGCATTCTCGGGCGAGACTTGGGCCGCGAGCGATCCGGAAGGGCAGTTCGTCTATGTCGGGCGCGAGGAGAACAACGGGTCGCTCAGTGTCACGAACGGCGCTGGCAAGGTCCGGGCCGACTGGGTGTTCCCCCTGACGTGGACTCCCGGCCAGCCGAATATCGGGCAGAGCATCGATTTCCCCGTGCTTGGCAGCTCCAATGTTTGGATCATCTCGACCCTGAGCACGTTGAACGGGACACAGAACGGTCAGCGTAAGCTCTACGACGCTTTCCGGCTGCGGTCGGGATCGGGCACGAACATTCTGTATGTTGCGGATGACTGGTACCGTCTGTACTCTGTCAAGGTGAACCAGGTCGAACAGCTCGGGACTTCGGAGGGGGTTCAGTCCTTCCCGGTTCCCTTGGTTGCGGTCCGGTCGAATGTGAACGTGGAGGTCGATATCGCGCTGAGGCGGGATATCGCCGACCTCTCCTTGAGCAGCGCGATGTTGAATTGGCTGTTGGGTTTCGGGGACGGGAATCTTGTGCCGAGCTACTATTACGGCTCCGGGCGCGAGCTTTCGCTCACGGAGCTGTATTGGCTGAACGCCAACCCGACCGTCACCAACCGGCTGGACGGCGGGATTTCGGACTTCACGTACGACCAGACGACCAACTTCTTTGTGACGGTGTCGCTGGCGCTGAACGGGACGAACTGCCTTTCGTTGCAGGGCGATGCGATGTTGAAGCTCGAAATGACGCAGGGGCTTCTTTCTCCGGACTGGTGGATCGTGGGACAGTATATCCTGCAACCGGACTCGTTTGACACGAATCATCTGTGCCGCATCCGTCTGGACAACCCGTTCCCGGAAAAGCTGCCCACGTGGGACCCGAAGAGCGCCTTCTTCCACTGGGTGATCGAAATGGAAGACCCTCGCATCACGCCGGAGCCGTTGGTCAACGACCTGCCGTAATGCTGAAGCGGGATGCGTGAGCGTCTGCCCTGCGTGGGCAGGCGCTTCCGTTTTCTGGACTGCGGGGTCAGCGCAACCGCGCAAGCCGATACCACCGCACGAGAAACCCCAAAAGGAAAAGGCCGGCGACCAGGAAAAACGCCTGGCGCTCTTTGGGCGTCAGGTGTGACAGAAGGCCGGCGCGCGGTGGCGGGCGACCGTTTCGACGACGTTCATGCCGGACGTTATTCGCTTTCCCCATACTTTCACCTTACTGCCTTTGCAGTGGGTTTCGCAACAGGATTTTGACGTAAGCCGAGTGCGAAGCGAGTGAAGAGCCATATAGATATTCTCCGGCCAAGATGCTATATTACATCTTTCAACACACGGGATCCTGTTATGACCACACGCGAGTATGATTTCACGGCGATCGAGAAAAAATGGCAGACGTATTGGGAATCGAACAAGACGTTTAAAGTGAACGACTTCGAGTCGGGAAAGCCCAAGTTCTACTGCCTCGACATGTTCCCTTATCCGAGCGGCGCGGGGCTCCATGTGGGGCACCCCGAGGGTTACACCGCAACGGACATCCTCTGCCGCTACAAGCGCATGCGCGGGTTCAACGTGCTTCACCCGATGGGCTGGGACGCGTTCGGGCTGCCGGCCGAGCAGTACGCTGTGGAGACCGGCACGCACCCGTCGGTGACGACCGAGCGCAACATCAACCGGTTCCGCGAGCAGATCAAGGCGTTGGGGTTCAGCTACGACTGGGATCGCGAAGTCAACACGACGGACCCGAAGTATTACCAGTGGACGCAGTGGATTTTCGAGCAGATCTACAAGAAGGGGCTGGCGTATGTGGCCGAAGTCCCTGTGAACTGGTGCCCTGCGCTCGGCACCGTGCTTGCGAACGAAGAGGTGATCGACGGGCGCAGCGAGCGCGGCAACCATCCGGTCGTCCGCAAGCCGATGCGGCAGTGGATGCTGCGGATCACCGAGTATGCGGAGCGGCTGCTGGAGGATTTGGAGGGGCTCGACTGGTCCGAAGGGATCAAGGAAATGCAGAGGAACTGGATCGGCAAATCCGAGGGCGCGGAGGTGACTTTTGCCATCGCGGATACGGCGGCGTCGGTCACCGTCTACACCACGCGGCCGGACACGCTGTTCGGGGCCACCTACATGGTGCTTTCGCCGGAGCATCCGCTGGTCGGGTCGATCACGACGGAGAGTTGCCGGGCGGCCGTCAACCGGTACCGCGAAGAGGCGGCGCGCAAGAGCGACATGGACCGCACCGAACTCAACACCGGGAAGACCGGCGTGTTTACGGGCGCGTTTGCGGTCAATCCCGTGACCGGCGGGCCGATCCCGGTCTGGATCGCGGACTACGTGCTGATCAGCTACGGCACAGGCGCCATCATGGCTGTCCCTGCGCACGACACGCGCGACTTCGATTTCGCGCAGACGTTTTCGATTCCGGTGATCTGCATTATCGAGCCCGACGCCAGGGAGGCTGCTGCGGCAGGCGTCGACGTGTCCGCCGTTCTGGAGGGGAAGGCCTGCTGGACTGGGAATGGCCGCATGATCCGCTCGGCCAACGCGCAGGGGCTCGACATCAACGGGATGGAGGTCGCCGACTCCAAGCGGGCGACCCTTGCCTGGCTCGAAGCCCGCGGCATCGGAAAAGGCGCGGTGAAGTACAAGCTGCGCGATTGGCTGTTCAGCCGCCAGCGCTATTGGGGCGAGCCGTTCCCCGTCATTCATATGGAGGACGGCAGCATGCGCCTGGTGGACGAGGCCGACCTGCCGCTGACTTTGCCCGAGCTTGAAGACTTCAAGCCCACCGGCACGGGCGAACCGCCGCTGTCGAAAGCCGGGGCGTGGCTCGATTACACCGATCCGGTCACAGGGCTGAAGGGGCGGCGCGAGACCAACACGATGCCGCAGTGGGCGGGCTCCTGCTGGTACTATCTGCGTTACATCGACCCGTTCAACGGGCAGGCGGCGGTTGATCCTGCGAAAGAGAAATACTGGATGCCGGTGGACCTGTATGTGGGCGGCGCGGAACATGCGGTGCTGCACCTGCTGTACGCGCGGTTCTGGCACAAG
>CAYZQL010000164.1:4513-8989 GCA_964480555.1 uncultured Lentisphaeraceae bacterium | reverse complement strand
TATTTCATCTCGTACACCAGCGACCAGTGCGTGATCCAGCGCTACATGACGACCAAGGACACGCGTGCGGCGGGCCGGGGCGTTTGGCTGACCGTGCCGCTTTCGATGGTTTCCGGGGTCATATTCTTCGGCATCGGGACGGCGCTCTACACGTTCTACCGGAGTCATCCCGAGCGGTTGGCGGTGACGATGCCGAAGGCCGATTCGATTCTGCCCGTCTTTATCACGAACAGTCTGCCGACCGGCTTTTCCGGCCTTGTTCTGGCGGGGCTGTTCGCGGCGACGATCACCACGCTGGCTGCGAACCTCAACTCGTCGGCCACGTCGATCACGAACGATTTCTTTGTGCGTCTCCGGAAAGGCATGACCGACCGCCAGCAGATCAGAACCGCGCAGTTCTTCACTTTTCTGGTGGGGCTGGCTGGCATGGCCGGCGCGCTGGTGTTGGCAAATACGGACATCCGGTCGGCTTTTGACCAATTCGTGAAACTGATCGGGATACTGACAAGCGGGCTCGCAGGCCTGTTCATGCTCGGCATCTTCACGCGGCGTGTGGGCGCGGCTGCGGCACTGGCTGGGCTTGCGACGAATTATGTGGTGTGCATCGGTTTGGATCAGGCTTCGCTGGCTTGGAAGCCGCACCTGCTGCTCTATGGCGCGATCGGAATCGTGACCTGCCTCGTGACGGCGCTGGCGGTGAGCGCGGTGTTTCCGAACCGCAAGACGGGGATCGATGGACTGATCCGGAAGAGGGACAGAAACGCTCAGCGCTCAACGCTCAACTCTCAAGTATAATCCAGTGGTTTTTGGCAGTCGTTCGCAGTTCTCCCCGCTTGAACGTTGCGCGTTGAGCGTTCATTTCTGCTTGCGCCAGGCGAGCGGGGTCATGCCGGTGGCGCGTTTGAAGTGGGAGCCGAAGTGTTGGGAGGAGCAGAATCCCAAATCCTGCGCGATGCGGGTGACGGGAAGACGGGTCTTGCGCAGGCGGACTTTGGCCTCGTCGAGGCGGCACTTGAGCAAGAAGTGGTGGGGGGGAAGCCCGGTAAGGCGCTTGAACTGGCCGATGAAGTGCGAGGGCGAGAGCGCGGCTTGATGCGCCAGGGCGTCGATATTGTAAAGCTCCGCCGGAGCCTGCTGCATGATTGCGATGATGGCGCCGATGCGGTCCGCGTGGGAGGGCGCGGGTTGCTGCCGGAAGGCTTCCAACAGGTCGGTGACGAGGCTCATGCAGACCGTGGTCATGCAGAGCGTGCGGTAGCGCCCCTGCAACGTCTCGTAAGCCCTGAACAGCTCCATGAAATTGTGTTTGATCAGGTTTGCGGCTGCCGTCAGATGCACGGGAAACTGATGGAGCCGGGCACGGATCTCGGCGCTTTCCGACCGGGTGAAGCGGAGAAAGCGGCCTTTCGGATTTTCGGTCCGCAACATCATGACGTATAGGACGGTGCCTTTCGGGTAATCCAGCATCCGGTGGGCGTCCTCCGGATTGTTGAGGAACATGTCGCCCGCGAGGATCGTGTGCTGGGCGTTCTTGTTTTCCAGGACAAAGTAGCCGCGCAGGCAGAGGCCGATCTCGAAACAACCTTTGTGGCAATGGGGCTCGACCGGCGCCAGACGCTGCGCGTACCGGATAAAAGAGAGCACGGGCACATCAGGAATGCCGACCTTCGCAAGATCCAGCACCCGGCGATCCGGCGCATCGGTATACCGTGGTTTCGAGTTTCTGGCGAGCATGGCGGTTTCCTTTTTTGTCCGAAGCAAAGTCTACCACACCGATGTCGCGCGGCACACCATAAATAGTATAAAAATAGAATTCAATTTTTATGACTGTTTATTTTAGCGCACCTGTTACACTTTTTAAAGGAATGGGATTGGAAAGAGAGGTTCGCCTTGAAACGGATGTTCGCGATAGCCGGTTGCAGCATGATGCTGATGTCTTTGGCCGGCTCCGGTGCAGCCAAGGGCCTCCGGCGTGACCTTCCTCCCGCCCGGCTTCCATTTCAACGGATTCTTCAATGACTGACAGATGTCATGAAAAGGAAACAAGGAGATGGTTATGAAAATGATGAGGCTGGCGGTGACGGGTGGAATACTCTGCGTGTCGGCTGTGAGCGCGGAAACCTACACGTGGAACGGGAACGGAGGGGACAGCAATTGGACCGCCGCCGCGAACTGGGACAAGAATCTTTTGTATCCCGGCGCGGCCGCCGGGTATGTGGATGTCGCCGTCGTGTCTGCGGCGGGCGCGCTTCACATGGACACCAACGGCGTTGTGACGCTCAATCACTTCAATTTCTCGCCCGTCCCCTCAACGAACCTGACGGTTACGGGGAATGCCGGCACCGGGCTTGATTTCAAGTACTTCACGGTGGGCGGGTCCAGCGTCGTCGAGTTTCTTCCGGATACCTTCTGGCCCCCCGGAAGCTATAAGTTGGGGAGCGGGACTCTCGCCGTGCCCGGAAACCTGACGGCGGCGGCCGTCTCGGTCAATGACGGCACACTCCGCATTGCCGGGGGCAACGCGGTGATCAACGGGTGGAGTTCTATCGGAAGCGCCGGCAAGACGGCAGCCCTCCACCTGACGGAGGGCGGGACGATGCAGTGGAAGAACACGATCGCGTCAGGAGGGGGGACGCCGCTGGTCCGGCTTTCCGGCGGAACCCTGCAGGTCAGCTCAAGCATGAGCTGCGATGTCCCGCTCCTGGTGGACGGGACCAACACGCTCGACGCCCCGTCGACGCTGACCCTGAACAAGGGCTTGACCATGACCGGGCAGGGGCATTTGACGAAAAGCGGCGCGGGCGGCCTGATCCTCTCCGGCACAACGAATTTCGTTTCAGGCGGGCTGACCATCAGCAGCAATTACGTTTCGTTCAGCATGAACACCCTGTCTGAAAGTTACGGCGGTTCGACCGAACCGTGGCAGGTCAAGGTCTACAACAACGGCAGGTTCTTTTTCGCCAGTTCGTCCGCCATCCTCACGGTGCCGCTCGATCTGGTGGTGGACTCCCCCGGCACCGTCGAATTCTCAACCGTTTACGACAGCAACTATAGCGTCTTGGTCGCCCATTCGATCGTGACCAACGGGGTCTCTTTGCCGACGGGACGCTATATTGCGGGATCCGGCTTCATTAAGGCGGGCGGGGGAGGCTGCGTCGTGCTCGCGACCCGGTGGACCGGTGCGGGGGACGGCGTGTCCTGGACCGATTCAAATAACTGGAGCGGCGCGGTCCCGGACGGCTCGAACGCGGTGGCGGATATCTCCAACGCCCTGGGGCCGGTCAGCCTGGGCAGCCAGAACGTGACGCTGGCCTGCCTGGTCTACAACCCGCAGGGAACGCAGCGGGCCATCACAATGACTGGCAGCGGGACGCTGAGTTTCTTCGCCCCGTTCGCGAACGCGGGCTGCCTGGTGGTGGGGCCCGGCCGGACGCTGACGATGGATGTGTCCGTCGCCTGCGCGAGCGGCAGCAAGTCGCTCGGGATTTTCGGCAACGGCACCGTGATCGTCAAAAAGGGATTCCCCGCCGGAGTCCCGACTCAAGGCCGGTCCAGCCCGTCCGCAGGCATCATGGGCAACCTGATTTTCGACGGCACGACGGCCATCACGGGCGACACGTATAACATTTTGAGCGTGAATGCGCTCGCACAGCCGTGCGGCGTGCGGGCCAGCATCCCATGGACGAACCGCTTCGATACCACGGTCACGTTTGCCACAAACTGCCGCATGACCGTGTTCGGCATTTTGGGTAACTGCCAGCTCTTTTACCCCGTCAAGCAGTTCATTCACGACGGTGCGGAGATCACGCTGGCGAGTAGCGGATATGTGTTCCTCACCCGGTATGCGGACTATTACACGCCGCCCTTCGCCTATTTCATGCGCGCGGGTTCGCTCAACACGAATGCGACACTGACCATCGCGTCTGGCGGACTCGTGAACCTGGCCTTCAGCGGCGCGGTGACGGTTAACGCGCTGATTGTGAACGGCGAGGAAAAATCGCCGGGAACCTACGGGAGTTGGAAACCGTTCATTACGGGAACGGGCCTTCTGTGTGTGCTCAATGGCCCGCCGCTGCGGGGGACAATGATCACGATCCATTGACAAGGGTGATGAAACAGTGAAGAAAGAAAATCAGGTGCTGATCGCAGCGCTCGTTTTCGGTTTGTCTGCCGTTTGTCCGCCGCTTCAGGCGCAGCCTTCCGCAAAGCTGCAGACGGCACGCCTTCTGTCCGAAGCGCGCGAGCCGGTGCGCATCGTCTGTTTCGGGGACAGCATCACCGGCGTGTACTACCACAGCGGCAACAGGCGGGCGTGGCCGGAAATGCTCAACGTGGCGTTGAGTCGGCTCTACCCGAAGGCCGAGTTGACGGTGATCAATGCGGGGAGGAGCGGGCACACAACCGCGCAAGGGTTGGAGCGCATGCAGAAGGATGTGCTGGCCCACGCGCCGCATCTGGTGGTCGTCATGTTCGGCA
>CAYZQL010000164.1:0-4503 GCA_964480555.1 uncultured Lentisphaeraceae bacterium | reverse complement strand
ATGAACGATCTGGCTTATGGCGCAGGCGCTCCGGAAAAGAACGCCGCCCGTGATGCGGCGTTTGTCGGCAGGCTTAAAGCCATCGCAGGAAATTGTCGCGCCGCCAAAGCCGAGGTGATCCTGTGCACGCAGAACCCGGTGTACCCCGAGGCCCTCCCCCGCCGTCCGCCGGAGCGCGTCGGCGAGTATGCCGGACTCATCCGACAGACGGGCGCGGAACTCAAGGTGCCGGTGGTGGACATCTATGCCGAATGGAATGCGCTGCGGGCGAGTGATCCGCACGCCTGGCGGCTGCTGATGAGCGAGACGATCCATCCTTCGATGGCCGGGCATAAGCGCATGGCGGAACGGGTGGCCGGGATGATTTCCGGCCGTACCGTTTCGCTTGCCGACGTCTATGCGGAGCAACCGGTCTGCGCCCGCCTCATCCGCCGCCTGAAAGGGGGCAACCCGGTTACGCTTGTGGCGCCCGCGCCGCTTGCGGCCTGTGCCCGCGTGATGGTGTTGCGGCGTTTCCCCTCCGCGAATGTGACGGTCGTCTCCCTGCCCGAAAAAATCGCGTCTCTGGACGTGTTCGACGAGAAGTTTAAAGGGATTCGCGACCGGAATCCGGATCTCGTGTTGGTCTCGCTCACGCCGGCTGTTTTAACGGTCGGCAACGAGGAGGCGTTTGTCCGGCAGGTGTCGTGGATGGTCAACGGGGCGCTGCCCTTTGCCGGTTCCGCATGGACCGCAGTGGGCGTCGATCCGGCTTTGGCGGATCCGGATCTGACGCGGCCGCAGCGTGAAGGCGCGGAGCTGTTGCGGGAGATTGTGCGTGGGCATGATCTCGACTGGATCGGCCAATCTTCCGGCCCGCCGACCGCGCTTCAGGATGCGTTCAATCAATGGTTTGACAGGCAGGCAGAGGCTGGTCGGTGACAGGATGCGCATGGGCGTAGGGACATTTCCCCGAGGTGTCGGCGGATGGTTCGGCCTGTCTGCGTGCGTACACGCACACGCAGGGGAGCCGTCCCTGCCTAAAACAACACGAAATCAGAATTCTATTTTTGAGAACGTTTTGTGAGCTACATCTGTTATTCTTGCGTTGTCGCTTTGGACAGCGTTTAGCGGAGTGAACGCAAGGGGGGCGAGGATGGCAACAAGGGGCACTTCGGATAAGAGGGGAAGGGTGGCCCGTCTGGCGTCGTCGTCGAGCATCAATCTTCACGGTTACTTCAAAGACTAAAAGGAACAACATGCAAAAGAAAGTGTATTCGGCGTCGGTCACGCCGCTGACGGCGGAAGGGGCGCTCGATGTTGAGGGGTTGAACAGGATATTCGCGCGCAACATCCGCCATGGGCTGGACGGGATTTTCATTCTCGGGTCGATGGGCGAATGGCGCTGTTTCGACTCCGCGTTCCGCGATCGTCTGGTGGCGGAGAGCGTCCGGGCCGTGGCGGGCCGCACGGAGCTGCTGGTCGGCATCACGGATGTCACCACCGAGGCCGCGCTCGCGAACATGCGGCGGATCGCCGGGCAGGCGTTTGACAGCTACGTGTTCATGCTGCCCAAAGCGGCGGAGGGGGGTGACCCGGTCCGTGAGGTCCGCACCGTATTGGATGCGGCCGACCGGCCGGTCTACTACTACCACTGCCCGCCGAACAACGGGATCGAGCTTTCGCTGGCGCAGTTCGAGACGATTCTGTCGCACCCGAATCTGAAAGGGATCAAGAACTCGGCCAGCAACATGTGGCTGCGCCGGGAGTTGATCCTGCTGCGCCGGGAAAAGCGGCTCGCGCCCATTCTGCTGGAGGGGCAGGAGTGGTCCGCGGATGAGGCGCTGCTCGTGGGGTATGACGGCATGCTCTGCGGCATGGGCGCACTGGGCTCGAAGCTGATGGTTGGGATCGCGCGGGCGGTGGAGGCCGGAAACACGGCGGAGGCCGTGCGCTTGCAGAACCGGTTCATCGAACTCTTCCACGGCGTGTACGGCAAGGATCTGTCCACGGTCTGGGTCGGACAGAAGTACGCGTTGAAATGCCTGGGACTGTGCGCGTCGGAGCATACGCTGGCGCAGCCGGTGTCGGCGCTGACCGAGCCGCGCAGGCGGGAGATCGAGGCGTGCGTCGAGGAATTCCGGGATGAATTGGATTGAGAGGAGAGGGCTCACGCGGAGGCGCGGAGACACGGAGACGAACCATATGCTGCGGTATCGAGAGGCGGGAGAACTGCACAAGGACTTTCACGGCAGCATGAACGCCGCCGTGGAATATGTCGGCAGACGGTACGGGCGGGAGGGGCTGCGCGAGGTTTTCAAGGCGACGGCGCAGCGGGTCTACCGTTCGATTTACGAGGGGCTGAAGCGCGGCGATTGGAATGAACTGCTTGAACACTGGCGATATTTCATGGAGCGCGAGGGAGCGGAGTTCTCAATCGAGGTCACGGACACGGAGGCGGTTATGACTGTGCGGCGCTGTCCGGCGGTGGCGCATCTGCGCAAGCTGGGCATGACGCCGTCGGAGTTCTTCTGCGATCAGACCGTGCTGCTCAACGAGGCGTGGTGCGAGGGCACGCCGTTCGAGGCGGTCACGGAAGTCACGGGCGACGGAAGCTGTACACAAATAATTAGAAAACGCCCAACGCTCAAGGAAGTGGACAATGATTCCGAGTGATCAGTTCGTGCGGTTTTACAACGAGGTGTTCAAGTTCCTTGACGCGCAAGGCGGAGACGCGTTGGAGGAATACTACCGTGTGGTTTCCGAGCAGCAGGAGAGGCACTGCCTGGAGCTGTTCATGAAACAGGGATTGGCCGGAATGAAGGCGTATTGGGACCGGATCGCGGTGGAGGAGAACTGCGACATGACCTGCACGCTGCATGCGGACCGGTTGGAGATCGTCATGCGGCGGTGTCCGAGTTTAGGTAAGGCCATGGACAACGATGCCGGCGCCTTCGCGCGCTATTGCGACCACTGCCCGGGCTGGGTCATCCCGCTCCTTGAAAAGGCCGGGTTCCATTGCGACTACGACATGATCGACCGGTCACGGCCCCAGTGCCGCATGACGATCTTTCCCGCCGTTCCCGCGCGGCCTTCGCGCGTGTTGGCGAGCGGCCGGGACGTTCTTCCATAAAGGTTGGATCAGAACGGGCCGCGTAAACGGCGGCGATATTCCTGAGGGGAATGGTGGTGGATCTTTTGGAACTCGCGCTGGAAATGCGCGGGCGAGAGGTAGCCGCACATGCGGATGATTTCAGCGACGGTCATGTCCGTTTCCGCCAGCAGGCGGCAGGCGTGGGCGATGCGGAACCGGTTGACGTACCGGGGCACGGTACTGTTTGTGCATTTTTTGAACAGGCGGCTGAAAGCGCTTTCGCTGAGACCGATCAGCCGGGCAAGGTCGGTGACGCGGATGGGGGATGTCAGGTGCTGTTCGATGTGAGCGCACGCGGTGCCGATGCGGTCGGAGGTGTAGGCGGTTGCCTCCATGCGGAACCCCTCGGAGGAAATCTCCGTCAAATGTTTGGAGTTCGCCAGCAGATCCAGCAGTTCGAGCAGCAGGATTAAGCGGCGCAGGCCATGGTCGCGCACCATTCTCAAAAGAAGTTCTTCCGCGCGGTCGCGCGTGCGCCCGCCGACGCGCAGTCCGCGCTGTGCGCGTTCGAACAGCCGGCGCAGGGGTTCCAAAGTTGTCCGCCCGTGCCACGCCTCGCCGATCAGGTTCTGCGGAAAATGGACCACGACGGCCTCGACGGGTTTCGTGCGGCGGTTCGCAATCGGCGTGTTGCGGTAGTCGTGCGGCACGTCCGGCCCGAGAAAGGCGATCGCCCCCGGCGTGAGGGGGTCGAGCCGGTCGCCGACCCAGCGCTCAGTACCGCCGCGCCTGACAAGGGTGATCTCGCAGGCGGGATGATAGTGCCAGACGTCCCCGAAATCCTGCCCGCGCACGAGGTTACACTCCACGATGTCGGAGGCGGACAGGAGAGAGGCTTTTTCGGCGATCAGTTTCATGATGAAAGCTGCGGCGTAACGCAAAACCTGAAACACCATACGGCATCTTTAGGTGTGCGGCAACGACAAAAATCTTTTTTAAGCGGGTTTGGGGGTTGACTTTTTTCGTCCCCCCTTGCATGATTGATACCACTCATGGGAGACGGAATGTTTCCGGCTTAGCCTATGGTATGCTGGTGATTTGAGACCATCGGGTTCACCCCCTTGTGAAAAGGAGCGGACATGAAGAGGCTCTGTTGGACGTTCGTTGCGGTTGCGTCAGGAATGGTTTTACATGCGTATGACGACGCGGAGATCAAGGTGTCGGCGAAGATTTGGAACGCGACGGACACCAACGCGTGGCAGCGTGCGGTGCCTGATTTCGGACCGGGCAGCGCCGTGACGTTCTCGGGTGCGGGCAGCCAGACTCTCTATTTCGGCACGAACGTGACGATCGGCTCGTTGACGGTGCCGGACACCGTGACTCCGGGATCGCGCGTGTATTACAACCTCTATCCGTGGCGTGAACGTTGG
>CAYZQL010000163.1:0-9016 GCA_964480555.1 uncultured Lentisphaeraceae bacterium | reverse complement strand
TCAAGGTCTTGGCCAGCCCCGGCAGTCCGATCAGCAGGGCATGCCCGCCGGCGATGATGCACATCAGAATCTCATTGAGCACATCCTCCTGTCCGATAATGATCTTGCCGACCTCCCTGCGGATGGCGTCCATGGATTGGCGCATCTGCTCAACCAGCTTCAGGTCGTCGGCCGTCGTCAGGGTTTTCGCATCGGGGTCCGCGCGCTGTGGGGCTGCCTCAGAGCCCGCGCGCTGTGGGGCTGCGGCGGCCACGGCGTCACTCCGGAACACAAAGGTCGTGTCGCCGATCGCGACGGCATCGCTCTCTTTCAAGAGCGCGGCCGAAACGGCCTCGCCATTAAGAAAGGTCCCGTTGGCGCTGTCCAAATCGGAAAGATACCACTCCCCGTTATTGGGCGTGATCTTGGCGTGGTGGCGGGAGACTTTCGAATCATCCAGCAGCTGAATATCGCAGTCCTCATCGCGGCCGATCGTGATCTCGGCGTCCGCAAACGCGAACTCCTGTCCTTTCCACTGCCCCTGCGTTACCAATAGACTCGTCATAGAGGTTCCTTTCTTCGCCCGTGCCGGGCTTACTTCTTTTCTTTACTCAAATCAAGAGCGCCTAAATTCTTGACGGTGTTCGTCACCCGGATCTTCGACAGCTGCGCCGAATAATGGTGGGGAGGATTGAGCAGCTTGAGATCGACCGTCAACGGATAAAGATCACGCTTTTGTACCACCTGCCAACCCACGCCGACATCCTTCAGCCAAATCAGCTTAAATGTCCGGCGGCCCTTCCCGGCTTCGAGCCGGGTGTCATCCGACTTGACCATTCCAGGCCCGTCCCGGTACTGGGTAACAACGCACCGGGCAAGATTGCCGCGCCCGGTGGTGCCGGCCATCCGGTGAATGACCTTCTTGTTGAAAAACGGGTCGGAGGCATTCACGATGTGGGTAATACTCTCGCGGTCCTTGGCCGTGAGGGTGTCGGGCTCGTAGGTCAGTTCGAGCCCTTCGTAGAACGCATTCTCATAGATGACGAAGAGATTGTATTTCGCCATCGGCAGATTCTGAAAAAGGAACCCCTGCCTGTTTTCTCCCGTGACCTTGCCTTCATAGACAAACCGCGGCTCGTCAGGAGGCATGGCCAGCACCTGGACAATCGGCCGTGCGGGGTTAACGATCGTGCCCTGCAGCCCGCCCGTGGCGGAAGGGTCCGTGGCCGTATACAGCCGGGCGCGCTCTTCGGCTCCCGCCGCCGACAATGCCCACACCATCAGCGACGCACGCAAAACATGTCTGAAACACTTTCTCATTCCCTGTCCTCCTTCAGGGCCGCCCGCACCCTCTGGGCTGCGGCCCCCGATGCCTGCCAAGCCTACTCCTCAACCGTGCCGCCGAAAAACGCCCGCTTGCGTATCTCTTCCTTATACTTCTCGATAACCTCAGCGGGCTCGTTCATGTCGGCCATGCAAAGCCTGTTCAACTCCATCGCCTCCGGCAGGAAATTCGATATGTCGACCTGCTCGCAATACGCGCTCAGAAGCAAGCGGGCCCGCTTGAAATCCTTCAACGCCCTGTACAGCTTCGCCTCACAGAGAATGAAATCGCCGGATATCTTAGACAGGGGGAAGACCCGCTCCCACGACTGCAAAGCCTGGAAAGCCTCGAGGTGAAAGCCCTGCTCAATCAGGATGTTCACGTTTTCGGAGGCGGCCACGTCGCGGATGGCGGACAGCTTCCACGCGGGCAGACCGGCGGGCTGCTCGATGGGAACGTACTTTGACGGCTCCTCCACCTTCTGAGGCTCCTTCTTGGTTTTGTCGCCGCTCTTCTCTTTAACGGGCTCTTCCGTTTTTTTATGAGACCGCGTCGCCCCGGAAGAAAGTGCCGAGAGACGCTTCGGCACGGTGGAGGCGACCGATGCCTTGGCGCGATTCTGCACATCGCCGTACCGCTGGGTCGCGGCATTGAGGTTGCGCGCGAGAAACTCCAGATCGCCCATCCGTATCTTTGCCCATTCACCCGCCTCGCCGCTGTCGCCCAGCAGCGGGGTGATGATCCTTCTGGCCCCGTCCAGATCGTTGAGGTAATACATGAGGATCTCCGCGCCTTTCAGCTTCAGCACGGCGGAGCGCCCCCCGGAAAACTCGTCGGCGCTCAGCTTCGAGGCCAACTTCATGGACTCCTGCGGCTTGCGGGGCCCCATGGAAAACAGAACGATATCTTCCAGCAGAGCCTGCTTCTCAGGCGTCAGCCTTTTCTTAAAGAAGTCCCACCGCTGCGTCACGATATACTCGAGGAGCGCGTTGCCGCCTGAAATATCCAAGACGCGGAAAAAGTTGTTAAGCATGGCCGCATCCCACGTGGCGGTCGGGTCGACTTTGTCGGGATAGGCCTTCAGCATGGCGAAACAGGCGCGCTTAAACGCGTACCGCGTTTCCTCATCATCCAGACTGCTGCTCTGGTCCGTATGGAAGAAAACGACCGCGCTGGAGGACACGCGCTTGCCCGCCGCCTCCGCCGTCAGCGTGACCCGACCGTAACGGTCGCCCTTGAAAAGCCAGTGGGTCTCCGCACCGTCGGCCAGAGCGTTCGGCGCCTGCTCAAAGCTCCAGCTGTACCGGGTCTCTTTCGGATTGCTTTTTGTCCAGGCTTTAAGCGTGTAGGCGATGAGCGCCTCCTCCCCCTCGCTCGCAAACAGACTGTCCGGCGCGCAGGTGAACGCGGCGACCACTCCCGCCCTTGAATGGATGTCGAGAAGCGTGCAGTCTCCCGACCTGACGACCCGCGCGTCATCGATGATGCAGCTCTCGCACATCGGCGTGCCCGGATACCTCAGGTCCTTCGCGCGCGGCCCGCCCAGCTCCTCAACGGTCGTCTTGGGGGTGCGCCAAGTGAACATCATCGGCCCGATGGCCGTGCCCTCCGGGGCGAAGCCGTAAAGCTCCAGCCGGTGAAGGCCGGCCGTCAGGTTGACCTCCCCGCCCACGCCGCCAAGCTTCTCGTTTTTCTTGGACAAAGCCACCGTCTTCCCGTCGACAACGATCTCCATCTGCCCCGATCTGCTCTGGGGCGCGACCCAGGTCGGGCCGGGGTCCTTGACATCGAGATGGGCCAACAGATACATGGCGTTGCCGCCGGGCTTCCACTCCCGCATCGCCAGCGGAACGGAGGTGCCTTGCCATGTGCCTCCCGACCACGACTGATTAATGAAATGGGTCTTGGCGTCGACCGTTCCCAACTGGCCCAGCTTGAGCGCCGCCGCTTTGGCGCTCGTCCCGTTGACCTCACACAGGATAGCGCCGGGCGTCAGCCCGCTCTCCGGCGTCCAGGTTTTCAGCTTCTTGCTCGCCCGGACATAGATCACCGCCGTTTCTCCGGCCTTCGGCGTCTGAAAGACCAAACCGCACCCGGTCTCTTTGCAGTGCCACAGCACCGCGCACGACAGAAGATTCCCGGCCTCGTCAAGCACGACCGGCTCGGGAAAAGGGCCGGGCAAGCTCCCCCCGTCGGCGAGCTTCATAAAATAGCCGGCGCTCGGATGGCTGGGCGCCTTCGCCAGTCCCACCACAAACCGGACCGGCGCGTCTTTGACCGCCCACTCGCCGGGCTCGGCAGCGCCGGACAGCCCCGCCGCAAAGGCCGCCAAAACAAAGCACCATGTCGCTGTTCGAGTTGTCGTAATCATAAGCTTAATCGTCCCGCTCCTCGTCCAAGACGAATAACGTTACAGCCCCTCATTGAGTTTTTTATAGTAATCGGCATTCAGCCCCCGGTACTTCGCGGGCGACAGGTCCTGCTCGGCCTCGATAACGTCCGACAAGGTCGAGGTGGCGATTCCCCCGTCGAGCGTGGACGCGCTGCCCTCGCCGAGCTCCGTCTTGGCTTTCTTCAAGGCCCCGATCGCCTTCCGCCTCAGCTCCGCCACCTGTCCGATGGGCACCCCTTTGGAGACCGCATCGGAGGCCTGGCGGATGTGGTGGGCAGCGGATTTCAGCGAGTCGGTGCGCAGGCCTTTCATCGAGGCCTGGGCATACGACTGGTCCGTCCGCTTGGCCATCCGAGCCAAGCTGTCGGCCCACGAGCCGGCCTCCGTCGCATCCATGCGTTCCGTGCCCCCGCCGTCGCCCCAGTCGTCGCCTTTGCCGGAGCCCAGCTTGCCGCCGCCGGTGGCCTTGGTTTTCGCCTCGCCATCCGCCGTGACCTGCCCGGATTGGGTGGGATCTTTCGTCCGGCGCGCCTCGATGTTCTCATCGCCTTTGCCGATGGTCCCCGACCCTGCCGCGCTTTCACCGCTCGCCATCCCCTGGCGCCCGACATTCGAACGGCCGTCCTGCTCCTTGTGGTCCGGCGTCGAGTTGCCGGATTTCCCCTTCGCGGAAAACGTTGTCGTGTCGCCCTCGGTGATCAGCCCGCCCATCTCCATGTCCGGCACGGCCTGGTTGATGGCGCCGTCGTCGGCCGCCTTATCGACCGCTTCGTCGATGTCCAGCAGGTCGCCGATGATATCCTCCATCGCCGTCTGCAGGGGCGTCAGCGCGACGCCGTCCGGCATCTCCTCCTTGTCGAACGCCTCATCGGTGACCTTGGTGGTGTCGGGCTTTTCTCCCAGCCACGACTCAAAGTCGTCCATCAGCTCTTTGGCCTTTTCCATCGCCTCCAGATAGTGCTCGCGCTTCATGACCGCCTTTTCAGCCACAGGCCCCCCTGCCGGATCTTTTTCGCCGGAGCCCTTTTCCTGGGTCACCTCTTCAAACACGGAGTAGACATCCTCCACCAGATCGTTGCCGACGTTCAGGTGGGCAAAAATATCCAAGTCCCGCGGGATCTGAAGCATCGCCTCCTCGATATTTTTTTTGATCTCCGCGGCTTCCTCCTCCATCGCGTCGAAGTCTTTGGTGTTGCTGCTCTTGACCTCTTCGATCTTGTCCATCTCCGCCTTCAGCTTTTTCTCAAGCGCCTTCAGCTTCTCCAGTTTCGCCTCGGCGATCTGGAGCGCCTCAATCATCTCCTCGTGCTTTTCTTTTTCTTCCTGCGCCCTGACCTCCTCAAACCGCTTGCGCGCGACCTGAAGCTTGTCGTACGCGCTCCGCTCATGCCGGATCGCCTCGCGCGGCGCGTTCTGCTCCAGCTGCTCGGCTGCCAACAGCATATCCCCGGTGATCTTTTCCGTTTCGCAGTACGCCGCGACCGACGCGATAAACGCGCATTGCTCTTTGTCTTCGCCCTGGCCCGCAGCCGCCTCGGTCTGGCACGCTTTGACAAAGACCGTCACCTCCGAGCTCAGCGCGTCCTGCTCCTCGATCACCGAGGCTGCGACCGCCACGCCCTGCGTCGCACACTGGCTGGTGACCTGAAGGATCTTCGCCTGTCCGTTGATGATCCCGTCCAAGATGCCGATCAGGGAGCTGGTGCTCTTGCTCGCCTCGGACTGCTTTGCCGACTCCCCGGCAAAGGTCAGCTGGCGGAGAATTTTCTCCTCCATCGAAAGGGCGCGCACGATCTGCCTGTCTTTTTCCGCCGCCTCCCTCACGGACGGGATGCCCTTCAGCGCAGGGATGACCTCAGACATTTCGTCCATGTACAGCTTCTTGACCGGCTGCACCAGATTCCCCAAACTCCGCCCCCCGTTCTCTAGCAGCGCCCGGACCATCTGTCGGATGCTCTCCTGACGCGCGGCCGTTTCGCCCCATTGCTCCGGCGTGCTGCTCGTCAAGGTACTCTGGAGCTGTTTGGTCTTCGCGATATTCTCACGCTGAAGCTGAATGACCCGATCCAAGCCTTCTGCATTTTTCTTTTCCAGCTCTTCGCGCTTTTTTGCCGCCAGCGCCAGATCTTCCAGTTCGAACACCAGCGGGCCGGAGACGGTCACATGGCCAGCTTCCGTGCGGTTGTCTTTCGCCACGATCCGCAAAACCAGGGAGCCCGCGTCCGAGGTCTTGCGGACAACGCCCTTCCAAAGTTCAGAAAACTCTTTGCCTTTGATTTCCGCCCGGGTGTAGGTCTTCAGCACTTTGGCCGGGGCCGAGGGGTCATCCGGCTTGGAAAGCTGCTCGATGGTGACATCCCCCAGCCCGAAATCATCGGAGACCGAGAAGTCGATGAAGGGCGACGAGCCGGGAGGCAGGGCCACGGGCTTCTGGGGATATTTGACCGAGAGCACCGGCGGGCGGTCCGGCAGGAGGTTGAACCCCAGCGTGCTTTCCGCCGTGTCGCCTGCCGCGCTCTGCGCAGTCAGGGTGAAAGACGCGCCGTTCGTGACGATGACCGAAACGGTCCCGCCCTGAGCGCCCCCCTTCCGGTCAAACTCCACCGGCTCGCCCACGCCTGAAAGGACAAGGCTGCGCAGGGACGCGTTGCAGGCCGCCGAAACCACCACCTCAGATCCGACGGGGATGTCGATGACCTTTGCCTGCGCATCGTATTTTTTCGCAGGCAGCCCCATGTAGGAGGGCGGTGCCACCTTCAGCGAGACCGCGCTGAAAGCCAAGGGCGGCCGCAAAGTAATCTCGCTCCAATCAGGCGGGTACGCGTCGCCGGCGCGGAACCGGTATTTGAGCTCCGTGGTAACCTTGGCAATCTCGTGCCTGAACCCCTCCTCGCCTCCCCCTTTAAGCGAGCCTAAACGATAGGTCTTCAGCTCCCCGTCGGCCGGATGGATGTCGAGGACAACCTCATGCCCGGCGCGCCCCTCAACCTGACACGATAGCTTGAGGCTGCTGCCTTGCAGGACGGTCGCGCTCCCGGGGCTCACGCTGACAATATGCGTCATGCTGATCGGAGTAAGGTCAGCAAACGGATTCAGAACCCGTGTCATCGCCACCGACCACGCCCGCCCCAGGAAAGGGAACGGCAACACGAGCAGGACCAGTGCCACGCCCAGCGCAAGCTGTGCCCGGCGCAGCGTCCGCCGGTCCTTCATCGCGCTGAAATCCAGCGCGCTCCAGTGCGGGATCTCCATTTTGACATAGGCCGCCACGAAAGAATCTTTCACGCTGGAAGCGGAAAACAGAAGGTAGTTGATCAGGTGGTTGTCGAGTTGCGGAAAGGCTTGCTCCACACTGACCGCCACCGCCTCGGGCGAATGGCGGCGCAAGAGCGCCTTCATGACCAGCCACACCATGGCGCCGGTCACAAGCAGGAGCAAGGCCCACGCCACAAACCGGCCGCTGCGGTCGTAGCGGGCCAGAAGGTCAACCCCAGCCAAGCAGAAGACCTGAAGAAGAAAAAGCGCCAGACCAACCGTCAAACGGAATTCCGCCTTCCAGCGGTTCAGCAGCTTCCCGATCCGTTCAAGCTGTCCAATCAATGTCGAGGGCGCCATAAAAAACCTCCTTGCCTGTGACGGGCGTCAGGGCGTCCGCCGCCTCACTGCGCGACTTTGACCTTGCCCGGCAACTTGGCGATCCGCACGTTGGAAATATAGAAGTTGCCGTCTTCGAAATAAGTCGCGCCCGGCACATACATCAGGACGGTAATGTACCGGATTTTTTTCAAGTGGCCATACGCGGTTGCCGAAACCTGAGCATGAGGGATGCCGACGGTCACGGTTTTCCACATCGGCCCTTTCGTCGCAACATATTCCGCCTTGTACATGCGCCGCAAATCCTGAAGCTTCGTGTTCTCGCCCGGCGGAATTCCAGGCTTCAGGTTGTATCCCTGGAACAGGGTGTTCACGACCACTTTTTCCACGTAGATATCAAACGTGCACTGGTACATGTCCCCGGCTTCATAGGGGATCAGCGGGGTCTCGACTTTCGACTCGAAGCCGCTCGGCACCGCGATTCTCAGAACGTTCTTCCGCCCTTTGAACTCGGGCAGGACAGACGCGTTCTTGGCATTGCCCATCTGCTGTTTATTGCGGGTCCAGTCATAATCGACATTCCATCCGTCAAGCGCCCCCTTGCTCGACGTGAAGTCGCTGTTGTAACAGTAGTTGGTCTCCGTCGGCGCGGCTTGGCAAGCCAGCGCCACGGCCAAACCCAAAAGAGCCCCGATGACACCTTGCATCCGCTTCATACTCACCCCTCCCGGCCGAAGTGGCCCTCCTACGTCAAATTCCGGAACTTCCTGATGACCCATTCAACCGCAATCAATGCTATCAGGATACCAAGAATCGCCCAGTGCTGCCAATAAGTCTTGTACTCGGAGACGCTCTGCTCCAGTTTCTTCGGCGCGAGAGCGGCCAAGGTGCGGTCCAAATCGACAGCCGACTCGAAAAACGCCCCTCCGCTGTTCGCCGCGATCGCTTTTAACGTCGCGACGTCCGGCGGCCGCGGTATGGACTCGGGCGAGTACGGTTTAACCGAGAAGAACGCCGCCTCGGATTCAAGCCGCCGCCCCCCGGCTTCGGAGAACGCCGCCACCGAAAACATCCCGGCCGCCTCGCCTTTGACTTTCACGCTGTACGAGGGAACCGTTTTCCCGGCGAGAACCTGATCGGCCTGGCTCGCCATCGCAAACGGGATCTTCCGCTTGTCCGGGAAAGTGATCTCGGCGTTGACCACCGTTCCGGCGGGCGGCTTGTCGTCGCCGACCCATCTGGCGGTCACCTCGATCTCTTCGTTCAGGAAACACTCTTCGCGGTCGAGGAAAACCTCCCAGCTTCTTCCGTCGATTTTGTCGGCCTTGGGCGACAGCCAGGAGAGCAGCTGGTGCCAGAACCGGGGATAGGGATTGTTTTTGAGCGCCTCCGCACTCAGCTGCCACTTCCACAGCGAGTCCGAGAAAATGGCCACGACTTTACCCTGCCCGAAATCCTGCGTCAGAATCATCGGGTGCGCCCCGTTGGCAGTGCGGGCCTCAACCAGCACCCGCGCCGCAGCCGAGGGCTCCACGCCTTGGAAAAGCGAGAGCACCGAGGGGACTTTCTGCCAAAACTCGGCATCTCCCCCGAAGGCCGCATGCGAGCGCCCCTGGTCGGTCAGGCTCACAGGGTATTCGCCCTCCTGAACCTTTCCCGAAAACTGTTTGGCCGGCAGCAGCCCTTTCAGCGGCGTCTTCGCGAAACCGTCCGGCGCCCAGGCCTTG
>CAYZQL010000162.1:0-9163 GCA_964480555.1 uncultured Lentisphaeraceae bacterium | reverse complement strand
ACGTTTGATACACCGCCTGTCGTCACGATTCATAACACCTTCGGAACTGTTGTTCGTGAAGATGTGATGCTTTGGGACCCCAACACCAACATACTGACCCTGCAGATGGGGCCTGATGAAGGGGTTGCCCAGTTTGAAGTGACGTACAAAGGGCAGACCAAGAAGCATCTCATGTCCTGCAGGGGACCTGCGGGGTCAACCGCGTTGCCGCCCGGGATTGGAGGCCTTGAAAAGGGGTCGTATGAAGTGACGATCTCCGGTACGGTCACAGCGTGGGTGACAGGGCCAGACGGCCTGATATCCCAAACCATCGATATTCCGGCTGGGTCCTACCCGACCGAGGTCGTCATTTTGAAAAACCCGAAAACGTTCTTGAACGGCATGGTGAAGGAAGCCAATCAGATCGCTTCCGCAGTGCTGGCGGAGAATGGCATGAAAGGCGGCATGGCGCTGGAGTCGGTCAGCGACACCGGCTTCACGATTTCCGTGAGCGTTTCAATGGGCACGCCCGCGCAGGGTGGAAGAGCAACCATTTACATTACGGTCAGGAAAATTTGATTTGCTGTGGCGTTTCGCCACAACGGAGAGGCCGGCGGAGGACGTCCGTCGGCCTTTTTTTTCAGGTTGTCGCGGAGCGGAGGACGGAGGGGGCGGGGCTACGCGGCCCCGAGCGTGTGGTTGAGGAGAAAGCCGATGCCGAAAGAGATGGCGGCGACGACGGTGGAGATGCCGGCCATCTCAAGGAAACTCCGGCGGAAGGGGGCGTCCTTGGCGACGCTGAGGTAAAAGTTGAACAGCGCGATGATGCCGAGGGCGGAGGCCAGCATCAGCGCCAGCGCGAGTTTGACGTCGGACAGCAGCAGGTAGGGCAGGATGAGGACGACGACGGTGCAGACGTAGGCGATGCCCGTGTAGGCGGCCGTCTTGCCGGGATGGTGCTCGTTGGACGCGCCGTCGGCCCGCGTCGAGAGAAAAGCCGACGCCGCCATGGACATCGCGGCCGCCAGGCCGGTGATCAGCCCCGTCATGGCGATCAGGCGCGAGCCCTTGAGCGCGAAGGTGAAGCCGGCCAGCGCGCCGGTCAACTCCACCAGCGCGTCGTTGAGGCCCAGCACGATCGCGCCCATGTAGTTCAGCCGCTCGTCGTCGAGCAGGGAAAGGAGCGCGGCCTCGTGGGCGTCCTCCTCTTCGGCGATCCGGATCAGCTCGGGTGCCGTTTCGGCGAACGCCCGGTAGGCGTCTGCGGCGCGTCCCTCGCCTTTCTCCATGAGCTTGAGTCCGAAGGTCAGGCCGAAGAGTTTGGCGATCAGGATGTCGCGACTGGCCTTGAGCCGCCGCGGCGACCCGTCTTCGCCGAGCAGGGCGGCGAGCTGCTTCGCGTGATTGCGCTCGTCCGCCGCGATGCGGGCGAGCAGGTCGCGGTTGTGCCCCTCGGGCTGCCGCCGCGCGAGGTGCTCGTAGACGATGGCTTCGGTCAGCTCGTTGCGGAGCTGGGAACGCAAGGCGGAGCGCTGCGCGCCGGATAGAGCGGTATTCATGCGCCGAAGTGTAGCGCAGGAAGCGCCGTGGCGGCGAGTGAATTGTGACTTGCCGGCACGGGATCGCGGGTGTTAACATTCAGATTAATTTAAGGGTGCCCATGCCTATTGATAATACAATGCGGATCCGGTGCGGGCACGTTGAATGCGAAAGGGACGGTTATGAAAAGGTGTCTTCGTTTGTCAGTTGTCGCGCTCTTCCTGTCGCTGTCGCCGGCGGCCATGGCCGACGGCGTGCCGCGTCAGGTTCTGCCGGCCGGAAAGGCTGAGTCGGCGAAGAAAGAGGTTTCGGTTGATCCGAAGGTGCGCGAGGTCCTCAAGGCGGTCGCCGATGTTTTGGCCGAGGCGAAATCGTTCAGCCTGAATCTGGACATGACCCTGAATATTCAGATGCAGGGCATGAAACAGGAAATGCCGTCTTCCTATACGCTCGCGGTTCAGCGCCCGAACCGGATCGCGCTGGTTCTCAAAGAGGGAATGTTCGGGGCGACGGTCGTTTCCGACGGCGCCAAGCTGTTCACCTACCTGCCGATGCTGAAGCGTTACACGGAGGCTTCCGCGCCCACCAACTTTGCCGCCGCATTGTCGGGCGCGGGGGGGAGCGGACTGATGGGTGCGATGGACGGCGGCAATTTCATGGGTGCTGTTTTCGCGCAGGACCCTGCCAAAGAGATGCTCGACGGCGTCACGAACGCCCTCTATGTGGGGCGGGAGAAGCTCGGCGAGGTGGAGTGTCACCATCTGCGGTTTTTCCAAGAGGACGTGGACTGGGAGTTGTGGGCCCAAGTCGGGAAGCGCGCCCTTGTTCAGAGGGTGACGGTGGACATGGGCAGAACGTTTGAGAAAACGATGGGGGAGGTCAAGAGCCAGACCGGCACGGACGCGATGCTGAAAAACATGAAGATGACGATGGCCATCGCCTTCAGGGAGTGGCAGCTCGACCCCGATCTGCCTGCGGACCGGTTCGCGTTCACGCCGCCGGAAGGGGCCAAGAAGGGTGACACGTTCTCGGACAGTGACGATGAGAAAGAGCCGTCCCCGCTGGTGGGGCAGCCCGCGCCTGCCTTCACGCTGGAACGACTGGGGGGCGGGACGGTTGATTCGGCGACGGAGAAGGGGAAGCACGTCGTTGTCTTGGATTTCTGGGCCACATGGTGCGGCCCGTGCGTAAGGGCGCTGCCGCAGGTGGCGGAGGTGGCTGAGGCCTACCGCCCGAAAGGGGTCGTTTTCTATGCGGTGAACCAGCGGGAGAAGCCGGAGGACATCGAGCGCTTTCTTAAAGACAAGGGCCTTTCCGTGACGGTGGCTTTGGACAAAGATGGCGCCGTCGGCAAAAGCTTCGGCGTGCAGGGCATTCCCCAGACGGTCATCATCGACAAGGCGGGCGTGGTTCAGGCCGTGCATGTCGGCTATTCGGAGAGCATGAAAGAGCGTCTCTCCAAACAGCTGGATGAGGTTCTTGCGGGCAGGTCGCTGGTCTCTTCGAACCCTGCGGCGCAAAGCGCGACGGCCGCGCTGAAGGGCCTGTCGCAGATCGCCGTGGTCCCCGGCGCATGGGGTGGCGTTGCGGCGGGCCCCGACAGCGGGCTTGCCTATGTGCTGTCGGGCGACGGCACGTTGGGTGCGGTGACGGCGCAGGGCAAGCTGGAGCGCTCAAGCAAGATCGCCTCTGCGGGCAACTCGCTGCGTCTGGCCAACCTGATCGGAGGGAAGGAGAAGGAGTTCGTCACGTTCCGGACCTGGGGGCATTCGGTCAAGGCGTGCGATGCGGCGGGCCAGCCGCTCTGGGAGTATTCGGAAGGGCAGGGCGTTGACGACGTTTGCGCGGCGGATATCAACGGGGACGGCTTCGACGAGGTGATCATCGGCTACAACGGTTCCGGCGGCGTACATGTTTTGGACAATCAGGGCAGGGTGCTGTGGACCTACGGCAAGATCGCCAACGTGTGGCACGTCTGTGCCGGTGATCTCGAGGGAGACGGCCCGGTGGAGGTGGTCACCACATCCGCCGCAGGCACGGTTCATGTCTTTGACGCCGAGGGCAAGAAGCTGAAGGAACTGAAGCCGGAGAGTTATGCCACCATGGTCCGCTTGGCGCCGCCTGCTGCGGGCGACAAGCGGCGGATGATCATTGTGGACGGCTCGTCGCAGGAGGAGTGCGCTCTGGTGGGGTTGGATGCGGCAGGCAAGGAGAAGTGGCGCACGCCCATGGCGTCCGGACGGATGGCGCGCGTCGACGCTGCGCACGTGGCACTGGGCAAGTCCTGGGCAGCGGTGGCGGTCCGCGGAGAAAGCGTGAAGGTCGTGGACTGCGCAACCGGCGCGGTGATCGGGGAGGTTCCGATGTCCAAGGGCCGGATCGTGGACGTGGCGTGGCTGGAGGCGGACGGCGGGCCGCTGCTCCTGGTCGCGAACGGCAGAGGGCTTGCTTTGTACCGGGTGGAGGCTGCGCCGTGAGGCGCGTCTTAGCGCGACGGGCAGAGGGCTTGCGGCAAAGGTGACGGGCCTTTTGAGGGGCGGGCCGGTGGGGTGTCCGGTTCGGTTGCTGTGCCGGCAGGCTGGTGTTCCTCGTGGCGTGAGGGCGCAGGGCGCTCGGTGATTTCGCCGATCAGGTGGCGCCAGGTGTAACGGTCGGAGAACGCGGCCTTAATCTCTTCCCTCCAGGCGTGATAGCCTGCGGGATCGTTGAGCCGGGCGTTGACCAGCGCGCGGCAGGAGTCGATCCATTGTCCGGGCGCGAAGGTGTCGAGCGCGTAACCGGTCTTGCCTTCGATGAGGATCTCCCGGGGGCCGCCGACCTGAGAGACGAGCGCAGGAAGCCCCAGCGACTGCGCCTCCAGCACGGACATGCCGAAGGTGTCGGACGTGCTGGGGAAAACCAGCGCGTCGGCGAGGCAGTAGACGGCTTTGAGGGTTTCGCGGTCGAGCCGTCCGGTAAAGGTCACGTGGCCCGCATGGGCGGCGAGCCGGCGTTGGAGGGCGCCGCATTCCGGGCCCTCGCCCGCAAACAGCAGGCGAACCGGCACGCCCTCCTGTCGCAGGTGGGTGAAGACGTCCGCGAGAAGATCGAGGTTTTTCTCCTTGCTGATTCGTCCCGCATACAGCAGGGTCGGCGAGCCGTCGTTGAACCAACGCTTCCGGACCTCGCCGAGGAGGCGTTTGCTGACTTGCCCGAAGGACGCGTCGAGGCCGCGCCGCATGAGGCGCATGCGGGAGCGGTCATGGCCTTGGTCAGCGAGCTGGGTCATGTAGGCGTGGCTCGGCACAAGCAGCGTGTCCATCCGGGCGTAGAACCAGTTGATGTAACTTCCGACGAGGTCCATCATCTGTCTGTCGCCGGTCACGTCTTCGGCTTGGCGGCCGAAATCGGTGTGGTAGACGCCGGCGCAGGGCACGCCGAGCAGGCGGGCGGCGAGATAGCCGGTCAGCCCGACCGGGCCTGGTGTGGAGATGACGATCTTGTCGGGCAGGGCTTCGGCGATCTTGTCGAGAGAGCGCAGCAGGGAAGGGAACCGGAGGGTGTGCGCGTTGTAGAAAAGCGGCGTGACCTCGTGGATGCAGGGCAGGGCGAGCATCTTGTCGGTGATCGGCAGAGGGCGCTCGTGCGCGGTGGGACATCCGACCAGGCGCAGGGGGGCGTTCATGATTTGGGCGTGCTCGGCCAGCTCGTTCACGGTGATCGAGACGCCGTTGAGATCCGCGACGGTATCTGAGAACCAGAGCACCCGTTTGGACGGGTCGGACGGAGTCAGCTGAAACGCCTTGAGCAGCTGGTCGTTGAGCTCGCGGCCCTTGTTCAGCAGGCGCAGGGTGCTGACGAAGGGGGTCGCGAAGAGCAGGGCCGGCACGACCGAGCTGAGATATTGCAACAGATCGTGGCCCGTTTCGCCGTGAAAGCCCTTTTCTATGCCGCCCGCGATTTCGGCGACGAAGTCGTCGAGGAGAACGGCCAGGGCGTCGTACGCATGGGCGATCTGCCAGTCCGGCCCGAACTCGGAGGCATCCTTGGTGCTTTCCATGAGCGAGTTCAGGAAGCGGGTCATGATCCGGTCGCGTGCGGATTGGCGGAACCCGAGCTTGCGGAGGAGCAGCCGCTCGCGGAGCCCCGGTCCGTTTTCCTGAAACAGGATGGAGACGAGCAGACCGGCGAGTCCGGAAACGCTGCGCCCCTTCTGGCGGGCATGTTCGCTGGCGATCTTGTAGATGCCGTAGGCGAGCGCCTTGTAATCGCCGTAGCGCCCGCCGGGCGTCGTGCGCTTGGCGCGGACCGCTTCCAGGAACGTCTCTTTGGAGTCGGCCTCGGCGCGCGTCCACGTGTGACCGACGAAGAGCCCCGCATGATCATCCGAGCCGCCGGTCTGGCCCTTGATCCACGGCTCGTGGCCCCACGGGTCTAGGTGGTGTTTGGCGCTGAGACGGATGAGGTCGTCGGGCGTCAGGTTACGCAGCACGTGCTGCCACACGCGGGTGCCCTCCTGCCCGCGGGTGCCGTTGATGCCCTCGAAAACGTCGAACAGGACGATCAGTTTTTCGAGGTGCCCGAGCGTCAGCCGGTTGTTGACGCTGAACGTAGCGTGCGCGACGGAGCAGGCGATCTGTTCGTGGCGCAGGTAGTCGCGCAGGTTGTAGATATCTTCGCGGGCGCGCTGAATCGCCGCGAACTGGCTGGGCGTGATGTCGTAACAGAGGATATGGACCTTACAGCCGTCTTCGGGGAAATAGGCGGTCGCTTCCGTGCTGACGAAGCAGTCGGCGGGATGCAGCCGACAAAGCTCCAGCGCCCCGTCGATCGTGTTGTGGTCGGTCAGCGTGACGAACGCGTTGCCCTGTTCTTTGGCTTGCCGGTAGATGGCTTCGACCGGCGTGTAGGATTCGCTCGTCCCCAGCCGCTGCAGGATCCATTCGCTGGGATGCTTGGAGTGGCAGGAATGGACATGCAGGTCCGCCTTCACCATACATGTCCCGGATGACTTTTGGTTCTGCATGCGCACATTAAAACCGGAACGCGTGTGCGGGACGTGAGCGCCCGGTTATTTTTCTGTGAGGAAAGGGCGGGGCCGCCGATGCATCCGGTTAGAAAACGGTTAGGCGGCAAATAAGCGTGTTTTCTCGCCAAGCGGTTTCGTGTATGATGCGCACAGATTGAAAACGGGCTTCATCTCGGGCCCGAAAGTGTGCTGCGAAAAAAGGAGGTAGGGGCCATGCGTGCTCAAGCCGTTGCTATCTGCGTGTGCTGGAGGGCTTTCGCAGCGACCGGCCAGGCCCTCAGCACGGGTCAGGGCAGTGTCCGTCTGTCGGGCGACACCCGCGAGGTGCTCGCACCGTCCCCGGTCCAGGTGGGTAACGAGCTGGAGATGGCGGCGTTGCCGATGACGGTGAGCCCGCCGCAGTTCTTCCTCAACTACGGCACGAGCGGACGTTACGGGCCCTATGCGCTGGCGGACGGGACGCTCGTCGGAAACAAACAGGCCCCTTACCTGTTGCGCCTGGCCAGCCCCGGTGACGCCTTCACTTTGACCCCGTCTGGCAACACCAACCAGGTCTATGGCCCGTTCTCCGCCGCGAACGGCGCGACCGTCACGCTCGGCGGCACGGTCATGACGGTTGTGCGCTTCCCGACGGCGCTTGAGGTCACGCTGAGGCATCCCGGCAAGATCAACCAGATGCCGCTGATCGGCGTTGCACCCCGCACGCCTGCGGTCGAGAAAGAGCTATACGGCTTGCGCGAGAAGTATGTCGCGCTCGCGAACCGGGTGAACAGCGAGACGGCGGATGTCGAGTTCGCGGGCGTCCCGCGCGTGCATTCGCGGGTGACCGGCAACACCTCGACGCCGGTCGTCAGGACCTCGGGCCGCGACAAGCAGAACGCCCTCAAGGGCGCCGAGCTCAGCGCGATCCATTTTCTCGAGACGCTCTTCCGCCAAGTTTTCACGATTCACTCGCAGGCGATCACCGACGGGGCCACCTATCATTTCAGGATGCCGCCGGGCGACTATCTGCTTTGCGTGATGCAGCGGGTGAAAGATCCGCGCGCGCAGGGCATTGCCGGGTCGGCAACCGCCGTCTGGTGGACCGCATTCCCGTTCGACGGCGCGCATCCGCTCGCGCTGACGCTCACCGCCGAGAACGCCATCACCTGGCGCGAGATCTTCGCGCTGGACACGCCGGACTAAAGAGGCGCTTGCAAAAACCCTCGTTAACCAACGGCTCGGCACATCCTCGCCCTCCAGAGTCGTGCATAACGGCGGATTTTTTATGGAGGGCGAACCTGTGGTGAGCCGCGAAGGGTTTTGCAAGCGCCGCTAGAACAGCTCCTGCTGCCGGTAGGGGGCTGATGCGGGGGACGGCTTTGCGGGAGCGGCAACAGTCGGCTGAGCTTGAGGGGCTGGCTTGTCAGGGACCGGAGAGGGGGCACCGGCGAGCAGGGCGAGGAGCCCGGCTTCGTCGAGGATCCCGGTGCCGAGGCTGCGGGCTTTGGTGAGCTTGGAGGCGCCCGCTTCGGCGCCCGCCACGAGGTAGCGCGTGTTTCTGGAGACGGCCTCCTGCACGATGCCGCCCGCCGCTTTGATCTTGTCGGCGTATTCGCTGCGCGGCAGGGAGAGCGTGCCGGTCAGGACGAAGGTCACGCCGGCGAGCGGCGCGCCCGCTGCGGCAGCGGGCTTCGGCTTTGACTGCGGGTCGATGCCCAGCGCGAGCAGGCGTTCGAGATAGGCCTTGCCGTAATCGGAGGCGAAGAAGTGAAGCACCGCCTTGGCCGCCTCGGTCTTGATGACGCACATGTATTGGGGAGGCAGCGCGGTGGCGGGCGTTTTCTTGGCCAAGCCTGCGGCGGCCAGGTCGTCGCCCAGCACGCCGATCTCGCCGCAGATGTGGTTGAAGCGCGTCTGGCGCTCCTGACGCTCGGCGTCGTCCTTGGGCCGGTTGAGCGTCGAGCGCGGATTCACGGCGGCGGCTTCGCCGTAGAGGTCGTTGAGCCGCAGCACCGCGGCGAGGACGCGCGAATCCGGGAGTTCCGAAAAGCGCGTGTGGGCCGAGGCGATCTGCTCGGCCACGGTGACGCCGACGTTCGGGATGCCGGTTGCGAAGAGCCAGCGGTCGAGGGGCATCGAGCGGGCGGCTTCGAGCGCCTCGAGCGCGGTCTGCGCGTTCTTGCCGAACTTGCGCGTGCCGCTGGCGGCGTCGCCGAGGCGGAAGTCCTCCAGCTGCGGCAGGGTGAGGTAAAAGAGGTCGAGCGGGTCTTTGACCCGGCCCTGCGCCACAAGGGCTTCGGCGACCTTGCCGCCGATGGCTCGGATGTCGAGCGCGTCGCGCGAGGCGAAGTGCTCGAGGCGCCCGACGCGCTGCGCGGGGCAGGCCGGGTTGGTGCAGCGGTGAGCGACCTCGTCGCCGAGGCGGGCGACCTCGCCGCAGCACTCGGGGCAGGCGGAGGGCATGACGAAGACGCGCTCGGAGCCGTCGCGCTTGTCGGCGAGGACGCTCTCGATGGCGGGGATGACGTCGCCTGCCTTGACCACCCAGACGCGGTCTCCCGTGCGGATGTCCTTGCGGGCGATCTCGTCGGCGTTGTGGAGCGTGGCGCGCGCGATCTCCGAGCCGGCCAGCAGCACGGGCTCGAGCTCGGCGAC
>CAYZQL010000161.1:0-9193 GCA_964480555.1 uncultured Lentisphaeraceae bacterium | reverse complement strand
GCGAAGCGGTTGACGATGCCGTAGCAGCCGTGCCAGATCGTGCCGAGGCGGTGGATGCAGCAGTTGTCGACGACGAGGCCGGTCACGAAGCGCGGGTTGTTCGGGAGGTCTTCCGCTGGGTAGGGCGGGTTCCCCGAACCCGCCGTCTTGCCGCGCGGACGGTTCGGGGAACCGTCCCTACCTTGCAGCAGCGTGCCGAGGTCCGTGACGCCGAGCTGGAGCGCGCCGGCGCCGAGGTCCCAGATGTGGCACTGGCGCACCGTCACGTCGCGGCAGCCGTCGGCCAGCTCCAGCGCATACTCGCCGAGCTGCGCAAGCTCGCAGCGCTCGAACGAAGCATTGCGCAGCCCGCGCGCGACGATGCCGGAAGTCAGGTACATGTGCCCCTGACGGTAGACGCCGTTGTGCGTGTCCATGTCGCCGTCGAGGTGCCGGAGCGCGAGGTCGCGGAAATGCAGGTGCTCGATGAACCGTCCGCCCTCGGGGTCGCCCTCGAAGGTGACCATGCGGGAGCGCATGACCGGCGCGATGACCTCGGCCGCGGCCATCTCCTCGCCCGGCAGGGGATAATAGTAGAGCGTGCCGGTGTGGCGGTTGAGGTACCACTCGCCCGGCTGGTCGAGCGCTTCGAACACATTGCTGAGGTAGTAGCGGAAGTTGCGCTCCCAGGCATCGACGGGGCGGCTGTGGGCGCTGAAGAAGCGCACCGCGCGGCGCTCGGGCACGATCTCTTTGATGCGGTGGATCGTGGGCGTCCACGAGCAGAGCAGCACCACGTCGATGTCGGTCGGATTCGACCAGGCCGGGTTCACGTCGCCCGCGAAATAGCGCAGCGCCTGGCGCGGGTCGCCGCCGGGCTCGCGGCCCTCGGCGCGCAGCACCTTCTCTCCCCAGTTCGGAAAGCGGGCGCGCTCCCGCGACTGGCCGTTCACGAATAGCGAATAAAAGACCCAGCCTCCGTTGCGGGCGCGCGGGACATCGAGCTGCCAGTAGGGCTTGCCCGGCGTCTGCGCCCACGTGCCGGCGAGCCGCTCGCCGCCGCTCAAGACCGCCCGCTCGCCCGGATAGGAAGCGACCGTCAGCGGCGCGTTGGAGGTCCCGGAGTCGGCCGGCGTGAAGACGATCGGCTCGCGCACCGCGTAGGTCCCGCCGCGCAGATAGACGGTGACCGGGCTGGACGGAAGCTCGGCTTTGCGCAGGTCGCGCACGCACGACAGGGCGCGCGGCAGCGTCGCAAAGGGCCGGGACTTCGTGCCGGGGTTGGCGTCGCTGCCGTCCGGCGCGACGAAGACCGTCCGCATCGGCGTGGCGCAGCCGGCGAGCAGCAGGGCGGCGAGTGTGACTAGCGAGGGCGTTTTTTTCATACGTGTCCTTACCTCAGCATCCCCTTCGCCTCGAAGCGTAGCGTGACCGGCCCGAGCAGGCCGGAGGGCGCCTCCTCGACAGGTTTGCGGTAGCGGGTCGGGAGTGTCTGATAGTGGTTGTTGAGCGTGTTGTAAACCGTCACGGTCAGCGTGTTCGCGCCGACCTTGACCGCGCCGGAGACGTCCAGCCGCCACGGCGGACAGGTCAGCACGCGCTCGGGCTGGCCGTTCACCGCGACGCCGCAGGAGACGCCCACGCCGCCGAGGTCGAGCAGACAGCGCCGGGCCGTCTGTTCGCGGGTGAGCGCAAAAGCCTTGGTGTAGACCGCGCCGCCGGAGTAGCAACGCAGCGCGTCCACGCGCGCCCAGTCGCCCAGCGTCGCCGCGCCTTGGCCGCAGGTCAGCTTGACCGGCTCGGGAAAGGCCGCGCCGCCGGTGAAGCCCGGCGCGTGTTTGACGGTCAACGTGACCTCCATCGCCGCGCGTCGGGCTGCGCCGTCCTCCGCCCTCCGTCCTCTATCCTCCACGCGGTAGAGGCGGTTGCCGTTGGCGAGGGCCTTGTCCAGCTTCACCTCCGCCGCCGCGCCGCCGACCGTGGCGGACAGAAGCTCGCCGCGCACGGTGACCTCGGCCACGTTCAGCGCGGGCGGCGCGCCAAAAGAGTACGTGGCCTGCGGCAGCGCGCCGCCGAAGCAGTCGAAGGGCAGCACGGCGGGATCCTGATACCAGCGCATGGCGAGCGGGTGCGTCTGGGCGAACGGCGGCGCGTCCGCGCGCCGCAGCACCAGCGCGGCGCGGCCGAAGGCGTCGTACCGCACGAGCAGCGGGGTGTGCCCGGCTTTGAGCGCAACCGTGTCGCCCGGTGAGCGGCGCTCGCCGGCGAGCCACACGGCGGAGGGCTTCACGCCGGTGCTGACGATGACGGCGCGGCAAGCCTCGGCCGCGTAGACCGCGGTGTGGTAGAGCCGCGTTTCGGGAGCGGCGTTGGGCGGCATGTTGACGTCGTAGAGCCCCATGTCGTACCGGCCGAGCACGAAGAACTCGTCGCCGACCTTTCCGTTGAGTCCGTGATGCCAGTTCTGGTAGCCGGGCCGATTCTCCACACCCTCGCGCCACGAGAAGCAAAACGGCTGCCAAGCGTAGGACGTGCCGTTGACGGAGACGCTTTTATCCGAGGCGAGCGCGCCGGCCTTGGCCAGCACCCGCTCGAGCGCGTCGGCCTCCGCGCCGGGAGCGAGCGGGCCGAAGGCGCGGAACTGCGGTCCGTGCGAATAGGTCATCCGCGCCGGCATGTTGTCGGCCGACCACGTGACGTGCCGCGCCTCCGCGCCGATGAAGCCGTCGAAGCCGGGCTGGCGGAAATCGCCCCACTTGTTGTAACAGGTGGGCTTGAGCGCAAAGCCCCACTCGCCGTCGAGGGGAAGCTCGGCAAGGCCGCCTCCCCGGGGCGTCTGCTCTTCCTCCGCCCTCTGTGCAGGCGGACGTTTCGGGGGGGCGTCCCTGCCGTTCGGCGGCGTGAAGACCACGAGCAGGGGGACGCCCGGCTCGCCGTCCAGCGTGACGGTCGTGGTGCCGTCGGGGTTGGCGGCGAACGTGTCGAGCGGCGTCTGTCCGCCGGTCCAGGCGTCCCACAGCTCGGGCGCGCCTCGCGCGCGGAAAGTGCAGGCGGCGCGTCGGGCGAGGTCCATGATGAAGTAGACGTCGCTCGCGCCGATGCGGCGGTGCAGGGCCTTTGCCCCTTCGGGCCCGCTGAAGTCGGGCGGGTCGAGCTGGGCGCGGATGGCCTGCGCCGCGCCGGCTTTCGGCGCCGGCGGCGCGCCCCGGTGAGCCTCGTGGACATTCGCGGGGTCAGGGGCTTCGAGGCCCTTGACGTCGGCGCTGGCCAGCCAGGCCGGGTCGGCGGGGCCGGGCCTCACGCGGAAGTCTTCGGCGGAGAGCAGCGTCCTGCCGTCCTGCGCCAGCGCGAAAAAGAGGCCCGCGGTGCGGTTGCCGCTCTCGCCCGCCGCATCGCTGCCCGACACCGCAAGCACGTCGCCGGGGCTGAGGCGCAGCGCGCCGAGCCACGGCTCGCGGTAGCTGGCCCAGGCGGCGACCCGCTTGCCGTTCAGGAAAAGCTCGGCGGTGTTGTCGCAGAGCAGCGCGGCCTGATACTCGCCGGCGGCGCCGGACCAGACGTGCTTGAAGGACGCTTGGGCAGCCGGCTTGCGGGTCCAGGCCCAGCGGCCGGTGAAGTGCCGCGCATACGTGCGCGCCGGAGCGGGCTGGGCGGCGGGCGGGGTCCAGTGAAGCGCGGAGCCGCCGGGCGCGAACAGCGCCTTCACGAGCGCGGCGGTCTGCGGATCGTCCGCGCCCGCGCGGTCGGTGGCGGCAGGCAGGTCGCTCAGCGCGACCACGTTGCCGCCCGCCTGCCGAAAGGCCAGCGCCTTTTCGAGCGAGGCGTGGCGGATCGCGAACATCCCGGGAAGGACCAGCGTGCGGTACGACTCGCCCGCCACGCGGAGACGGCCGTCCTTCACCTCGGCGCGCGCGAGAGAGTCCGCGTCGATGAAATCAAAGTCGGTCTGGCAGGCGTTCACGAGTTCCGTGCCCAGCGCGTAGGCGAGCTGCTGAGAGGCTTTGCCGCGCTCGGGGTCGGTCACCAGCGGCTCGTGGGGATTGACGATCGCGACGTCGGCCACGTGCACGCCTTGGCTGAGGAGGTAGCTGAGGCGCTCGAAGTACTTCAGGAAGACCGGCATGTGCGCCCAGTAGGGCATGCGGAAGTGGTAGCAGGGCGGCGCCCACTCCCACCAGCCGCCCTGGGTGGTGTAGTAGAGGCCGTGCAGGTTGAGGAGGGTCGAGCCGTAGAGGAAGTTGCGGTTGCTGGACTCGAAGATCGTCGCGGTGGAGGCCTGCCAGCCGAGGCTGTGGTACCCCTCGATCCAAACGCGGGGGCGCTGATACAGGTGGGCGATGGAAGAGCCGACTTTGTTTTTGATCAGGTCGGCGCTGGAGCCGGGCGTATCGAAGCCCGGTGCCGTGTACCAACGCATCGCGCGGAAATAGTCGCCGAACTCCAGCGGATCTTTACCGCGGCTGGCGGGGTCGCAGGCGTAGATCATGCCGCGGCTGTTGTGCCAGTCGAAGATCGGCTTGAAATAGTAGGCCTCGGTGAGCGAGACCATCACGTCGTTGAAGTCGAGCCGGACCTTGGCGGTCTCGTGGCCGATGTCCATGAAGAGCGCGGCCAGCTTCGGGCGCACGTCATAGCCCTTGCGCGTTTCGAACTGGACGGCGAACTCCGCGCTCCAGAGGCGGCCGTCGCCCGCAAGGCGCAGCTCATCCTGAAAGAAGTAGTTCAGGGCCTTGTGGGCCTCCGGCGGCGTGTGCGCGAGGAACGGGTCGAAGAAGCGCTCGATCACGCGGCGCCCGGACTCGGGGTTGAGCGGGTCGAGCGTTTCGGGGCGCGGCGCGGCGGTGACGGTCACAATGCGCCACGCGCCCTGCGGCAGCTCCCACTGCGCGGCTTTGGGATCGAGCGCGTGCGCGGCGCCCGGTGCGATGCGGCCGTCCTTCAGCGCGAAGGCGGTGACAGAAACTGCGGCAGCGCCCGAGCCTGCGGGCACGCTGCCGCCGGCCACGTCGCGCGACGCCGCGCTCAAGACGCGGGCGCGGAGGTCGTCGCCGGTGATGCCGAGCCGGCGGAAGAGGTTGTCGCGGCCCGGCCAGTCGAGCGTGTAGCCGCTGAGGCCGATGCCCATGCCGCGCTTGGCCGACTCCTTGGCCATGAAGGCGAACACGTCCCACCACGTCTCGGAGAAGATCGGGGGCTCCACCGCCTCGGTTTTCCAGCCGTCCGAGCGCGTGTGCGCGTAGTTGATCTGCGTGCCGGAGACCCCCGCCTTGTGCAGCTCCTCCAGTTGCCAGAGCAGGCGCTCCTTGTCCAGCCGCTCGCCGGTCCACCACCAGAAGGGCACTTCGCCATAGCCCGGCGGCGGCGCGGCGAACGCGCGGCGGATGTCGGTGCCCGGCCCGCGGCTCGGGAACCCCGCGCCCTGCGAACCCAAACCGCTGACCGCCGCCGTCAAAAGGGCGGCCAGGCATGTGGCCGTTCCGAAAGAAACCCGGTGAAGGGCAGCCGCTTTTTTTCGCCGGTCACACATGTCTGGTCCTTTCGTCCTGCTAATTCAGAAACAGAACAGAACCTTTGCCCTTAAACGTCATCCGCAGGCTCCCCGCTTCCCTGCTCAAGGTGACCGCATAGCGCTTGCGGATCTCGCCGGCCACATGCCACGAGGCCACGTTCTCCGGATACTCTGCCGCGCCGAACGTGAAGAGCGTGAACGTTTTGCCATTCACGTTCTGCGCGTCACAGCTGAGCTGAACGGTCACGCCGACACCGAGCGTGAGCGTGCCCGACACGTCGATGCGGTCGCAGGAAATCCCGTCGCAGTCGACGGCAACCGTCGCACCGTCGGCCAGGGCCAAGTCGCCGGTCACGGCAAGCGTGCCGATTGCATGGGCCGAGTCCCCGACAGAGATGGACGCGGCCTGAACACGCGCGGCCTCGATCGAGCCCGAGCCCTCCAGCGCGTCGGTCACCAGCGCGTCGTACGGGCAAACGATCGCCCCGCCGCCCGACACGCTCACCGACTCCAGCACGCGCGGCGTGTAAATCCCCTTCCACTTGCCCAAGAGCTGGGCCGTGACGGTCTCCCGCACCGACGCCGGAAGCGCCTCGTCGTACACCAGCACCTCGCCCAACCGCTGCCCGCCCTTCCGCCCGGTCCGGTCGCGGGCAAAGGCACCCGCCGTAACCGGGCCCGTCGGGACCAGCGTGATGACGTGGAACCCCGGCGTCAGAACGGTCGTCGCCGAGGCGGCGCTCTGATCCACGCGGATCAGCCCGCTCCGCAGATTCGCATGGGCATGGGCCGTGTCGAACAGCTTTCCGGAGCCAAGTTCCTCACGGTGAAAATGATAGGCGTTCAAGTCGCCCAGCACAAACGACTTCGTTTCTCCGGGCGAATCGCTGAACACGATGAACGCCGAACGGAGGTTGGTGCACGCGGCGTTCCAGTCCAGACACGGAGCGATGCCGTTCGCATCGTTCACACTGAACTGCCTGAAGTCCACATACGGCAGCCCGTTCACCCCGTTCGTCTGGAGGTGGGGCCGCCGGTCCGAAGACGGCGATCCGGCGTCCATACCGTTGGCGCGCGCGTCGTACCACTTGGAGATGAAATTCGTCCCGTTCACGAGAGCCGTCGTCAGCGACTGCGTGACGCACGCGTCGGCATGGAACCACGAGCCGCACCCTCCCGAACCGCTGAAACGCAGCGTGCCGTTCGTCACGGAGATCCGCAGCACGTCACGGCTCAGCGCGCCGACCTCCATCGTGCCGGCGCCCGCTTTCGTGACCCCGGACGCCTGCAGCCAACCGAGCCGCACCGGCTCGGCCGTGTCGATCACAACCGGCGCGTTGGTGGCGATCATGCTTTCGGCGGTCAGGGTCCCGCCCTGTCGCACAGACAGGCCGTTGCCGAGCGTCATCCCTTCGCCGTCAAAGGCTGTCGCCGTCACGGCGTCCCCCGACAGCGAGCCCGCCGTCAGCGTGCCGGAGCCCTCTTTCACGAACGCTCCGTCGAGCGTCAGCGTGCCTACCGTCAGAGCGACCCCTTCGTCCAGCGACAAGACCGCGCCCGCACCGAGACGGAGCGCCCCCAACACGGAACTTTCATAGCTGAACCATTTCTGGCGGAGGTAGCGGTTGATCTCACCGCGCTGGATTTCGGACAGCACATTGGTGTAGACCAAAACCTCGCCCAGCCGGATGCCGCCGCGGCGCGCCCAGCGGTCCCGGCCAAAGGTCGAGGCGCGAACCGCTCCGGTCGCCCCCAGTGAGACGACATGGAAACCGGACGCGAGCTGAGCCGTCGTCGGCGCCGTCACCCGTACCCCATCCGCAAAGACACTGCCGCTTTTCAAAAACGGGGATGCGTAAGACGCATTCAACAGCTCGCCGTTATCGCCGCGGTGGAAATCATAGTTGTCGTTGTCGCCCAAATAGAAGTTGAACATGTTGGTCACATCCGGCGTATCGCTGAACACCACAAACGTTTCGCGGATCCCCACGCTCGGCGCATTCCAGTCGAGAAAACCTCCGCTCCCGTTGAGCTTGTCGGTTTTAAGCGAACCGAAATCAACCACGGCTCTTCCGTTCTGCCCGCCCGCCACCACAAAGGGCTTGGCATAACCGGCGACAGCCCCTGCCGAAAGCCCGTTGGCGCGCACGTCGGCCCACGCCGTCACGAAATTCGTCCCGTTCACCGTCTCTTTGGTCAGGCTCTCCGCGGCGTCCGCATCGGCGTGGAACCACGCGCGCGACACCAGGCTCGTCAAAACGTTGCCGGGGTCCTGCTCGTAACGGAACCGGCCGCTCTGCACCGTCACCTTGCCCAGCCCGTCACTCCACCTCACCAGCAGCGTTCCGGGTCCCGTTTTGGTCAATTCGCCGGAACCGTACAGCGCGTCGATCACCACCACGGCGTTCGAGCCAAGAACGGAGATCCCCGTCTGCGCCGACACCGTCACCGACGCCAGCCGGCTGGTGGCCGCACCTCCTCCGTCGGGGAAAGTCAGCGTGCCGCCCGCCAGCGACACCTGCCCCGTGAACGCTCCCGATTCTGCGGGTAAACTCAGCGTCCCCGCCGTCAGCCCGAGCGTTCCGGCGAACGCGCCGATCTTTTCAAGCACGAGCGTGCCCGTCCCCGGCTTGGACAGCGTGACCGCCGGCCCGCCGGTCAGCTCCCCGGCCCGCACGCTCACCGGCATGGTCTGCTTGTTGATGTTCAGCGTGCCGGAAGCCTGCATCTCGATCCGGCTGAAATGCTGGACCGTCTCGACCGCAGAGACGGCGGAAAAAGTCAGCGTTTGGGAGCCCGACTGCGTTGCGGGCTGGCTGAGCTCATAGGCCGTCCCGCTGAAGATGTTCTTCAGATAGGTGCCGGCGGGTATCCCCGTTCCGGTGACCCCGGCGCCGGGCACCGAATTCCCCACATCCGTGGCCCGGGTTATCAGCGTGCCCCTTCCGTGAGCGTCCAGGCCAACGTGCGGCTGACGGTGTTGGGGCGCCCCTCAAAAAGGACCGTGCCGCCTTGGAAAACGAGCGCGTTGGTTGAGAGCAAGTTGCCGTCCACCGCGTTGGTCGACGTGGCGGCATGGTTCATGTAGACCGTGGTGTTGCCGCTCTTGAGAATGGTGGGGCCGGTGTACGACATCCCGGCCTTGATCCCGATGCCGCCGTCAAGCACGATGCCGTTCGTTCCTTGGATACCCGCCAGATAGTATCCGCCGCTGGAAAGCGTGAGGTTCGTCGCCCCCATCAGAACCGGGCCGCCCCTGAACACTTTGCTTCCCGTTCCGACCACCTTGCCGATGGTCACGCCTTCCGGCGGGAGTTTGACAAAGATCGTTCCCGGCGTGGCGTTCGTAAACCATGCGGTCGCACCCTCACCGAACGCGACGGAGCCGCCTTGCCAGTTCGCATCAACGTCCCACAGTCCGCCGACGGTATTCGTCCATATGCCGTCCGCAGCAAGAGCCGCCCCGCCTGAAAACAGAATCCCGAACGCCCCCACCCCCACCAAACTTTTCGCCTTCATTCCCTTTTCCTCTCACCTGTGTAAACGAGAACAGAAGCCCCCCTCTCGAGTGAGCTTTCAAGCATCCGGATCCGACAGGGGCCGGCTACGCGGAGACCGGCTCAAGCCGCTCGAGGCCGCGCATGTAAGGCCGGATCGCCTCGGGCAGAAGCACGGAGCCGTCGGCCTGCTGGCACTGCTCCAGGA
>CAYZQL010000160.1:0-9213 GCA_964480555.1 uncultured Lentisphaeraceae bacterium | reverse complement strand
GATGATTGCCGCGTGCAGGCCGGTGGCGATTTTTGCGCCGCAGGAAACCTTTGCTCCGTCGCAGATCACGCCCGCCGTAACGGCTAAAGTATTGGAGATCGTGTTGCCAATCTGCTCCAGGGTCCCCCCCTCCACATAGGTGAGGGCCGCGCCGCTGGCACAGGAAGCGGAGATCGCGCCGCAAAAGGCGGACAGCTTGCCGATAAAGCGTTTTTGATAGATGGTGGTCAGGTTTGCAAAGGCCAGCATTCTGAGCATGCGCTCCTCCGAATACCCCCTTTCCCTGCAATAGACGATAGAAGGCACAGAAGATGTGATGCCTTGGTTGCCGCTGCCGGAATTGATGATTACGGGCATGGAACAACCGGACATTCTCGCCTCGGAAGCTGCGGCGGCATAGGCTTCCATCTTTTCATATACGGTCGTGCTTGCCCGGAGCAGCATGGCGCCGTAATGAAGCCCGTAGCTACCGGATAAGCCCTCTTGGGCAATGGCCAAATTATATGTAATCTGCGGCGCAAGGACGGGACGGATTGGATCGGGCGGGTCTGTCATGACGGGCCGATTTTTGAGGCGCGCGAAATCGTCTGGTGACCTGTAACGCAAGAGAGCGGACAACGTATGCACGAAGTGGATTTGAGCGTCGGATTGGGCGGCATCCGGATGAAGAACCCGGTGGCGGTGGCGTCGGGGACGTTCGGGTATGGGAAAGAGTATTCGGAATTGATCGACGTGTCCCGGCTGGGGGCGATCACCGTCAAGGGAATCCGCCTGCGACCGTGGCCGGGCAACCCGTTGCCGCGTCACGTCGAGGTGACCGGCGGAATGGTCAACGCGATCGGTCTGCAAGGGCCGGGCGTGGACGGGTTCGTGCGCGAGTACATGCCGTTTCTGCGGGGCACGGGCGTTCCGGTGATCGTCAATATCTGGGGAACCAGCGAAGAAGAGTACGCGGAGGTGGCCCGGCGGTTCAACGACGTCGAGGGCGTGGCCGGTCTGGAGCTGAACATTTCCTGCCCGAACGTGAAAGAGGGCGGGCATGCGTTCGGGACCGACCCCCGCACCGTGGCGTCGCTGGTTGCGGCGGTCCGGCGTGTGACGCGGTTGCCGCTGATGCCAAAATTGGCGCCCAATGTGCCCGACATCAAAATCTTTGTGCGCGCGGCACAGGAGGCGGGTGCGGACGCGCTGGCGCTGATCAATACGCTGCCGGCGATGGTGATCGACATCGAAACGCGTCGGCCGGTTTTGGCCAACAAAGTCGGAGGGCTCTCGGGCCCCGCCATCCATCCGGTCGCCGTGAAACTGGTGTGGGAGGCGGCTCAGGCTGCCACGGTGCCGATCCTGGCGATGGGCGGGATCATGGGGCCGGAACAGGCCGTCGAGTTCCTGATCGCAGGTGCGACGGCGGTGGCGGTCGGCACGGCCAACTTCATTGATCCGACGACGCCCCTGCGCGTGATCGACGGCATCGTGGCCTATCTCCAGCGGCATGGCCTGAGTTCGGTGAAAGAGCTGACAGGCTCCCTCATCAGCGGGTGAGCCGGGAAGGTTCCAGATGGAAAACAAATGGTACTATGCGGTGGGGGGCGAGCGGCACGGCCCCGTCACGTTTGAAGCGCTCCGCGCGCTGGCGCTGAGCGGCTCGCTCAAGGCGCTCGACTTGGTCTGGCAGCCCGAATTCGGCCCCGAGTGGCGCAACGCGGGGCAAGTGCATGAGCTGTTTGAGCCGGACGCGCCGGTCGTTCCGCCCATGCCGCAGGAAGAGCCGTGGATTGCCCCGCCCCTTCTGGGCGTCGCGGGGTCGCGTCCGTCGTGTCTGGCAGCGGCGGCGCAGGCGTATTCACGGACGGTGGCCCTGCTGTTCAAGCCGTTCGACATCACGCGGTGGTTCAGCATGGGATTCTGCGCGTGGCTGGCGTACATCGGGACCCAGTCGTCCTTCAATTACCGCGAGCGGGGCGAAGCGTCTTCCGCATTCCTGAAGCAGCATGCGGATCATGCGCTGGAGAAAGCCGCGCATCTTTTGGCGCATCCCCTCGAGGCGGCGCTGGTGGCGGGGGCGGCCCTGTTCGCGCTGCTGCTTGCGCTCTGGCTGTGTTCTGTTCGTTCGCGGGGCGATTTCATGTTTCTGCACCGCTGGTACCGTCCGGAAGCGCAGATCCGGCAGTGCTGGCAGGCGTCCCGCGCCGCCGGGCACGAGCTGTTTGTCTGGCGCGTTTATTTTTTCATGATCGCGACCTTGCTTTTTGCGCTCGACGCGGCGGTCGTTTACGGCCAGATCGTGAAGCCGTATCTGGCGGCAGGGAAAGTCTGGGACGCGGCGCTGCTGAAGCCGACAGTGGGATGCGTGACCGGTGCGGTGCTGCTGATGCTGGCGGTTCAGCTCGTGGCGCATGTGACGAAGGCGTTTGTTGTGCCGGTCATGTACTGGCACGGCGTCACAGCATCCCGCGCGTGGCTGGCTGTTTTCGCGCTGGTCAACCAATACCCGTTCGCGGTCATGGGGTATCTGCTGTGCGGCATGGCGTGCGGCGTCGCCGCCCTGTTCGCGATTGTGGCGTTCGGACTGCTGACCTGTTGCATCGGGTTCATTCCCATGGTGCTGCCCTATCTCGGCGCGGTGACGCTGCTGCCGTTCTACCTTTTCTTCAGGGGCTATGCCGTTTGTTTTCTGAGCCAGTGGCGGCCGGACTTGATTCCCGCCGGGCCGCAGCGGATGGGGTGAACGATGTTGTCACGAGAGCTGATACGTGCGGTCCCAAAGAGCGATCTGCATGCGCACTTGGACGGGTCCATGCGCGCGGCGACGCTGATCGAGCTGGCGCGCGAGCAGGGCGTCGTGTTGCCGTCCTACGAGGTTTCCGGTCTCACGGAACAAGTCTTCAAGCCGGCGTACAAAAACCTTCCCGAATATCTGCTGGGCTTTGACTACACCTGCGCGGTCCTGCGGCAGTTCGACGCGATGGAACGCGTGGCGTGCGAGATGGCCGAGGACGCCATCTCGCAGGGCGTGCGCTACCTGGAAGTGCGCTTCGCGCCACAGCGGCTCGTCGACTCCGGCGAGGCGTGCGTGCGCGCCTTCAAGGCGGTGGGGGACGGGCTGACCCGTGCGGCGCGGCAGCACACACTGTCCGCCGCGGTTCGGCTGAACGGCGACATTCCCTTCGAGTGGGCGGTCATCTGCTGTGCGATGCGCAACTTCGGGCGCGGCATGGGCACGTATTACGACCGGCTGCTGGACGTGTTGCCCGGCATGGATCACAAGGCGGTGGTCTCCGTCGCTTCGCTCGAAGCGGTGCGCGCGGCCGTGGTGGCTCGGGAACGTCACGGCGTGCCCGTGATGGGGTTTGACCTTGCGGGCGAAGAGGCGGGGTACCGGGCGGGGCATCACACGGCGGCCTACGAGGAGGCCCACCGGCACTTCATCCGCAAAACCGTCCACGCGGGCGAGGCCTACGGGCCGGAGTCGATCTACGAGGCGATCACGCGCTGCCATGCCGAACGCATCGGACACGGCACGTTCCTGTTTGCGCCCGAGCGGATTCAAGACCCGGCGATCGCCGACAAGGTCGCGTTTACCGACGCGCTGGCCGATTATATCGCGACCATGCGCGTGACCATCGAGGTGTGTCCCACGAGCAACTTGCAGACCATTCCTGAACTGGCTGGCGACATGCGCAATCATCCCGTCAAGAAGATGCTCGAGTATGGCATGGCCGTGGCCGTGGCGACGGACAACACGCTGGTGTCGCATACGGATATCAACCGGGAACTCGCTTTGGTCTCCGATGCCTGTGAGCTCGACATGGCGGCTTTCAAGCGGCTGGTCCTTGCTGGCTTTAAGGGTGCGTTTTATCCGGGGCGCTATGCGGAAAAGCGCGCCTTCGTGAGGCGTGCGGCGGAGCGGTTCGAAAGTGCCGCTGAGCGGAGCGGCCACGGTTCAAACGGCGGAGGGGTGTCATGCGGTTTCTGACGGTCGGGCAGATGCGTGCGGCGGATCATGCGGCCATTACGGAAAAGAAGATCCCGGCGATAGTTCTCATGAACCGGGCGGGCACGGCGCTGGCACGCGTCGTGGAGACGGCCGCCGCGCTGCGGAAGGTGCGAAACGTTCTTTTGGTCGCAGGGCACGGCAACAATGGCGGAGACGCCTGCGTGGCCGCGCGCTGCCTGTTCGAGGACGGGTTCCACGTGCAAGTGATCATGACCTGCGTGCCGGCCATGCTGAAGGGTTCCGCACGCGAGGCTTGGGACGAAATGCGCACGGCAGGCGTGCCCTACGTGGTGCTGGCGGCGGCAGACAGTTGGGCGGACGACGTGGCGGTTCTTTCCGGCACGCTCGTGCGTCATGGAATCCTGGTCGACGGCGTGCTGGGCACCGGCTGTGCCGGCGCGCCGACCGGTGCGGCAGAGCAGGCGATTCTTTGGATCAACCGGCTGCGCCCGCACACGCTGGTGGTCGCGGCCGATCTGCCGTCCGGCATGAATGGCGACACAGGCGAGGCGGCCGGTGCGGTGGTCCATGCTGACGTCACCGTGACCTTCGCCCGACCGAAGCTCTGTTTTCTGAATCAGCGGCAGGCCGGGCTGGTCGGACATCTTGTGGTGGCCGGCATCGGCCTGTCCGACGAGCTCTGTGACCGGACGGTGTCCGAGGCTTCGTGTCAGCTCATCGCCATGCCGGAACTTGCGCGCGGCTTCAAGGCGCGGGAATGGCAGGCTCACAAAGGCATGTTCGGGCACCTGTGCGTGATGGGCGGCGCGGCGGGCTTCTGCCACGCGCCGGTTCTGGCTGCGCTGGGCGCGGTCAAAAGCGGTGCCGGGCTGGTGACTTTGGTGGCGCCTGCGCAGAGCTGCTGCTCCGCGGCCGCGCTGGTTCCGGAGGCGATGTTCCACGCCATGGAGACGCCGCACGGCGACCTTTCTGCCGAGGCGCTGAAGGCGTGGGGGCGCGACCTCAACGGTTTCGATGCGGTGGTTGCCGGTCCTGGCATGACGCAGTCCGAGCGCACGTGCGGAGTGGTGGCCCAGTTGCTTGCCTCGTATGGCGGCCGTCTCGTGCTGGATGCGGATGCGCTGAACATTCTCGCCGTGATGTATGTGGACGGCTGGCGGCCGCGCGTGGGGCAGTCGCTCATGCTTACGCCGCATCCCGGCGAGGCGGCGCGGCTCCTGGGCGTTGAGGTGCGGGAAATTCAAGAGGACCGTGTCGCGGCGGTGCGAAAACTGGCTGACCAGTATCAGGCAGTCGCGGTTCTCAAAGGTGCCGGCACGCTGGTGTGTGCGCCGGGAGGCCAGCCGTGGCTGAACCGGACGGGTAATCCGGGCATGGCCTCCGGCGGCATGGGGGACGTGTTGGCGGGGATGGCCGGCGCGCTGTGGGCGCAGGGCTTTGACGCGGTGCAGGCGGCCATCACGGCGGTGTGGGCGCATGGCACGGCGGGCGACTTCGCGGCCTTGTCGGAAAGTCAGACCGCGCTGAGCGCGACATCGCTCGCTTCGATGCTGGGCCGCGCATATCAGGCCATCGAGAGGCAGGGGCGCTAGGCGTCCGGGCAATGAACATGACCTCTGACATGAGTGACCGGGACGTGTTGAGACGCCTGCTGGGACTGTTTGTGGCGTTTGCCGTGATCGGCCTTTTGGCGGGCGCGAGCAGGATGCGTCCGCCCCCGTGGCAGTTGCAGCCGTTCGGGGATGTCCTGCGCATCCGAGAGGCGCTGTCGATGTTTGTTTTCGCGCCTGCGGTCAGCGTGGTGTTTTGGCTGATCTACCGCACCGTGGGGCGAGGCCGTTCGCGTGCCGCGGTGGATGTGCTGATGGTGCTTTCCATCTATTTTGTGGCGTGCGGCATGGGCCTTCATGACCCGACCAACCGTCTGGAAGTTGTGTATCGGCAACCCGGTGCGCTTTCGCCTGAGGTGCGTCGGTCGCTCGCTTACCTGGATGACCAGTTGGGACATTGGGTGTTCTGGACCGGATTTGTGGTGGGCACATGGGTGCTGGGTATCCAGCAGGCGCTGACGCCACTGAAGGAAAAGATGGCGTGGCCGTGGCGGCTTGGCTTGGGTGCCGTGAGCGCGGCGTTCCTTTGGCTGATGCTGACGAACTTGTGGGACGAGTACCCCAAAACACGCGTCGACTTGAGCGTGATCGTTGCGGCGGCGCTGCTGCCGGTGGCCGTGCAGATGGCGGTGTGCCGCAGGACCGCGCTGACGCGGTTGCCGGTGCTGTTTGTGATTTATCCCGCCTATTTCGGAAGTGTTGCCGGCACGCTGATCTGTTGGCTGATGCGGTATGGTAAAGTGTAGGGGCGAGGTGTCTTTCGCCCGTGCAAAGGGAGATGGCAAGATGTCGATCATGAGCATGACGGGGTTCGGACGCGGCGAGGCAAGCGCCAGCGGGGTGAAGATCGTGGTGGAGCTGAGCGCGGTCAACCGCAAGCAATTCGACTGCTCTTTTTCAATGCCGCGAGAATGGGTGAGCCTGGAGTCGAAGCTGCAGGCGCTGGTGCACGCGCGCGTGTCGCGCGGCTATGTGAAAGGGCTGGTGTCCGTCACGGCGGCGGACGCGGAGTCCGGAAGCGCGGCGAAGCTTGATCTGACGGCGGTCGCCGCACAGGTTGCCGCTTTGCGCGATGCGGCCAAGAAGCTGGGGCTGGCGGACGACCTGACGGCCTCGGTGCTGTTGCGGCTGCCCGACATTCTGCGTGCGAACGTCGTGCCTTCTGATCCGCAGGAGGTCTGGCCGTTGACGGAGCAGGCGACGCAGGCGGCTCTGGAGAGCCTGGAGACGATGCGGCGCCGCGAAGGCAAGATTTTGGAGCAGGATTTGTGTACCCGCATCGCTGCGCTGAAGGCGCTGAGCGGGGAGATCGCACACCTTGCGCCCGCCGTGCCGCTGGCTTACAGGGAAACGTTGGAAAAGCGGCTGGCCGAGCTGCTCGGGCCCGGGTGTGTGGCGGATCCCGCGCTTGTCGCGCGCGAAGTGGCGGTGTTTGCGGACCGGTGCGACGTGAGCGAGGAACTGACGCGTTTGGCGAGCCACTTCGTGCAGGTGGGTAAGGTGCTGGATGCGGGCGGCGCGTGCGGCCGCACGCTGGACTTTCTGTGCCAAGAGCTGTTCCGCGAGATCAATACCACCGGTTCGAAGGCCAATGACGCGGAGATTTCACGTCGGGTCATCGCGTTCAAGGCCGGGCTCGAGGCCGTGCGCGAGCAGGTCCAGAACATCGAATAGAAAGGCGAGAACGGCTTACGGCGTGGCCTCGATGTGATGCTTGCGGTACTGGCCGGGAGAGGAGCCGGTAATGCGCTTGAAGGTGCGCGTGAAGTGGCTGTGGTCATAGAAGCCGGTTGAGCAGGCGATGTCCGCGATCGTCCGGTCGGTGGTCTCCAGCAGCGTGCGGGCGGCCGTGATGCGGACCCGCAGAATGTACTCGTACGGCGTGGTGCCGAAAATGCGGTTAAAACGCCGCTCGAACTGGCTCTGTGAGACCCCCGCAAGGCTGGCGAGCTTTTTGACCTCGAGGTTCTCTCCGAAGTGGGTGTGGATATGGGCGACCACTTGCGCGAAGCGCCCATGCCATCGCGGCGTGTCGCGCAGGCCGTCGACCATGCGGTGGAACCCGATCACCCCGATCGGTTCCCCCTTTTTGTCGTAGACCGGGAACTTGCTGTGGATCATCAGGCGGTCCGAGTGTTCGGGGGCCGGCGCGATCTCGTTGACCACGGGAACGCCCGTGGCCATCACCGCCTGATCGCCTTTGATGTAGAAATCGGCGCGGTCACGCGAAAAGAAATCATAGTCCGTCTTGCCGAGCGTCTGCAACTCGTTGTCTGCATTGCAGAACTGGCAGGCGCGGTGGTTGTTCAGCATGAACCGCCCCTGGCTGTCTTTCATGAAGAAACCGACATCCGGCAGGGTGTCCATGAGCTGGCGAAGGGGAGCAAGGTCGCCGATACGCGAAAGAAAGCGGCGCTGAAGCGTTTTCGGATTCATGCGGATAGTATACACATTTTAAGGTTGGGTTTACAAGACGTGGAAAGTCGAGAAGCGTAAACTATTGGCATAACGGTATTGGTTTTAGAAAGCGCATAAAAACAGAGGGCGTCGGGGAGAGGCGCAAACCGGCGTTGAAAAAGGGGAGGCACGAGATGATGGGCGAATTGTCCGGCACGAAAAAAATGAAGACGGGCGCGGCTTTGAACCGCCGTCAATTCTTGAAGCGCACCTTGGCTGTCGGCGGGGCGTTAGCCGTTCCGCAAATCATTCCGGGGTCTGCGCTGGGCATGAACGGTGCGGTTGCGCCGAGCAACCGCATCGTGATGGCCGGCATCGGCTTGGGCGGCCGCGGCACCGGGGACCTGAGCAGTTGGATATTGCCGAATCCTCAGGCGCAGTTTGTGGCCATCTGCGACGTGCGGCGTGAGCGCCGCGACGCCATTAAGGCGATGACCGATAAAAACTACGGCAACGCGGACTGCAAGACCTATATCGAGATGATGGATGTGCTGGCGCGTCCGGACATCGATGCGATTCTCACCGCGACGAGCGACCGTCTGCATGCCACCGTCTCGATCCGCGCGATGCGTGCAGGCAAGGACGTTTACACCGAGAAGCCGGCTTCCATGACGATCGCCGAGGGGCAAGCCGTGGTCGAAACCGCCAAACAGTATGGCCGTGTTTACCAAGCCGGCATGCAGCGTTTGAGCGAGGCGAACTTTATCGTCTGCAACGAGCTGCTGCGTCTGGGCCGCCTGGGCGAAGTCAAGACCGTCTACGCCCACCTCGCGCCATGGGGCAACGTCAACATGAGCCGCGAATGGCTGCCGGAGCAGCCGCTCCCTGACCCGCAGGACATCGATTGGAACCGCTGGCTGGGCCCCTGCCCTTGGCGTCCGTTCAACATCTCCTACACGCGCGGCGGCTGGCACGCCCAGCACGATTTTTACACCAGCGTCATCGGCGAGTGGGGCTCACACACGTTCGCGCAGTGCCACGACGCGCTGGGCATGCAGCATACATCGCCGGTCCATTATCCCTACGTCGCGAACCCGACGGCGGACGGCATGGTGATGACGTTTGCCAACGGCGTGAAGATGATCCAGAAGCAGGAGGGGTGGCGCGGCACGTGCGGCGTCCGCTACGTCGGCAGCGAGGGCTGGTGCTCCTGCGCCGACGGCTATGCGCGCCCGGAGGTCTCCAACC
>CAYZQL010000159.1:0-9333 GCA_964480555.1 uncultured Lentisphaeraceae bacterium | reverse complement strand
GCAGTTTGATCCGAATTTCAGGCTTGAACATGTCGCACTTCGTGAGGAGGAGGCCAAAGTTAGAATTTTCTGAGGAACTGAGAAAAACGGCACCCCTGTCGCACGAGAGGATTATATGATATGATCAAAAAACGTTTCGAAACGCAATAAAGGAAGATGCCATGATCAAGACAGACCTTTCCCGGCGCGGGTTTCTCTCAGGTGCGGGAGCCCTTGCCGCCATGCCCGCGCTCATCGGCTCAGGATGCGTCAGCGCGCGATATGCGAAGCGGCCGCTGCCTTCGGAGCGCATCAACGTCGGTTTCATCGGCTACGGGACCATGGGGCAAGACAACATGGGCAACTTCCTGAACAACGACCACGTGCAGGTCGTGGGCGTCTGTGACCCCAACCGGGAGTCCCCGCTGTATGGCTACAGCGCCGAGCGGCTCGGCGGACGCGAGCCCGGCAAACGCCGCGTCAACGAGTTCTACGCCCAGCAGGCGGGCCGCGCGGCCTACAGCGGCTGTGCCGTCTTCTCCGATTTCCGCGAGCTGTTGGAACTGCCGGGCCTTGATGCCGTGGTCATCTGCACGCCGGACCACTGGCACGCCGTCCAGGCCATCTGGGCCGCGCGCAAGGGCAAGCACACCTATTGCCAGAAGCCCATGTCCCTTGCCATCGGGCAGGGCCAGGCAATGGTCCGCGAGGTCGCGAAGGCCGGCATCACGTTTCAGGTCGGCTCCCAGCAGCGCTCCGACACCTATTTCCGCATGGCCTGCGAGTTCGTCCGCAACGGCCGCATCGGCAAACTGCAGCGGATCGAGATCGGCATGCCCGGCGGCTACACCCCTTGGGGCAAGAAGCCGGAGGACCTCGCGCAGGTTCCCCTCGCGCAGGTTCCCGAATCGTTCGGCGAGGCCGGCTTCGACCTCTGGCTCGGCCCCGCGCGCAAGCGCCCCTTCATCCCGGCGATCCACCGGCCCCTGAGCTGGCGCTGGAACTTCGATTACTCCGGCGGGCAGATCACCGACTGGGGCGCACACCACTTCGACATCATGCAGTGGGCGCTGGACCGGGACGGCTCGGGCCCCGTCGCGGTCGAGAACCTTCAGGGCGACCTGCCTTCTCCGGACAAGGTCTGGAACATCGCCGCGCGGTACAGCTTTGAGATCGTCTATGCCGACGGCATCCGAGCCTTTGTCTCAGACCGCTTTGAGAACGGCGTGCGGTTCATCGGCGAGGGTGGCCGGGAGATCTTCGTCTACCGCGGCAAACTGGAGATGAAGCCCGACGGGCTGGTCCGTGAAAAGATCCGCCCCGAGGAGATCCACCTCTACGTCAGCGGGCAGCACGAGAAAAACTTTATCGAATGCGTTTACAGCGGCAAGAAAACCATCGCGCCCTGCGAGGTTGGCCACCGCTCAATCACGATCGCGCATTTGGCGAACGCGGGGCTTCGCCTCGGCCTCAAGCGGATCCAGTGGGATCCGGAGGCCGAGAAATACATCGGCCCGGGAGCCTCCGACGCCGAGAAGCTCATGCTGGCCCCGATGCGCGGCGACTGGTCGCTCGACCCCAAGGTCTGAGGCCGCAGCCGCTATTTCGGCTGCGCGTCCAAATCGAGGATCGTGATGTTCTTGAAGAGGAACTGGCCGCCGCCGGGAACCTCGGCCTGCAGGCAGAGGAGACCTTTGGCTGGCTCGATGCCGTCGCGGCTCCACGCCTTCTCGCCGTTGAAAATCAGCTCGGCGGTTTTGCCTTTGACCGTCAGCTTGAAGTGGTTCCATTCGCCCGGCTTGTAGAGGCTCGCGGCTTTGGCTTTGTCCGCGCCGCTGATGGAGCCTTCCTGCCCGCGCCGCATGTTCACCTGGTGCTCTTTGGGCCAGGGGAATTTTCCTGACGGGAGACCCGCCCGGAAATAGACGCCGGAGTCCCACATGTTCGTGTTGAGCGCTTTCCAGTCGCACTCGAAGATGAAGTCGCCATACTCCTTGTCGGCCTGGAGGAATCCGTTGCCCGCCTTGAGGAGGATCGCGCCGTCGACGACCTCGGCCTCGCAGGTGACCACCTTCCAGCCCTGAAGGGTTTTGCCGTCGAAGAGCGGCACCGGCTGCTGCGCGCGGGCGGCGCCGGCAAGCGTGATGAAGGAGAGAAGGGTTAGCGTGAGCATGTTCATGACAGGTCCTCGTTTCGGTGTTGTGGTGGGTTGGGTTGAGACGGCGTCTTGACGATATGACAATACAGGCGCTTAGGGGGTAGAGCGGCTGGCGGTCTGTGGTTCCGGGCATTTCGTCCGCAGACACGCAAGCAATTCGGTCACGACGGGCAGGAAGGCTTTCTCATAGGGATAGCCAAACTGTATGGGATAGCCTCCGTAATAGGCGGCAATAGGCCCTTTCGCACGTGTAAGGATGGTCTTCTCCCACAAGGAGGCGCCGCCTGCACCCGACAAAAGGCGCACGTTCACCCGCTGATCCAACGACCACATGCCGAGCGGCAAACCCAGCCCGCCGATCACAGGAGCGACAAAAAGCGAGCCCCCCAAAAGGTGTGGACGTGTCCTGAGGTTCAGCCCCTGAATGTCCGCCTCGACAATCCAATCGGCTTGGCCCTCATCTTCCGGCCCCAACACCTTTTTGAACAACCCTGATTCGGACAACTCATTTCGGACCGCCTCAGCCATGTCGAGCCCAGCCGGTTTGTATGCGCCCTTATCACTGCCCCAAAGCATCCAGTCCGGCCGGTCCCAGAAAGTGCCGATACAAGCGATCGGGATGTAGACGAGCCAGAGATTATGGCGCTCCCGGCTAAACTTTGCGCGAGACTCGCTAAAGGGGCAGACTTTAATGGTCCCAAATGTCGCATGTGCTGGAGGCGGAGTATAGAATGGCCGATACAGCTTGGCGGACTGGATCGCTCCCCGCGTATAGGTCTGACTCGTGACGGTCGAACAGCCCGTACCCAACGCACACACGAGCAGGCCCAGCCTCAAGCTAAAAGAGACGAACGATTTCATGTAACCCCTTAAGTTTCCGGGGCAAAAGCCCCGGAATACGAATGGCGATTATTTTGCGGAGACGTTGTACCGAATCGCCTTGCCTTTTACGGTCACGGACTCTTCGCTGTACACGATATAGTTCGACCGCTTTGAAACAAATCTCGGAGCCATTAACGCGTCGGCCGTGGGCACGGACTCGATCGCATTGTAGACTGCGGCTTTTTCAACCGGACTGACCAGCATCATGTTCCCCAACTGACCATACTTGTTTTCTCCGCCGATAGAAATGAAGCCAAACAATTTGCCGCCGGTTGCCGTTCCCGTCGCGTCGCCAATGATGTCATAGGTGGCGGTGGTCCTGAGCAGGTCAAGTCCCACGTCGCGTTGCGTTATGCGATTGCTGAAACTGGAGCATCCCGTGAAACATCCAACCCCGGCCATCATCGCAATTCCCAGCATCACTCGATCGCACAAGTTCATACACGTTTCCTTTTTTTTAAGAGAGGCTCGCTGAGCCAGCCCATAACCAGATAGGTTTTAATCTACCCTCTCAGCGTCGAAAAGTAAACAGGGATTAAAAAAGAGCCGCTCGTTGCGTTAAACGAAACCGACCTCATGCCCCCGCGGGACAGTTCAGCGGACGCGGGCTCACGGATGTTTTGCGCGGTTGAACGCGGCGCAGTCGCGCTCCAGTTTTTTCGTGCGCCATAGGAAAGGGAACCCTTTGCACTGCGCCGGCTTGACCGGCTGGATGCGGCAGGTGTTGTCGTCTTGCAGAAAGACGCAGCGGCCGTCGTCTTGCTCGGTCAGCGAGAGCACGCTCCGGTTCAGGGTCAGCGTGGTATAGGCTTCGGTGAAGGCGTAGACGTCCATGCCGAGGAAGGCGGCAATGGCGTCTGGCTCGCCGGCCTCCAGCGCCACGTAGCCCGGCACGCGGCAGCAGGCTCCGCACCGCGCGCACCGGAACGTCGCCGGATCGATCATGCCTTGCCCTCGATGGTATCCCTGACGATCTTGGCGACCGCCGCGGTGTCCGCGGGCACAACCTGCATGCGGGTGGGCAGCTTCATGAGCGCGTCCAGAATCGGGTGGTGCGCCAGATCGAGGTAGGTCGCGCGCCGGATGGCGTCGCCGAATTTGGCGGGATGAGCGGTGGCGAGGCAGATCATCGGGGCGGACGCGTCCAGGAACTGCGAGCCCACGGTCACGCCCACCGCCGTGTGCGGGTCGAGCAGATACGCGTAGGTGTCCCAGTATTTGCGGATCGTGGCGAGCGTTCCGGCTGTGTCGCCGCGCCCCGCCGCGAAGCAGGCGTGCGGGGTGACGCCCGGCGTGAGCGTGCCGGTCGCCTTGAAATCCGCCATCCATTTCTTGAGGGTGGCCGCATTCCCGCCCGCCAGGTCATACAGGTAGCGCTCGAAATTGCTGGCCACCTGAATGTCCATCGACGGGCTGAGCGTCGGCGCGACAGCGCTTGCGCTATAGACCCCGGTGTTGAAGTAGCGCGCCAGGATGTCGTTCTCGTTCGTCGCGAGCACCAGCTTGTCGATCGGGAGGCCCATCTTCCAGGCCATATACCCCGCGAAGATATCTCCGAAATTGCCGGTCGGCACCGTGAAGCGCACCGTGTCGGCACCCGTGGCGGCCTGCACGCGGAACGCGGCGTAGAAGTAATACACGATCTGGGCGAGCACGCGCGCCCAGTTGATCGAGTTTACGGCGCCGAGCTTGCAGGCGTCGCGGAAGTCGAGGTCGTTGAAGAGGTCTTTGACGATGTTCTGGCAGTCGTCGAAGGTGCCTTTTACCGCGAGGTTGCACACGTTCGGGCTGGTCACCGTGGTCATCTGCCGCTCCTGCACCGGGCTGACCCGCCCGTGCGGGTGCATGACGAAGATGCGGATGCGCGCGCGGCCGCGCACGCCGTAGATCGCGGCGCTTCCGGTGTCGCCGCTGGTGGCCGCGACGATGTTCAGCTCGCCGCAGGTTTCGCCCAGAACGTATTCGAAGAGGTTGCCCAGGAACTGGAGCGCCACATCCTTGAACGCCAGCGTCGGGCCGTGGAAAAGCTCGAGCATGTGAACCGGGCCGACCGGCACGACGGGGGTCACTTCGGCATGGCGGAAGCACCCGTAGCTCTTGTTCACGATCCAGCGCAACGCCTCATCGGGAAGGTCGTCCGCGAAAAGGCGGATGATCTCAAAGGCGAGGTCGGTATAGGGGAGCGCGCGCCAAGCGTCCAGCCTGTCGCGCACATCCGGGACGGTCTCGGGCAGGAAGAGCCCGCCGTCGCGTGCCAGCCCAGTCAGGATTGTGTCTTTGAAGGACAGCGGTTCACCGCCGCCCCGGGTGCTGATGTAGCGCATCGTTATTCCGTAAAGAATTGCGGGAGCAGTTGTTTGATCGTGTCGGCGTCGATGTCGAACTGCTGGGCGGCAGTGACCGCGAGCCGTTTCGCGAGCTCTTGCGCCGAGGCCAGATCCTTGTAGAACAGGTTCAGGCAAAGCGAGGCGTTGGTCAACAGGCGCGCCTTTTCGCTCAGGCGCATGGTTTTGGTGGCCTGCTCGTTCATGACCAGTTCGTTGATCAGTTCGCCGACGATCTCGGGCCTTTTGTTGTAGACTTCAACCCACGGCGTCTTGAGGCCACCCACCGAGAGGATTTTCTGGTCCGCGCTGTCGACGGCCCAGCCGCGTGCGGATTTGAAGCCTTTCACTTTTCCGATCAGATAGGCGTGGAAGTCCTTGATCCGGTTGACGCGGTCCAGGGCGACCGATGCGGTGGCCTTCGCCTCGTCCGTCTCCAACTCCTCCTTGAGGCTCTTGAGCACGCCGAGCGCGTCGCGGAACTGCAACTGTTTGAGCGTGTCCACGTTTGCGAGCTCAGCGGCCGCCACCTTCTCTTGCTCGTCGCGCACCTTTTTCTGATGGGCCTCTTTTTCCTGACGGACTTTTTCTGCGACTTCATCCGCTTTGCGCTTCTTCTCAAGCTCCAAAGCCTCCTGCCGCTTCATTTCGGCCAGCGAGGCGGCATCGGTCTTAACGCTGTCCAGCGTTTTCTTGAGCTGCGACACCTTGCGTGGCACATCCGCGATCTCTTTGACATAGGCCAGTCCGTTGACTTTCTCGACCAGCGCGTTGGCGAGTTTGACGATGGCTTCGACCTGGGCCTCACTCGTCATCGTCTCCGCGGTTTTCGCCTGGGCCTCCATCTCAGTCAACAGGTGGTCGGCCAGCAGGGATCCGGCCTTGACCGCATATGCGTCCGCAAACATGCCGCGCACGATCGTAACCACCGGATGAACGTCGCCCGCAGGCGCCGCCGACTCTTCCGCCGGAACGGCCGGAGCTTGCTCTTCCGCCGGAGCGGCCGCCGTCACGGGCGCCGCGTTTGAAGCGACGGCAACGGTGTTCGAGGCGGCGGCGACGGTGTTGGAGGCGGCGGCCGCCGCATTCGTGACGGCGGCGGCCACGTTTGAAACCGACGTCTGGCTGGCGGCGGCATTGGTTGTGGCGTCCGGCAGGGCGGCCGGTTGCGGCAACGTGTATTCCGGTTCAGGCGGAACCATGGTTGCGCGGATCTCTTCGCCCAGCACCGCCACCACGGCGTCGGCGCCCGCTTTCGCGTACTCCATCGCTTCCGGCACAAAGGCCCGGAGACGCTCGACGGAGATCTTCGCCTTGTTGATCGAGTTGGCGATCGAGACCTTGGCTTTCTCCTCAAGTCTTTCGCTCTGGAGGCGTGCGGCCTCCGCCTTTTTCGCGTCGACGTACATCTTCCCGCCGATGATGCCGCCGCCCACCAGCAGGGCCAGCAGCGCGATGCCGCCCACAATCAAAGCGATCATCTTGCAGCCGCGCTTGCCGGCCGCCTCTTCGCTCTCCGGCACCTCCGGGATTTGCTCGACAGGCACCATGCCGGGGGGCAGGTCGCTGAGTTCGCCGGTGGTGGTCGTCACGCCGGTCGTGTTTTTCGGGTACTTGCCCTTGATCATGATTTTCTTGGACGACGTGGCGAGGTTGACCGGGCCGGCCTTGGAGAGGTACCGCCGCATATCCCCCAGCAGCGAGCCGTAGGTGGGGTAGCGTGTCTGCGGTTCCACCTGCAGCATGCGCGCGATGAGAGTCTCGACCTCGTCAGGGACGTTCCCGCGGATCTCGCGCATCGGTTTGGGAGGTCCGTCAAAGCGCGCTTTGACCACGGCCGTCGCGTCTTCACCGTCGAACGGCGGCACGCCGGCGATGGCGTGATACAGGGTGGCCCCCAGACTGTAAATGTCTGAACGGAAATCGCTCTTCTGCCGGCGGACCTTTTCGGGGGCGATGTAATACGGTGTGCCCCAGACATCGTTGCCCGGCCCGCAGTTCATGGCGGCAAGGCCGAAATCCACCAGCTTCGCGTTCTTGTCGTTGTCGAACAGGATGTTCTCCGGCTTGACGTCGCCGTGCACGAGCCCCGCTTCGGCGGCTTCCCGCAAGCCCTCGGCGATCTCTGCGCCGATGTGAATCACCGCCGCAGGATCCATCGGCCCCTGCGTTGCCATCATCTTGTCGAGGCTGCCTCCGGAGACCAGTTCCATGGCGATGTACGGCTGCCCTTTTTCTTGGCCGAACGCATAAATCTGCGCGATGTGCGGGTGGTTCAACTTGGCTGCGGCCTGCGCCTCACGCTGAAACGTCTCCACGAAATGGGGGTCGTCGCCCAGGCTCTTCAGCATCACCTTGATGGCCACCTCGCGGTTCAGCCCCTCGTCGCGGGCGCGGTATACGCCGCCCATGCCGCCGGCACCCAGCAACTGCAGCAGGAGGAACGCGCCGAAGCGGGCAGGGGCGTGGAATTCGAACTCGCAGTTCGGGCACTGCACCGCCGTGAAAGTGGGAAGCCCTTCGACATCGAGCACCGCCCCACACTTCGGACATGCCGCCGAACTCACCGGGTCTGTCAGGATATGAGTCTCGTTGACACCTTCCATACGCCACCCTCTCTCAATTCGCCTGTCTTCTGCAGGATGCACTTTCGCACATGAAAAACGTGTTTATGATGCCGAAACCCCGAGGTTTTGTCGATGCTCAAAAAAAGTTCGGTCGCATCCCGTTCACCGCCATCGGCGACGGATATCCGACGATCCCGCGCTACACCCGTTTCGCGCAGGGCAAGTCGCCTGCGCGCGGGTGCTGCGCGGCGGCGCTTCCGGGCCGCCCGCAGCCTCATTTTCCCGGGTGGCAGAGCTCCACGCGGTCGAGCGCCATGGGGCCGGACCAGACGAGCTTCAGGTGACGGGTGCCGGCGGGCGGCACAAACGTGTAGTCGACTTGGGTCTGGCGGAAGTGTTCGCCCCGGTGCGGCGGCGCGATGTGCGCCCGCTCCGTGCGCCTGGCCGACGCGACCGGCGCAAAGCGTTGCCCGCCCGCCGACGCCAGAAACGCCGGATCGGCGACCGGCCCGGAGGACGGCTGGAAGAACGCCGTGACGCGCACCTCGCGCACGGGCCCTGCCACGGCGTAGCTGAGCCAATCGTTTGTCGTGCCGTTCACGCGGAACAGATGCTCGGCGTAGCGCGCGTTGTAGGTGTTGTCGAGCGTCAGCCCTCCGGACCGTCCGGATGCGCGCGCGAGGTCATGGAACTCGTCCACGAAACAGACCTCTTTGACCTTCACGGGCCCGACGACGTTCGAGGGCTGCGACCGGCCGCCTGCGTTGCGGGCCGTCACGCGATAGAACCACGTCTCGCCCGCCTTGGCCGTCTCGTCGCTAAAGAGCGGCCGGTAGGCGACCTCCGCGTCAGACATGTTCTCGGCCAGCGCCGTCCACGGTCCCTCCGCCGCGGCGGCCCGCTCGACGTCGTAGCCTGACGCTCCGGCCGACCCGCGCCACGAGAAGAGCGGCACGTCCTTGAACGGCAGCAGCTCCGGCGCGTCCGGGGCGCTCACCGGCGGGACGGCCCGCCCTTGAATGCGGAACGCCGCCTCGCGCATCTCGCGCATGATCCCGATCTCCGCCTGCGCCTCCGCGCTAGGGAAGCCGGGGAAGTGATAGGACCACACGCTCGGGTACGTGAAGATCTGGTGCCAGTAGTAGCCGCCGTCGCGGTGGTGGAAGTACATGCTCCACAGCAAGGCTCCGGACACGCCCTCTGTGGCGATGCACGCGTCGAGGAACGCCTTGAGCTTTTCGGGCGCGTTCTCCTTCGTGAAATGCGTTCCGTCGATGTACGGGCCGAACTCGCCCACGAAGAAAGGACGCTGCCCGCCGATCAGCCCGACCTCGCGTTTGACCGCCGCCGGCCAGTTGGTCCCCGAGGCCTTGTAGTCGGTGTAGTAGTGGCGCGTCAGCAGGTCGATGTTCGGGTCGATGAG
>CAYZQL010000158.1:0-9394 GCA_964480555.1 uncultured Lentisphaeraceae bacterium | reverse complement strand
TTCATCGTCACCCCAGCCATTCGGCCGCCCCGCCGGCCACCCGCACGCCGCGGCGACGGCAGGCCCAGCACAGATAGGCGACCGTCACAAAATACGAGGCGGGCAGGCGCGGCCGCACGGCGATCTTGACGCCCAGCAGCGTGGTCTTGCCGCCCATGCCCATCGGCCCGATCCCCAAGCTGTTGGCCTCCTCCAGCACGCGCCGCTCCAGCTCCGCCAGCGCGGGCTCCGGCGCCGCGTCGCCCAGCGGGCGCAGCAGCTGCCGCTTGGCGACCAGAAAGCCCTCGGCGCGGTCAGCGCCGACGCAGACGCCCAGCACGCCCGGCGCGCAGCCGAAGCCCTGCGCGCGCCACACCGCGTGCAGCAGGCATGCGCGCACGCCGTCGAGGTCGCGCCCCGCGCCCAGCGTCTCGTCCGGCAGGCTGAACTGGGCGCTCATGTTCTCGCTGCCGCCGCCCTTCTGCATCAGCCACACCTCGACCGACTCCGTGTCCGCCTGCTCGAAATGGTTGGCCGGGCAGCCCTCCGCGACGTTCGAATCGACCGAGCCGCCGGAGAGCGGCTCGATCGTGTTGCGGCGCAGCAGCCCGTCCCGGGTCGCGCGGGCCGTCGCCTCGCAGGCCGCGCGCGCCAGCGCCTGCGTGTCGGTGCCGCGCGGCACCCGCCAGAAAAAGGTGAGCGTGCCGGTGTCCTGGCAGAGCGGCGTCCCCTGCTGCCGCGCCAGACACGTGTTCGCCACGAGGGCCTGCAAAAGGAGGGCGGCCTGCGAGTTCGCGGGCTCGGCGTCCGCCGCCGACCGCAGCGCGGCCTCGACATCCGCGGGCAGGTCGCTCGTGGTGCGCCGGATCAGTTCGGCAAGTGTGTCGGTCCAGTTCATTTTATTTTCCGCGGGCGCCCCGCGGTTCTCCGGCCCGGCCCGCGTGCCCGGAGGTCACGCGCCGCCTTTGTTCACAAACACCCACGGATTGCTTTGCCCGAGCGCGTGCAGCAGCGGCGGCAGATACTCGTCCGGCACGCAGAGCGAGCCGAAGCCCTTGCCCAGCGCGATGTCGGGCTTCGCCAGCCCGTGATAGTCCGAGCCGCCGGTCGTCAGCAGGTCCAGCCGCTTGGCCAGGCGCAGCAGGGTCACCGTCTGCTCCGGACCGTATTCGGAGTAGACCGCCTCGACCCCCGCCAGGCCAAATGCCTTCAGCTCACTCAGCCCGGCCTCCAGCTTCGCCTCGTCCAGCTCCCAGGAGAAGGGGTGCGCGATCACCGCCACGCCGCCCGCCTCGCGGATCATGCGGATGCCCTCTTCGGGGTACAGGCGGTAGCGGTCCACGTAGGCCGGCCGGCCCTTGGCCAGGTAGCGGTCAAACGCCTCGGTCACAGACGACACGTAATCGCGGTCGATCAGCGCCTGGGCGAAATGCGCGCGCCCCACCACGTCCTCGCCCGCGCACGCCTGTACTTCGACCCACTCCAGCTCAAGCCCCAAGCCGTTCAGCTTCTCCAGGATCTGCTCGTTGCGCCACGCGCGGCCGTCCAGCACGCGGCCCAGGCTCTCCACCACCTGCGGATGCTCGGGGTCCGCGCCATAACCGAGGATGTGCAGCGTGCCGTGGCCCTCCTCGACGAAGGCGCTGATCTCGACCCCCGCGATCCCGGTCATGCCGTGCGTGCGGCAGGCGGCCAGAAACTCCCCGGTCCCGCCCATGTTGTCGTGATCCGTCAGAGCCATGGCCGTCAGGCCGGCCGTCCGCCCCCGGATCACCAGCTCCTCCGGCGTTTCGGAGCCGTCGGAGTTCGTCGAATGAAGATGCAGGTCGATCATGATTGGACATGCACCTTGTAAGTACTTCGGGCTGTGTCGGCCGGAACGCCGGCGAAGAAAGCGGCGATGGCCGTGTCGTACTGGGCCGTGTGGGCGAAGGCCTTTTTCATCAGGCTCAGCCGCGTGTCAAACCCCAGCGTGCCGCCCTGCTCGGAGAGTTCGCCCAGCAGCGCGCCGTAATCCGCGGGATCCGTCACCGAGGCCACGCGCAAGTAGTTCTTGGCCGAGGCGCGGACCATGCAGGGGCCACCGATGTCGATGTTCGTGCGCGCCTCCTCCGGCGTCACGCCCGCGCGGGCCACGGTCTTCTGGAACGGGTAGAGGTTGACCACCACCATGTCGAGCGCCACCGCCTGCGTGCGAGCCAGGTCCTTCCGGTGCGCCTCGTTGTAGGTCTCGCTCAGCAGCCCGAGGTAGATCTTGAAGTCCAGAGTCTTCACCAAGCCGCCCTGCATTTCCGGCTGGCCCGTGTAATCGGACACCGACACCAGGTGCTTCGGGGCCAGCGCCGGACCGAGAATCTGCTGCACCGCCGTATAGGTGCCGCCCGTCGAGTAGAGCTTCACGCCCGGGCACGCCGCCACCAGCCCCGGCACAAAAGCCTCCAGCCCGGTCTTGTCCGAAACGCTCATCAGGACGTGACGGACCGCCACGCGGCCGTCAATCTCGCTCACCACGTTCAAAGCCATACGATTCTCTCTCCTTTCGCGGACGCCTTGTCCGCCATACGGAATAGAATAAATTGAAGCGGGGTGTTTTGCAACTGCCGATTCGCGAGTGCCCTATCGGGCGCGCGATTTCACGGCTGACAACAAGAAGTAATTGAATTATAGTGTAGAAAATCAAATGGGGGATGATCATGAGAAACGCGTTCGCATGCCTGTGTTGTCTTGTCGCCGTGTCCGCCTCCGCCGGAACGGTCAAGCGGTTCCACGTTTCGCCCGGCGGCAGTGACGCCGCGTCCGGCTCCCGGTGGCGGCCGTTCGCCACGTTCGAACGCGCACAAGAGGCGGTCAAGGCCTTCAAGGACGCCACCCCGGCGGAGCAGATCGAGCGCGTCGAGGTGCTCTTCAAAGGCGGCACCTACGCCCTCGCGAAACCGATTTTGCTCCAGCCCGCGCACGGCGGCACCGCCACCTACCCGGTCGTCTACGCGGCCCGCGGCGGAACCCCGGTCTTCTCCGGCGGCCGCGCCATCACGGGCTGGACCGTCCGCGCCGACGGCGCGTGGACCGTGCAGCTCCCCGAGGTGAAGTCGGGCGCCTGGGACTTCGCCCAGCTCTTCGTGAACGGCAGCCGGCGCTACCGCCCGCGCCTGCCGAAGCAGGGCTACTTCACCTCCGCCGACAACTTCGGGAAGAACGACAGCGGCATCGACGGCTTCCTCTACATGAGCAACGACCTCAGCGCCGCGTGGGCCAACCTCCCGGAAATCGAGTTCCACGTGCTGCACGTCTGGTCCGCCTCGCGCATGCGGGCCGCCGCGATCGACCCCGCCGCGAAAGCGGTGAAGTTCCCCAAGACCCGCGCCTTCAACGCGGGCTGGGCCGATTTCAAAAACCGCCGCTACTGGGCCGAGAACGTGAAGGAGGCGTTCGGGACCCCCGGCGAATGGTACCTCGACAAGCCCACCGGCACGCTCGCCTATATGCCGCTGCCCGGCGAAACCCCCGGCACGGCCCGCGTCGAGGCGCCCTTCCTCTCGCAGCTCATCATCATCCAGGGCTTCGAGAACCAGCCCGTCAGGAACACCACCCTCGAAGGACTGGCCTTCAGGCAGTCGCAGTGGGTCACCCCGCCCGAGGGCAACTTCACCCCTCAAGGCGAGATGAACATCCCCGCCGCCGTCGAGTTCGTGAGCGCGCGCAACATCACGGTGAGCCGCTGCGCCTTCACCCAGCTCGGCGGCTACACCTTGGCCTTCGGGCCCGGCGCGCACTCCAACACCGTAGACCACTGCCTCATGACCGACCTCGGCGCGGGCGGCGTCAAGATCGGCCCGCCCTTCGCCGGCTACCGCATGGCCGAAGCGCCCAAGAACGTGCTCACCCCCGACGCGCCGGACGGCCTCGCCAAAACCACCTCGGCCATCACGGTTTCGAACTGCCGCATCACCGGCGGCGGACGCATCCACCCCGCCGCGCACGGCGTCTGGATCGGCCACTCCTCCTACAACCGCATCCTGAACAACGAGATCAGCGACCTCTATTACACCGCCGTCTCCATCGGCTGGGTCTGGGGCTACGCGCTGCCCTCGAACGCACACCACAACGAGGTCGCCTTCAACCACATGCACCGCATCGGCCAGGGCGTCCTCTCCGACATGGGCGGCGTCTACACTCTCGGCATCTCGCCGGGCACCACGGTCCACGACAACCACATCCACGACATCCACGCCCACGACTACGGCGGCTGGGGGCTCTACACGGACGAAGGCTCCAGCGGCATCCGCATGTACAACAACCTCGTGTACAACGTGAAGACCGGCGGCTTCCACCAGCACTACGGCAAAGAGAACATCATCGAGAACAACATCTTCGCCAACTCGCTCAAAGACCAGGTGCAGCGCACGCGCGACGAGCAGCACATCTCCTTCTTCTTCCGCCACAACATCCTCTACTGGGACAACGACGGCACGCTCTTCGGCAGCAACTGGAAAGGCGGCGCGCGCGGCGAGAAGGACGGCGTCCCGACGCAGCACTATGAGCTCGGCCCGAACCTCTACTGGCACAGCTCCGGCAAGCAGGACATCTTCCCGGGCAAGAAAACGCTGGCCCAGTGGCAGGCCGAGAACAACGGGCAGGACACCGGCTCGCTCGTGGCCGACCCGCTTTTCGAGAACCCCGCCGGCGGCGATTTCCGCCTCACGCCCGGCTCGCCCGCCGCCAAGGTCGGCTTCAAGCCGTTCGACGCCTGCGCCGCCGGCCCCCGCGAGCCCCGGCTGCTGCCCAAGCTCGCGGCCGCGGCCGCCCCCACGATGTACGCGATCAAGAACTAGGAGAGCCCATGCCGACCCCCTCCCCGCTCATTCTGTCTCTCCTCGCCGCAGCCGCGCTCTCCGCGCAGGCCGGAGCCGTCAAGCGGTTCCACGTCTCGCCGGACGGCGACGACGCCGCCTCGGGCTCGTGGTGGCGGCCCTTCGCCACCTTCGAGCGCGCCCAGAAGGAAGTCGCGGCGCTGAAGGCCTCCGCAGCCGGCGAACCGATCGACCGCGTCGAGGTGCTCTTCCAAAGCGGCACCTACCCGCTCGCCAAGCCCATCCAGATCCGCCCCGAACATGGCGGAACCGCCGCCTGCCCCGTGATCTACCGCGCCCGCGGCAGCAAGCCGACCGTCTTCACCGGCGGCCGCGCCATCACGGGCTGGACCGTCCGCGCCGACGGCGCGTGGACCGTGCACCTGCCCGAGGTGAAGTCCGGCGCCTGGGACTTCGCCCAGCTTTTCGTCAACGGCACGCGCCGCTATCGCCCGCGCGTCCCGCGCAAGGGGTACTTCACCACCACGAACGACTTCGAGGCGGTCAAGGACGGCGTGAACGGCTTTTATTACAAGGAGGACGGGCTCGATCCCGCGTGGTCCAACCTGCAGGACATCGAGTTCCACACCCTCCACATCTGGTCCGCCTCGCGCGTGCGCCCGAAGTCCATCGACGCCAGCCAGAAGATCGTGCGGTTTCTGAAGACCCGCACGTACAACCAGTACTGGGGAAGCTACAAAGGCCCCGGCTGGGGAGAAAAAGGCTGCCGGTTCTGGTCCGAAAACGTGAAGGAAGCCTTCGGCACGCCCGGCGAGTGGTATCTCGACCGGCCTACGGGAACGCTTTCCTATATGCCCATGCCCGGCGAGCGCCCCGACACGGCCCGCGTCGAGGTGCCCGTTCTTTCGCAGCTTCTGATCGTCGAAGGCGACGCGGACCGGCCCGTCCTCGACACGGTGGTCGAGGGGCTGACCTTCCGGCAGACGCAATGGCTGACGCCCGAGGAAGGGAACTTCATTCCGCAGGGCGAGATGAACATCCCCGCCGCCGCCGAGTTCGTCAACGCGCGGAACGTCACCATCCGTCAATGCGTGTTCACTCAACTCGCGGGCTACACTCTGGCCTTCGGCCCCGGCGCCCACTCCAACACCGTCGACGCCTGCGTCATGACCGACCTCGGCGCGGGCGGCGTCAAGATCGGCCCCCCGTATGCGGGCTACAGCATGTTCGGGAGCACGCGGAACGCGTTTCATAGCGCGAACGAACTCGCCGACATCGGCAAGACCTCGGCCATCACAATCCTGAACAGCCGCATTGTCGGCGGCGGACGTATCCACCCCGCCGCGCACGGCGTCTGGGTCGGCCACTCCTCTCACAACCGCATCCTGAACAACGAGATCGGCGACCTCTATTACACCTCCGTCTCGCTGGGCTGGACCTGGGGTTACGCGGAGCCCTCCCGCGCGCACCACAACGAGGTCGCCTTCAACCACATGCACCACATCGGACAAGGCGTCCTCTCCGACATGGGCGGCGTCTACACCCTCGGCGTCTCGCCGGGCACCACGGTCCACGACAACCGCATCCACGATATCAGCGCGTTCACCTATGGCGGCTGGGGACTCTACACCGACCAGGGCTCCAGCCACATCCGCCTGTACAACAACCTCGTGTACAACACCAAGACCGGCGGCTTCGACCAGAACTTCGGCCGCGAGAACATCGTCGAGAACAACATCTTCGCCAATGCGCTCAAGGATCAGGTCCAGCGCTCGCGCGACGAGGAGCACATCTCGTTCTTTTTCCGCAACAACATTCTCTACTGGGACAACGACGGCAACCTGCTGGGCAACAACTGGAAAAGCGGCACGCGCGGCATGAAGGACGGCAAGCCCACCCAGCACTACGAGCTCGGCCCGAACCTCTACTGGCACACCTCGGGCAAGCAGGCGCTCTTCCCCGGCAAGAAAACGCTGGCCCAGTGGCAGGCCGAGACCGGCCAGGACGCGGGCTCGCTCGTCGCCGACCCGCTCTTCGAAAACCCCGCCGGCGGCGACTTCCGCCTCAAGCCCGGCTCGCCCGCAGAGCGGATCGGCTTCAAGCCCTTCGACGCCTGCGCCGCCGGCCCCGGCAAGTCAGCCCGCCTCCCGAAATTCGAGTTCCGCCCCGTCCCCACGATGTACGAGATCACGACGCCCTGAAACGGCAGGACGCTTGTCCTCGCTCCCAGACTACCACTCAGTCCCCCAAGCTGTATCGGTGGAGGTCGTCATCCGAAATGGCACTGGCAGGAACCAAGGTATAGTGCTTTTGATCGATCACACGCACTTGGTCATCGCTCAGAGTTAGCTCGAACATCGCAATGCGATTATCGCTAAGCGCATGAACAGAAACTGGACGGCAGATGAGATTGGGAAAGCGTTCTCGGCAGAAAGAAAGGTCTTGCTCCGTTTGAACGACACCGTGCTGATCCCTGCCGACTTTCGCCTGAACCGGGACAATGAATTGACTGCCCCGACGGTTGAGCCCAACATAAATTTCGTCGATTTCGATCTGTCCAATGCTCTTTACGGTTGTGCGCAGATGGTTTTGAAGAGAGTGCGCGGTCATACCGAGAAAAAGGTCAATCAATCGGTTATACCGCACTTTTGCCAACAAAGCTTGTTCGTCATCAAAAGCGTTGGCAAGCAGAATTTCAGGGGTCGCGTTGGGCACCTTGATTGCCAACATCGTCTCGTCAGGTTCGATTCGACTCATGCGTGCCTGCTTAAAAAGATAGCGCCCCGTACCCGCACCTTTAATGATCCAAACCATGCCCGGTTTGGCTGTTCTTGTGATCGACTCGGGTAATGGAACCCGGTAACGGAATGAGTAGAGCACATCACCCAAATTCTTTGGCAATTTGATGCCCAACACCAAAGCAGTTGCGGAAAGCTCTTCGCGCGCGAAAGGAAACTCGCTCTTCCCCGGTGTCGGTAGTGCGAGGCAAAAATGCGTTCGATCAGCGCGGCATACCGGTTCAGAGGTTTGCTCATAAGAAAAAGAGCTCCTATTTTCGTGTTCTTTGTCCGATAACCGAAGCAGGCACGCCAAAGTGGTCGGCGGCCTGACGCATGTTAAGGTTTAGCAGTGCGCCGTCACCCGGCGTGATCGCGACGTCCGGTTTTGACGGACCAATCCCAAGAGCCTCTATGATTTTCCCAGCTATGGCACGTCCGAGAAGCGGCGGGACACTGTTGCCTATCTGGCGGAAACCGTGCCATTTGGTTGCGTGAAACCGGAACCAATCGGGATACGAGTGCAGGCGGGCAGCCTCGCGCACCGTAATAACACGCGGCAGCGTAGGATGGATCGGTCGGGGAGACGTAAATGCGCCACGCGCACTGTCGGTGCCGGCTCGGAGCGTATTGCATTGACCGGACAGCGACAACTTGAAGAAACGGCTGATCGGCTCCGTCGAGCCAGCATCCGCGCCGATAAAACGGGACTTCGATTCCTTCGTGTGAACCGTCCTCAAACTGCATGTCAGCATGCCACAGTCGAACACTCGGGGATAGCTGAAATCACCAGGATCGTTCATCAGCCCCCGCAATTTCTTGGCATAGTCTGTCTTGGTTTTCCATACGGCAGGCACGGCATCCGAATCCAATAAAGTCTTGAAACGGTCAGCATCCGGCAAGTCCCGAATCGCCTCTGCTACGGTTATCTTGCCCGCCTGCGGCACCGGGTAGACAGGCGGGGTTTGATCATTGCGATAAGCCATCAGAAAGAGGCGGAAACGGTTCTGGGGCACCCCATAATCGGCGGCATTCAACACACGGTAGGGTAAAACGACATGGTATCCCGCATTTTCTAATGCCGCTACCAGCTCTTGAAGAAACTGCACCTGCCTGCCAACAGTCAACCCCTTTACATTCTCGAAAACACAGTATTTCGGATGCAGTTCCTTAACCAGTCGGACGAAGTGAGAAACCAGCTTGTTCCGTGGGTCGTCCAACGCCCGCTTCCCGATCATCGAGAACCCCTGACAGGGCGCGCCGCCGAATACCACGTCAATGTCGCGATCACCGATGCCGCAACGACGGCGAATCGCGGCTCCCGTCAAAACCGTCACGCTTCCGCATATCGAGGCTGCATACGGAAAATTGTACTCATGTGTCGCACAGTGGATCGGATCGATCTCAACACACGCGGCGATATCAAACCCCGCCTCTTCAAATCCCATGGAAAGGCCGCCGGCCCCGGCGAACAGGTCAATCCCGATCGGGCGTCCGCTCACAACAGGTGAATATTTCCGCTCGCCCGGCGGCAGCACCGCTGGCAAGTCTTGGCCGACCGGCCAAAACATGAACTGCCCCTGAACCAAAAAACCGGGATGCGTGTCGGAGGACAGCAGTTGGAACCCTGCCTTCTCGAACTTGGCTTGATACGCTGCGGCATCTTCACGGATACTCTGCGGAAGATCGCTTGCGGAAAGCACACATCCATGATGGGTCTGGGCAAACTCGGACAGTTCTTCTTGGAGCGATTGAACGGTCTTCTTTTTTTGCGAATACGTTGTGGTCTGCCGCTTGGTCATTGCGCCACAAGATTAACATTTTCCG
>CAYZQL010000157.1:0-9406 GCA_964480555.1 uncultured Lentisphaeraceae bacterium | reverse complement strand
TGCTGGAGGGCGAGGTCGATGACGCGGTCCAACTCCCACGCATTGCCCATGTGATAATCGTTCGCGCCGTGGTAGCCGCCCACGCCTTCGGTCCATTCCAGACCGAGCGACCAGGCGCTCATCCAGACCTCGGCGATGTTCTCGCCCGCATCCTGCATCCGCTTGAAATAGCGGCGGTAGGCCGTCGTCCCCTCTTCCTTCCGGAACACCCAGGGAAACTTGTCGTCCATGCGCGAATCGGTGGCGGAGCGCACGTTGTGCCCGATCGGATAGTAGAGCGCGCCATCGTCGAACTCGAAGTAGCGCCGGTCCTTTTGCGACACGCGCACAAAGCGCAGGGCGTCCGAAGCGGGCGCAGCGGCGGTGAACCGAAGCGCGTTCGTGACCACCGTCTCGCCCCAGGCGTCACGCGCACGCAGCGAGACGGTATACTCGCCCGGCACGCGCGGGCAGAAACGCAAACGCCATTCCGGCTGTCCCTCAGGCTCGACCGGCTCGCCGAGCTCATCCTCGAGCCGGTAGTGAGGCTGATAGTAGAAGGCGTGGAGAACATTGGTCTGACCGTCCGGGGTGACGACCGAGGCGCCCGCGTCGATCTGCGTGGGGTCGAAGGGGTTTGCATAGCGGTCCGGCAGGTCGAACCGCACCTCATACAGCGCCAGCGCCCGGGCGGCGCGCGTCACCGGACGGACCCGCGCGATGGCCGGCGGACCCGAGGCCGGACACGTCTCCAGGGTTGCGGACACGAGGACGCACTTTCCGGTGAACACTGTGTCCGAAAAGACGCGAAAACCGACCGACTGCGGGTTGAGCCGGACGCGGTGGTGCCACGCCAGCGAGTGGCCCGGCGTCTGCCACCCGGAGGCCCCCGGCTGAAACGGGATGACCAGCGTGTTGGTCGGCCCGCCGCCCAAGGGCAGGGAAGCCAGGTTCTGGTGCCAATAATCGTCGCGGTCCTTCAGCCACACCAGCAGGCCCGCGCCGCCGGCCGGCAGCCCTGCGGGCCAAGCGATGCTCAGGTGAAGCGCCGCAGCATCGAGCCAATTTGTGGCGTGCGGCACATGCAGGGCCAAGTTGCACTCGCCCGGAAAGCCGAGCCCCACCTCCATCGGCAACGTCTGAGGCGCACCACCGGCCGCCGCGACACGCAGCGGCACAGAACCGGACCACAGGTCGGCAACGAGGAACAGGGCCATGCAGACAACGGCAAACGGATTCACGCGAGGGAATAACATGGCAGAGGCCAGAGCAATCGGTATGCCAGACCGGCGAGGCGATATGAAAAAGACGCCCGCCCGGTGGGGGCGGGCCGGAGGTCGGATCATTGGGCCGCTTTCTTGGCCTTCTTCTCCTGGCGCTTTTCCTTCAGCGTCTTGGTCGGTTTCTTTTTCTCTTCTTTCTTCGCATCATGACTTTTGGCCATACCGTGTATCCTCCACTTGTACCCTACGCCGCAAAACGCGCGACGCACGGCCGTTTTCACACATTACGTTTGCACAATAACAAGTAGCCGCACCCGTGTCAATGTTGCCGCTCACTCCGCCGTGTCGTCCTCGGCGTCTTTTTCACCCGCGCCGTTCATCTCGTCCAGTTCGCCGGTCGCATCGAGGATACGCGCGGACTCCACGAACATCGGATGCTCTTTATCTTTGTAGATCTCCTTCATGATGGGCACTTTGATCTCCTCGTCGCGGTTCAGCGCGTCGGAAAAGATTTCATCCAGAATGTCGGCGTTCTCGGTTTTATCGAACAGGATCGGATAAACCAGCGAGAACTGCCCGTCCGGCAACAGGTTCAACGCGTTCTGGATACCGTCCATCCGGTCGGCTGCGTCCAACTTGTGGAACTCATCCTTGAAGCGCGCGGCCTCTTCCACGGTCGGCACCCCGGTGCGCTCGGCAACCTCCTCGATGAAGCCGTCCCACACCTCGACCGCCTTCTCGCGTTCCGTTTTCGAGGCAACCTGTCCACCTTCGGGTGAGCCTGCCGCCGGAATCGGCGCGACCGCCCCCCCCGCCTTTTCCTTCGGCGGGCGCGCCTGGGCGCCGGCCCTCGGAAACCGCGGCGGCTTAGCCGCGCTCGGCACGTCGCGAACCGCGCTTTCCGGCAAACCCGCAGAGACGGCGACCCGCCGCTCGCCAGAGGCAGCCCGCCGGGACTCGACCGCCTGCTCCCGTTCAGGCAACGCCCACCGCGTCACGCCCACCCACACCAAGGCCAACACGACGACCCCGCCGACAATAACCGGAACCCGCTTCAACTTCATCCCGTCCTCCCGCCTCATCACGCGAAACGCGTGTTCCGCAAACACGCGCACCGCCAACCAAATCCGTAATTCCTGAAAGCAAAGTGTCCCATTTTGCCTTCGGCATGTAAAGTCCGACCTGTCACACGCCGCATCCAAGGCGAGCGCGAAGGGGCGAGCGCGAAGGGGCCACGTTGCGTCTTGTGCGCACTGCATAAACCGGGCATACTATCACCGGTAGGGCCTTTCAGCCCAACAGATCGTCACAGGAAGTTATCCGGCAGGCTCTGCCGCACACATCGCCCCACCCATGATCATTCGGACACACGCGCTCGCCCTGCAGATCCGCCCGTGGTCAAAAACCTCGCATATGGTGACTTGGCTGACCCCGGACCACGGTAAAGTCGTCACCGCCGTCAAAGGCGCGTGCCGTCCCAAGAGCGCCTTCCTGGGGCAGTACGACCTGTTCTACACGTGCGACCTGCTCTTCTACCGCCGTGAACACAACGGCGTCCACGCCATCCGCGAATGCGCGCCGGTCGCCCTGCGCGAGCCCTTGCGCCACCGCTGGCGGCACGCCGCCGCCGCCGCCTATCTGGCCGACCTCACGGCACAGGCCACCGTCGGGCAGCAGGAGGCCGCGGACCTTTTCGAGCTGCTGACCCTTGCGCTCGACCGCTTGTCCGCCCCGGATGCGCGGCCCCGCGAACTGATCCTCTGGTACGAGACCCACCTGCTCCGGCACCTCGGGCTCCTGCCCGATTTCACCGCCTGCCCCCTGTGCCACACTCCCGACCGCCCTTGGCTGCGCTTTTCCGTGGCTGCCGGACGGTTCGTCTGCCGGCACCTGGCGCGAAGCCAGCCCGGCGAAGCCACGATCGCCCTCCACCGCAACGTGCAAACCCTGTTTCAGCATTTCTGCCAGCTCTCCGAACCGCCTTCCGGCAACCATGCTCCCCCGACATTTGCAAGCAAGAAAAGTGACTCCGACGCAAATCTTCTCCTTGGCTTATCCCGATTTCTTGGTATCTTTATCACGTTCCATCTCGATGTGCCTTCGGCTGTCCGGCGTGTCACGTTCGAGATGCTCGACATAACCCACACGCAGAAAACTGCGTTATCGGAGAACTGTTAATCATGAAGTGCGCACCCTTGATTTATACGGCGCTGGCGTCCACCCTGATCGTCGCCGCCGGCTGCAAAAAAGATGCCGCCGCAAAGGCTGAAGATTCTGCCGCCACACCGGCCGCCGCGGCCGTTGCGGCTCCGGCCGAAGCCAAAGACCCGAACGAGGTTGTCGCCTCGGTCAATGACGCCAAGTACCTTCGCAAGGAGATGGACAAGGTCGTCGCCGCCCTGCTCAAGGCGCAGAACATCCCCGAAGCCCAGCAGGATGATGCCCGCAAGTATTTCGAGCAGCGCGCCGTCTACAGCTTCATCATGAAAACGCTGATCCTCGCCGAGGCCAAGAAACAGGCCGTCGCCATCTCCGAAGAGGATCGGAAGACCCAGCTCGCCAAGATGACCGACGCGCTCAAGGCGCAGAACAAGACCGTCGAGCAGTACTTCAAAGAGTCTCCGCTCGGCGAAGCAGAGGCGCGCGCCGAATTCGAGGACGGGCTCCTGATCGACAAGCTCCTCCAGAAAAACGTGCTGGACGGCATCAAGATCGAGGCGGACGAGATCAAGAAGGCGATCGGAGACGTCGAGAAGCAGAACGCCGAGAACGCCGAGAAAAACAAGGCGCTCGTGGCCGCAAACGCCGAGAAGAAGACAAAGATCGAAAGCCTCAAGAAGCAATTGGCCGACGGCGCGGACTTCGCCGAACTCGCCAAAGCCAACTCGGATTGCCCCAGCAAAGAAAAGGGCGGCGACCTGGGCGAGTTCACCAAGGGCCAGATGGTCAAGCCCTTCGAAGACGCCGCGTTCGCGCAGGTGATCGGCAAAGTCGGCGAAATCGTCGAGACCCCTTTCGGGTATCACCTGATCAAGGTGACCGCGAAGTCGCCCGCTCAGGAAGCCAAAGGCGAGACCCCGGCCAAGCCGGAATCGGTCACCGCCTCGCACATCCTCGTCAAGACGGAACAGCCCCAGCAGCCCCAGCCCGTCCCGACCTCCGAACAGATCGAGACCCACCTGAAGCAGCAGAAATCCCGGGATGCCGTGCAGAAGTATCTGGACGGACTCAAGGGCGCAGCCAAGATCGAGACCGTCTTCAAAGACATGCCGCTGTAAGCGGCGCTCGCCGAAGACCGCCTCTGCGCGGTTCACCACGGAAAGAGCGCGCGCGCGTGAAGAACGCACGCGCGTTTTTTGTTCCTTCCGCTAAATTGCTCGCCATACTTGACTTTGCCCATCTTTCCGGTAATACTTTTTCCTATGACTGTATTGTGGATCGATTTGCTTTCGGAATGGGGTGGAGCACAACACAGCCTCTACGAAGTTTGTGCCGCGTTGCCCTCGAAAGGCGTCGACGTTGTGGCTGCGGTTCCCTACGGGCCGCTTTTTGACCGCCTGACATCGGCCGGCATCAGGGTCTTTCCCGTATCGGCCGTGCGCGCTCAAAAGCGCGGCTGGGGCCTTTTCACCACCACCGCCAAACTCATGCGCGCCCCCGGAACCGTTCTGCAAATCATCCGAGCCGTCAAACCCGACATCATCCACGCCAACAGCCTGCCTGCCTTTCTCGCCGCCAGCCGGACCAGCACGGCCATCCCCCTTTTCTGGCACGTGCGCGACCTGAACCTGCCCGTGATCATCGCCCGCGATGCCTCCAAGAAAGCGGCCCGCATCATTGCCGTCTCCGAGGCCGTCGACGAGTATCTCGTCAACATTCTCTCGCCCCGTATCCTCGGGCGCATCCGCGTCATCCGGAATGGGATCGACCCCACGCGCTTCGCCGTCTCCGACAAGGCCGAGGCCCGCCAACGGTTCAGCCTTCCCCCCGCCGCACCGGTCGTCGGCATGATCGCCCACCTGATCCCGTGGAAGCGCCACGACGCCTTCATCGAGGCCGCCGCCGCCATCCACCGGCATCGCCCGGACGCGCACTTCGTCGCGGTCGGACGCGACCTCTTTCATGAGCAGACCCGCTGGTTCTCCGTGTTGGAGAGGCAGGTCGCCGATGCCGGGCTCGCCGCCTGCTTCCACTGGATCAGGGACCTCGACACCTCGGAAGCGATCCTGCCCGCCTTCGACGTGCTCCTGCACCCGGCGCTGCACGAGCCGTTCGGCCGCGTCCTCTGCGAAGCCATGGCCGCCGGCGTGCCGGTCATCTCCTCCGAGTCCGGCGGCCCGGCAGCCCTGATCGAACAGCATGTTTCCGGCATCCTCGTGCGCGACGGGCTGCCCCAGCGCATGGCCGAGGAAACCCTCTCCCTGCTGGCCGACCCCGCGCGCGCCGCCAAGCTGGCCGCCGCCGGCCGCCGCCTCGTGCTCGAAAAGTACACCGTAAACCGTGTGTGCGAACAGCTCGCCAAGGAATATCGCGCGCTGATCACCTCGCTCACCGTCCATGACGACGAGTGAGCGCCGTCCGGAATTAATCGCGTTTAGGTGTTGTCGCCCCGCGGAAAACGCAGTATCTTTAGATCAAACACTGGATGGACGAGCCGTTTAAGAGACGACACGCTGTGTGTCTGAACGCGGACGGCAAACGGAATGCCCCCATGCGTAAAACAGCACCACCCCCGAAAGCCAGTCTGTCGCTCACTTCGTTCTTCAGCGCCGATGACATCCTGCCCCATCAGGAGGAGGTCTCGCGCAACCAGCTCATCCGCCAGCTTCTGATGCATTTGGCCAACGGACACGGGCTGATGGGGGTAGACTCCTATTTCGACGCCATCATCGAACGGGAAAACGCCAACGACACCGTCGTGTCCAACGGCATCGCCATTCCGCATGCCCGCCTCAGTGACCTGCAGCGCCCCTACGTCGGCGTCGCCACCTCGGCCAAAGGCATCGCTTTCGCCGAAGACGAGCCGCCCGTCCACCTGATCCTGCTGGTGCTGATCCCGCGCGACCAGCCCGGGCTCTACTTGCAGATCTTGCGCGCCCTCGCCGGAATCCTCCGCGACCGCGACGCCGCACGTGCCGTCTCGCAGCTCAAAACACCGGAAGAGGTCATGCGCTTTTTCGAGCGCGGCGGCATGGTGCTCCCGGACTACGTTTGCGCCGCCGACATCATGAACGATGAGTTCATCGCCCTGCGCAACAACGACAACCTGAAAACCTGCATCGACTGCTTCATCGCGAACCAGATCAATGAGATCCCGGTGCTGGACCGCGATGGCGACATGGTCGGCGTCGTCAGCGCCGGAGCCCTGCTCAAGGTCTGCCTCCCGGAATATCTGCTCTGGATGTCCGACCTTTCGCCGATCGTCAATTTCGAGCCGTTCACCACCATTCTCCGCAACGAGCAAAACACCTGGCTTTCCGACATCCTGCTGCAGGACTTCGCCTCGGTCCAGATGAAGGCCCCCGCCGTTTCCGTGGCCGGCGAGATGACCCGCCACAACAGCTCGCGCTGCTATGTGCTGAACGGCAAGAAGCTGATGGGCATCATCAACCTGCCCCGTTTTCTGAATAAAATCTTCCGGGAGTAATGTTTCATGTACAGTGAACCCGTCGTCAAAATCCCCCCCCTTCGCGCGATCGGAAAATGTCTCTTCATGGCGGCCATCACCGCCCTCGCCGGCTGGGGCGCACAGCGCCTCGGCCTCGCACCGCACAGGCTTGCTGTCGTTGCGGTCTGCACCTTCGTCGCCGTGATCTGCACCACGCTGTTTTTCTGGACCCACCGCGTGGCCGTCGCGTTTCTCGGCGTCGCGGTGCTCATCGGCTCGCGGGCCATGACCCTTCACGGCATGTTGAGGGCCACCGAGCTGGACATCATTTTCTTCCTCGTCGGCATGATGGTCATCGTGGGTGCCCTCAAGGACCTCGGTTTCCTCACCTGGGTCATCCAGGCCATCATCAACAAGAAGAAGATGTCCGGCATGACCTTCACGGTGATCCTCTGCCTCCTTTCGGCGCTGCTTTCGAGCGTGGTCGATGAGGTCTCCTCGATCATCGTCGTGCTGGCCCTGGTCTTCCAAGTGTGCGACACCCTCAAAATCCGGGCCACACCCTTTGTCTTGATCGCCGTCCTCTGCACCAACATCGGCTCGGCCGCCACCATGCTCGGCAACCCGGTCGGGATCTTCATCGGTAACAAGGCGGGCTTCACCTTTAGCCAATTCCTTGTCGGCGCCACCCCGATCGCCGTCGCCTCCCTCTTCGCGACGGTCCTCATCATGGTGCTCTGGTTCCGTAAACCGATCCGCGAAATGACGCTCCTGATGGAGGAGCACCGCAAAGTCAACCAGGGGCTCGGCCCCCTGATCCGCATCCCCTACCGCCGCGGGCTCTTCGTGCTGATCGCGACCGTGCTGATCATCGCCTTTCACCACCAGATCGAAAACATCCTGGGCCTCACCGGCGTCGAAAACAAGAACGCCTTCCTCATCATCACGCCCCTCATCATCGCCGGGCTGCTCATGATCTACCGGCCGCAGCGCGCGCGCCACTATGTCGAACATGACGTGGAGTGGTGGACCCTGCTTTTCTTCATGCTCCTGTTCGCCATCGCGGGCGGCCTCGACGAACAAGGCGTCACCAAGAACCTCGCGGACAAACTGAGCGGCCTCGTCAAGGGCGGCCCGACCGCCATGATCCCCTTCGTGCTGACCATCTCCTCGCTCGGCTCCGCGTTCGTCGACAACATCGTCTTCGTGGCCGCGTTCACGCCGGTCATCCAGGCGCTCGTCGAACGCTCGGCGGACTTCTCTGTCCTCTGGTGGGCGCTCCTCTTCGGCGCCTGCTTCGGCGGCAACATCACCGCCGTCGGCTCCACCGCCAACATCGTGGCGCTCGGCCTGCTCGAGAAACGCGGCCACGTGCACATCGCGTTCTTCGAGTGGCTCAAGATCGGCGCCATCGTCGGGCTGGTCACCGGCCTCATCGCCTGGGGCATGCTCACCGTGATGCCCATGCCCCACCCCGTCGGACACCCTGCACGAACCGCACCTGTCGCCGCTGCCGGCCACCCCCTGAGCCCATGCTTCCTTCCGCCATAACAAAGAAGATGGTGACCGAGTGGGGCGGCGCGGCCGTCTATGCGCAGGCCGAGCAGCTGGTCAAGCGCGGCGCCGTTCTCAAGGCCGACATGCGCGGCGACCTCATCACCGGCGTCATCGCCCGCGAGTCCGCCCCCGAGATCTACACCAAGCTGCGCCTCCTCGAAAGCGGCGCGATCGAAAGCCTCTGCCCCTGCTTCACCCGTCAGCACAGCGGCCAGGTCTGCCAGCACGTCGTCGCGCTCGGCATCACCCTCATGCTGCGCCACGCCGACCCCCTGCGCGAACAGAAGTATCAGGAAGAGCAGCGGCGCGCGCGCCGGCTCGCGGAGGTGGCCGCCGCAGCCTACCTGCAGCGCGACCCCCGCGGCACCCCCGCCCGACTCGGGCTGACCGTCCCCCCCTCCTGGACCTCCGACTTCTGGAAAGGCCGGGTCGCGGTCACGCTCATCCTCCTGACGGAATCGGAGACGCTTCCGCCCGACGCCGTCCGGCCCGGCGCGCGGTTCACGTTCTCGCCCGAGGACGACAACCTGCTCACCGTGCTCGAAGACATCTGCGAAGGCCCCCCGCCCAGCCGCTTCGAGGTCTCCTCTGCCGACTTTCTCAACATCCTCGATGTCGCCTCGCACACCCGGCTCGCCGTGGCCGGCAAGGGCGACCTGACCGTCGAAGCCATCCCGATGCAGACCCTCCTGCGCGTCGACCTCGACCACGACACCGGCGAGCTCGTCATCTACCCCTCCACCGAACTGCCGTTCGCACGCACCGGCGAGCTGCCCGTCTACCTCGTTCACGGCCGCCACGGGCGCGTCTGCGCCAACGGCCACGCCTGGCCCATGAAGAACGTGCTGCCCGTGCCGTACCACGCCATCTACCAGAACGACGAGATCGTGCCCCGCGAGCGGGTCATCAACTTCCTCCGCCGCGACCTTCCGGGTCTCCGCTCCGTCACCCCCGTCGAGCTGGAGCTGACCCCCGACCTCTTCGCCGCCACCCCCGGCACCCCCGTTTTCCACCTCGAGCTCCAGGGCACCCGAGCCTC
>CAYZQL010000156.1:1974-9411 GCA_964480555.1 uncultured Lentisphaeraceae bacterium | reverse complement strand
CGAGACGGTCAGCGGCTGCACGATCTCCTGATTGAGTTCCGCGTAACGCTGCACCAGCTCACCACGCGTCAGTTTCAGCCCGATGCCCCGCCGCCGCGCCGCAGACTCGATGCTGGCGATCGTCTGCCGGTCGTCGTCCAACTGGTTCGCCAGCGTCGTGATGTGATGCTCCGAGTCGGCCGTCATCGCCGTCAACAACGTGCGGATCTGTTCCAGCGCGGCGACAACCGCCTGATGCTGTGCGCTGAGGGCACGGCCGTCATCGTGCTCCAGCAGCGCGGCCGCCTCGCGCAACAGGGAGGCCAGCGACGAGGCGCGCCGCTTCTGCTCCGAGGCCGCAGGCCGCTGCTCCTGCCGCTCCGCCGGCTCCTCTTCGGACCCCAAGGCCTCCGACAGATCCAGCACGCCCACACCGCTCGGCACCACATTCCTGCGTAACGCCGAAGCCGGCTCTGTCTCGGCCGGCTTCGGCGGCGAAGACGACAGGCCCAAGTCGGGCAAAGGTTCGTCGGAAGGCGCCCCTGCCACACGCTGAAAAGCCACCGTCACCACCTTCACGCTGCGCAGGCCAGCCTTTTTCAACGCTCCCTCGAAGCCCCCCTCCGCGGCCAACACCGCCGGGAGGGTCCCGAGCAGGGTCACCCACCGCAAAAATTCCTCCATGTCGGACGGCGACAGAAAAACGATCCCGTTGATCTTGTGCAGCGCCATCCGGTCAGAGAGGTTCTTGCCCGCCATCTCGCCGATGCCTTCGCTCGAACCGTTGACCTGAATCTCTTTCCCGTTCAGCGCGATCTCGACCTTTCCGTAGTCCTTGACCGCCTTCTCCAGTTCCGCATAGACACTGCGCGCCGCGCTCTGGGTCACCTTGTGCGAAGGCCCGTAAACGCCCGCCTGGCTGACCAGCAGCCCGAGCGCGCGCACCAGTAACACCGCATCTTTTTGTGGAATTTTCGCGTACGTCATATTCCGATCAACCCGCCTTTTTGCTCTTCCGCTAGTGCCAAGCCGTGACCACCACGTTGTCGGTCACTTCTTCTTTGGCCGGCAGGTAAAACCCTTGACCGCCTTCGGCGTGCAGGTCGGCCGTCCCGCTGCCGTTCACGCCCTGTCCCACCACAATCGCCCCGTAGAGGTCGGCGTGCCCGTTGATCTTGATGCTCCCGTTCGGAACGAGGATCGCCCCGTGGACCACCGAGCCGGAGTTGAGCTTGACCTCTCCCGCGCCCAGGACGATGAGGGCGGGATAGCCGTTCGCCGACGAAACATTGACCGCGTTGCCCTGAAACGAGGCATCCCCGGAAAAAATGAAACACCCGGTGCCCGTCCGGCTCCAGCCTGAAGCGTCGCCCGTGCAGAAGGCCACGCCACCTTGCGGCGACTCTGGAATGTCCGCCCCGCTGGCGTAAACCGACCCATTCTCCTCGGCACACGCGATGAACTCGTTGATCGCCGCGATCAGCGCCTCGGACAAGACCTCCACCGGCGACTGGTTTGACAGGAGCGTCACCGTCCCGTCCGGTTTTTTCCAAGTCACTTGTCCCGCGCTCGAAACGGTCTTGGCGTCAGCCTCCGCGCTCCCCTTGATCGTCACATTCCCGTTGGCATGGATGTCGGTCACGTCCGCCTTGAAGTTTCCCCCCATGTCCAAGGTCCCCCCCACCAGCAGGTCGAACAGGAGGTTGAAGTAATTGTCCGCCGGGTCGTCGTCCGCCAAGACCTTCGGGCGGTTCTCGAGATCGACCGCGACGACCGCCCGTCCGAGGCCGCACACGCCCTCGGAGGTCAGCTGGGCGCGCTGCGACGAACCGTCTGACAACGGCATGCTCTTGACCGTATAGGAGCCGTCGCCGAAAGCCGCCTGCTCCTCGTACCCGCTGGTGAGCCGGTCGAAGTCTTTCCTGACCGCGTTGTACGCCTTGTTGAGCCCCGACTCCGCGATCAGGCGGGCCTTGAGCATCTCCCGCGTGATCTGCGAGGACCGCATCTGCTGTGTCGCGGAGTAACCCAACATGCCGCAGACGACCATCACGATGCTGATGATCCCCAGCACCGTCAGCACAGCCGACCCGTTTTGCCGTTTCTTCATACGCACATCCTTTCTAATGTGAGATCACAACTGAATCTTTCTCCCGCAAAGGCGCAAAGACGCCAAGTCGTTCCGAACCCTCTCTGCGTCTTAGCGTCTTGGCGGGAAAACAACTTGTTTCTTATTGTCGTTGTTGGTTTGTAAGGCACAGAGGCCTGCCCCTACTTGCCGCTGTTGCGTGGCTCCACCTCGGCCGTCATGGCGGAACGCATGCGTTCCTTCATAACGCCGCCTTGTGTCACAATCTCCTTGAAAATCTCGATCTCCATCGTCACGCCGCGCACCAGCGGCTTGCCGTCCACCTTCACCTCAAAGATCCCGCAGTCCGGGCTCTTGAGCAAGTCGGCCGTCACGTCCACGTACTTCTCCTCGCCGTCCCAATTAAAGCAGACGCGCCGCAGTTTCGGCGTGCCGCTGCAGTAGGGCCCTGCGCTGCCGATCCCGCCCAGGCCCGGATACTGGCTCGCGGGCTGCGCCGTGAAGACCGTCCTGAACTGGACATAGCGCCCGGTGCTCCCGGAAAAGACGCTGCCGTTCGCCGCGGCCGGGACATACTCCCACGCCGCCGCGTCGGAAATCCCGAACCCGTCCTCCGCCAGCGAATCCCCCGACCGCGCATACATCGTCAGGCTCGACCCGGCCGGCACGTCCGCAACCCACGTCAACGTTTTGGCCTCGCCCGCCGCACTGCGCGTGTCGAAGACGTGCGAGACATAGTCGCCGTCGTCGGCAAAATTGACCGCCACATTCTCGATCGTGGGCACGAGATTCTCCTGCACCAGCCCGGACACGCCGGTCCAGTTCGCGACCGACAGCAGGTTGCTGTTGCCTGCGGCGGCGGGGACCATCCAACAGCCAGGAAGGCGCACGCCCGGCTTGTCGTACCGCGACATCGGGAACCGCGTAAAGCAGTCGGTCTTGTAGGTGCTCACGGCCACCCGGAACTGGAGCATCAGCGTGCTGCCCATCGGGATTGGCACCAGCCGGGCAGGCCTCAAGTCCACATACTTCTGTTTGACGCACGCGGCCCAATCGCTCTTTTTGCTGCCGTCTTGCCAGAACTCCAGCGGAACCAGGGCGTTCGGGTCGAGCTTCGGCTGCAGGTCGCTGTTGTAACTGGGCACCTCCATCTGATCAACGACCGCAAACGAGGGATTGTGCAGCACGAGACCCGTGTTATACAGCGACTTATAAAGGCGGAAGACCGGCCCGAACCCGTCCTTCTTGAATCCGTAAAGCACCGGCTCGCCACCGGTCGTCCGGTTGGGATCCGCCATGACAGGAATGCGGATGAAACAGTTGGTCGGATAGTAGTAATCGTCGCGGGAACCGGCCGTCTGCTCGGCGCACGACCAGTTTTTCAAAGACCCGAACTGGCCGTCGAGTTTGGCCGCGTACACGCCCTCGGGGAACCCGGTGGGCTGGACCTCCGTGTCGAACCTCACCACGGTGTTGGAGAAGGTGACGTTACGCCCCTCGCTGATGAAGACGCACTCCTCGATGGCATCGTTTTCCACCGTCATCGACAGCGTGCTGCCGAGGCCGGACACCGCGGCGGTGAGCCCGTAGGCGGCACCGGCCAGGCCCTGTCCGACATAGAACGGCGCGGCGCTCGCGCCGGAGGTCACGCGCTGCTCCGCCTCCAGCGGCCACGCCCCCACGCTGGCGGCGACCTGGTCGAGCCGCAGCGCGTATCCCGTCGCGGCCGGGTTCTTGCCCGACACGGTGAAACTGACCGTATGGCTGCCCGGCCCGAGCGGCAAGCTGCCGAAGGTGATCCGCTCGCGCGTGTTGGCCGCAGGCGCATACCCGTCGAACTTGGCCTCGGCATGCCAGAGCTTTCCGGTGAACAGGTTTTCGAACATCACCTCGGTCTGCGCGCTCTCGCCGGCCAGGCAGGCGCCGCTGCCGTCGCCCGACGTGACGACCGTGCCGATCTGGCTGTAGCGGTCCGCGTACAAGGCATCGGCATACCGGTTGGAGAAAACCGTGCGCCGCATCTGGTGGGGCGAGTGATTCCACACATGGTAGACGACGGTCTGCCGCCAGAGGATGTTCGAGCCGCCCGCCGTCATCTCCACCAGGCCGTTCGTTCCCGCCCCCGCCAAAGCGAAGGCCACCGCCTGATAGGGCTCCTGGTTCTCCGGATAAAAGATGATCGTCTCGCGCGCAGTCCCGCGGATCTCGGAGCGGAACCGCTCGACCACTTTGCGCACGTCCATGTCGAGCGAGGCCTGCGTGTTCACGCGGTTCGATTTATACATGAAGAGCAGCCACGACCCCATGGTCATGCCGATCACGAGCCCGAAGACCGCGACCGCAAACACCGTCTCCAACAGTGTGAAGCCTTTACGCATGAACGACCTCATTTCAGATAATCGGTATACAGGAACACCATCTGCTCATGCTCCTCCGTGAAACGGCACGTGTACTTCTCGGTGTCCAACGGGTGGAACATCTTGCGCCAGCCCCACCGCGAACAGATGCAGATGTCCGTCCGGACCGTCATGGTCGTCATGCCGGCAGCCGGCGCGTCCACGACCACCGACGTCGTGCGCCGGAAACGTCCGCTCGGCACCGAGGCGTTGCCGAAATCGTCCACCTGCGCGTTGGTCTCCCGATACAAGGCAAGGTCCGAATACGGCGTTCCCCGCGCGCGCTCGATACGCGCCTGGCAGAGCGACGCCGCCACATAATGATCGCGCGCCATTTGGAACCGCGAGAGCATCTGGTCGATCATCGGGAAAGCCGCCGCCATGATCATGATCAGCAAGGCCATCGCCACCATCAACTCGAGCACGGTCATGCCGCACTGTTTGCCTCTTCCGCCCATTCCACACGCTCCTCTCACACACGCCGGGCCGGCATGCGCTCCTCTTCCAACTTGAGAATGCCTTTCGAATCGGCCTGCCCCGGAAGATAAGGCTCCGCCACATAGCGCCGTTTGGCGTTCATCTTCTGAAGCAGGTCGCGCAGCTGGATCACCGCGCCATAACACAGCTCGAGCATCTCCTGACGGGCCTGTTCATCCCGGACCCCTCCCAGTTTCAGGATTTCGATGCTGGTCAACAACACCGTCGCGGGCTGACCCAGCGCGTGACAAACACCCGCCAGGCTTTCCATCATCACCCGGTTGCGCTCCACCTGATACTCGGCGATCTCGGCCCGCCGCCGTTCCGCCGTGTCGCGCAGCGAGAGCACGATGCCGCGCAACTCATCATCGTCATTGATGTCCGGCACAGCCGAGATCTGCAGCCAGCCGGAATGCTCGTGGGCCAACAGCCGCTGTTCGCCGCTCCAGCCCATCCGCTGACGGATGTTCTCGAGCATCGGCACGATCACGGACTTGCGGTCAAACCACGAGTCCAAATGCTGCCCGAGCACCTCCGTCTCGTCGCCTCCGGCCAACAAGCGGGTCATCGTGCGGTTCGCGTAGACGACCTTGCCGTCCATGTCCGCGATGCCGATCCCGGAGTCCGTGTTGTCCATGGCGTGATACGCCGACAGCAGCGTTTGTTCCGCGTGCCAGCGCGACTGGATGTCGCGGATCAGATAGCAGACCGGCTCGGGCGCGTTCACCCCGTTCCCCATCGCCACAATCTCGACCGCTGTAAAACTCTCATCCCGGCGCACCGCGAACGCCTGAATGCGCATGTACCGGCTCTCCGATATGACCGCCAGCACCTCCCCGAGCAACGCCTCGGTGACCCCGGCCACCAGCGCGCGCAGGGGCAACCCCGCCAAACCGTCATTCCCATACCCGAAAAAGCTCACCGCCCGCGCATTCGCCGCCAGCACCTTGCCGTGACGGTCCGCCAACAGAATCGCGTCATAGGCGTTCTCGAAAAGAAACCGGTAGTCCAGCGTGCTGAAATAATCCGGCTGCACCACCGTTCCCCGCACGTCTGCGACCGGCGTCCGGCCGTATCCCAAAGAACGTATGTCGATCTTGATGGTCTGAGCCTTGTCGTTTGTCTTCATAATCTTGTTCAATATTATAGCACGAATCATGCCTGACACGCCAGCACCCCGCCCGAGCGATATTCACCGCTTCTTTCTCCCTTCTGCAACACCGCTTTGCAAAAACGAGAATGCGCGCTCAAACGTTACGGGTTACAGGTTACCCGTTACCCGTTTCTTGACCGGCAACCTGCAACGTGTAACCCGCAACCCCGTCCCGCCCCCATGATGGCACTGATTCTGCTACAAGTGCCCTGATGAATTCCGGCTCCCTTACAGTTAAACTTTCGTCTCAACGCAAGCCGTTTACGGACATTGTGGGGCTCGAAGTTGGCGCCGGCTTGTCTGAAGGGGTGCCGGCCGTACGTCTGCGCAAACGGGAAGGCGTGATCGAAATGCTGGCCGCCGGCTTTTTGAAATTGCCGGATGACCTGCCCGAAACGGCAGAGTCCGCTCTGCACGCCAACCCCATGTGGTTGTTGCCCGGACCGTTTCAAGCGCCTCACGCCGCGTTGGCGGTTTCCTCCAAACAAAGTTTTCTGCGGCATGCCGCGGGGTCAGGCGACGAAACGCCCGACAAACGTCAGTCCGCCTTCAGGATCGCCTCCCGCACCGCAACGCCCGACCTCCCGCCGCTCGTGGCGGGCCTGCCGGAATTTCAGGCCGCCTGGGCCGCCCGGCTGCTGCCCGAAGGACGGCGACCGACCGCCTGCTCCCTCCAGCTCTCCTCTGCCGCCGCGCTCAACGGGCTCACCGCAGCGCCAGCCTTCCTGTCAGCCGGGGGAAATGCCGCCGCGCTCTTCGTTTTCCCCGAATACACGGCCCTGGCCGCTTTCCAGGAGTCGAGCCTCGTCCTTTACCGCGAACACCCGGTGGGCTACGTCCATCTCCGCTCCGCCTTGAGCACCCAGATGGGCATCGACATCGCCTTGGCCGATTCGGTGCTGGACGACACCCTCATCGACCCCACGCCCATCATCGAGCCCGTCCTCCGGCCCCTGTTCCGCCAAGTCGAGATCTCGGCCGACTTCCTCTCGAGACGGCGCAACTGCAAAGCCACAAACTTCTTTCTTTGCGGACTGCCCGCGGGCGCCTCCTACTGGTCAACGGTCTTCTCGCACATGATGAATCTGCCTCTGCTCGTCTGCCCGACCCTCGACGGCGTTCAGCGAGCCCAGCGTCCGCCGCCGAAACACGGCGCACTCGCCCCCCTCACCAAAGCGGGCGAACAGCTCTTGATGGCCGCCTATGGCGCCGCGCGCGCCGTTTTGGACACCGCGGCCGCCGACCTGCCCCGCCTCTTTGCCGCCACCGCGGCGCTCCGGCAGCGCCGGTTCGGGAACCGCGTCCAGCTTTGTTCGATCCTGAACGCCCGTTGCGGCGCCTGC
>CAYZQL010000156.1:0-1964 GCA_964480555.1 uncultured Lentisphaeraceae bacterium | reverse complement strand
CCGTTTTGGAGGACGAATGAGAAAACCCCTCCACCTGGACCTCCTGAAAGACGAGGAACGCCTGAGCGCCAGCCCCATCCGGCTGAGGGTGATGTTGCCCGTTTTCGCGCTCTTGGCCGCACTCGGAATCGCCGTGTGGTGGAGTGTGCTCGTCGCCCGCGCCCATACCTTGGGCCTCCAAAAGGCCGGATTGGAAAACGCGATCGCGGAGCTGAAGCCCGCCCATACGTCCCTGCTCGCCCTGCGCGCCGAAGAACAAGACACCGCCGCGACCCTGAAGCAGCTCGCCTACTATAAGAACGCCCGCGTCGTGTTCGGAGAAACCTTTGCCAAGCTGGCCGACCACATCCCGGAGAAAGTCCAGTTCACCGAGTTGCGCGTTCCGCCGCCGCCGCCGCTGCCGCCGCAAGACCCAAAGAACCCCTTGCTGGGGCCCACCAACCCCGTCGAGCGCGTCACCCTGCGCCTGGCCGGCCGCACCAGCGGCCCGGAGCCGGTCAACGCCCTGTTCCAAACCCTCCGCACGCCGGCCTTCACCAACCTGATCCGTTCCGCCGAAATCCCGAAGGGCGCCTTCCGGCAAGACACCGCCCGCAACCCGGCAAACCGCGAAACGCTCCTGTTCGAGCTGACCTGCGAATGCGCGCCAAGGAGGTTTGAATGAACTTCGACGCGCACCTTATAAGAAAACTGGCCCCCTCCATGCGGCGCGCGCTGATCGTCACCTTCGTGGCCCTGCTCATCGCCGTCGCCTTGATCTCTTTTGCGGTTCTGCCCACCCGCGCACGGCTGAAAAAGCTCGCCTCCGAAATCGGCGTCCTCCATGCCAACCTCACGTCTGTGCGTGCGGACATCGCCGCCGCCGACCGGCAAAAGGACAAGACCGCCGCTTTGGCCGCCCAGCGCGACGCCTTTCTTGAATCCGGCGTGATCGAGCCCCTCCTCGGCTCTTTCGCCATGCGCGGCAAGGCCCTGCTCGACCCCTTCGCCCAAGAGACCGGCTTCAACATCGAAACCGTCAAGGAACTCCCTCTGATCCCGCTCCAGGTCCCCTCGCCCGCGCCCCTCCAGCTCTATGGCCGCCAGCCGGTCGAGTTCTCGGGCCGCGGCTCCTACACCCAGATCGCCGCCTTCATCTCCTACGCCGAACGCGCCTTGCCCCTGGCGACGCTCTCCAGCCTGCTCATCCTCGGCCAACCCCAAAACCCCGAGATCCACAAGGCGCTCATCACGTTCGAATGGCCCGCGAAAGGCGAGAAACGGAAACCATGAGAAACGTTCAACGCTCAACGCTCAACGCTCAGCGCTCAGCGCCTCTTCCCCCGGAGGCGGGTGTTCCTTATTCGGCGTTGGGCGTTCTGCCTCTTTTCCTTTTTCTGCTTCTCGCCGCGCCACGGACCCATGCCGCGCGCGATCCTTTCTGGCCCCTCGGCTACGAGCCGCCCAAACCCGAACCCGTCGTCACGGAACAGGCCGAGCCCGTCAGGCCTAAAACCCCCGCGGCTCCCCCCAAGCCCCAACCGGCACCCGTCAAGCCCATCTCGGAGCAGGATTGGGACGAGGCCCGCAAATCCATCACCGTCAGCGGCTACTCCCAGTCCACACTCCCCAGCACCGGCGAGACCCGGAACCTCGCCTTGATCAACCGCCGCTCCTACACCGCCGGCGACACCTTGTGCCTCACCAACGCAGGCATCCGTTTTCTCTGGCGCTATTTATAATGAATTGTGCATCTTTTCCGCGTATTTCCGCAAGCCTTTGAGCCGTTGCAGCAATCATAGAGCTGTCGCAGCGCTGCCCCCTAAAAGGCACAGGCGCCATATATGGGCAATCCGTTTCCAAAAGCAGCCTGTCATCCGGCACTTCCGCCGCAGCGCTCAACAGCTTGTTAGCATTTTTAAAAGTTACCGACCCCGTAAAGCCTATATAAATTCCAAGTTTGACGAGTTCTTTAACCATCTCTG
>CAYZQL010000155.1:3361-9471 GCA_964480555.1 uncultured Lentisphaeraceae bacterium | reverse complement strand
GCTTGCCCGGGAAGGTGAGCCGCTGGCACCAGCGGAAAAACTCGTCCCACGTGGCCGGGATGTATTCGGGATCGACCCCCGCCTGGCGCACCAGGTCCTTGCGGTAGACGATGCCGTAGTACCAGACGCCCGCCATCGGGACGCCGTAGACCTTGCCGTTGCGGGTCGCGACCCGGCGCCACAGGGGCGGCACGTTCTTCCAGCCCGGCCAGCGCGCCTCGGCGTCGCTGATCTGGCCGTCGCCGTCCGCGTCCTCGCCGATCCACTCGTTGAGCGGATAGGCGAAGCCCTGCTCGATGTCGTGCCGGATGATGTGGAACCAGCAGAAGTAGATGTCCGGCGCGGTGCCGCCCGCCAGCGAAAGCATGAACGGGGCGCGCCCCCCCGCGCCCGGCAGGGAGAGCCCTCCCCACTTCTGCGGGTTGAGGCGGGGCTCCTGCCGCGCGAGCTTCAGGATCTGGCGCGTGACCGGCCCTTCGGGAAGGTCGGGGTCGTAGCCCTGCAGGAACGTGACGGTGACCGGCTCCCCGCCGAGCGCGGGGCCGCACCCGCACAGCAGGAGGGCAAAAGCATATCCGGTCGCGAAAAGGGCTTTCCCGCGGCCCGCCGGACACGGCCATTTCTCCTTCGGCATGGGCGCTTCCTTTACCTCCCGAACTTCCGCTCCAATTCGCGGTACGAGGTGAAAATCATGGTGGGCCTGCCGCGCGGGCAGGTGTAGGGCATCCGCGTGGCGGCCAGCGCGTTGACCAGCTTCTCCGCGTTCTCGTTCGAGAGCGCCTCGGCCGCGCCGGCCGCGGCGCGGCACGCGGCCTTGGCCACGAGCTCCTCGCGCCATTTCTCGGAGCCGCGGCGCGCGCCGGCGTTTTCGAGGTCGTGCGCGATGTTGCCCAGCAGTTCGCGGCAGGAGATGCCGTTCAGCGCATCCGGCAGCGCTTCGACCAGAAAGTGGTCGCTGCCGAAATCCACGACCCCGAACCCCATCTCTTGGACGACCTTCAGGTATTTCCGCAGGCGGGCGGCATCGGCTGCCGCGAGTTGCACCGTCTCCGGCAGGAGCAGCTGCTGCGACAAGGTTTTGCCGGCCGGCCGGGTGTCCATCAGCCGCTCGTACAGGACGCGCTCGCGGGCCGCGCACGGGTCCACCGTCACGTAACCGCCGTCGGTCTCCAGCAGCAGGTAGCGGTTGGCGACCTGTCCCAGCACGCGGCACCAGCGCCAGGGCGAGCCGTCTTCGGGAGCCGTGAACAGCGGCAGGCCGGAGCCGGAAGGAGGGGCGGGGAGAGGCGGCTGGGGAAAGGCTGAAGGCTGAAGGCCGAGGGCTTGAGCCGGGCCGGGGGAAGAGGCAGGCGGCACGGCCTCGGCCGGATAGGGAAAGGCAGGGGTCGGACGCGCCGCCGCCTCGGGGGCGAGCCCGCGGAGCCCGCTGGGCGGAAGCGCCTCCGGAGGCCGGACGGCACCGGCATTCCGCTTCACGCCGAGCGCTTCGCCGACCGCGAGAATGAGCGCCTCGCGCACGTCGGCCGGCTTGTGGAAGCGCACCTCGCGCTTGGTGGGGTGCACGTTCACATCGACGCGGTCCGGCGGAAGTTCGACGAACAGCAGGACGATCGGCTTGCGGTCGCCCTCCAGCGGCGGGTAGGCTTCGCGCAGGGCATAGGCGATGACCGGCGCGGTCGCGGGCCGGCGGTTGATGAAGACGTACTGTTCGCTGCGGTCGTTGCGGGTGATGTTCGGCAGCCCCGCAAAGCCGGAGACGCGCACGCCGCTGACCGTTTTGTCGACGGGCCGCAGGCCCGCGCAGAACTCCGAGCCGAACAGGTCGCGGACGCGCTCTTCGAGCGTGGCGCCCGGAGGCAGCCGGACGAGCTCGCGGCCGTCGGCGGTGAGACTCAGGCCGATCTCGGGGTGGGCGAGCGCGTGCAGCGTGAAGACCGAGCGGATGTGCGCCTGTTCGGTCTGATAAGCGCGCAAGAATTTCCGGCGCGCGGGCACGTTGAAAAACAGGTCGCGGACTTCGATGGTTGTCCCCGGCGGGAGGCCCGCCTCGCGCACGTCCTGCAGGCTGCCGCCGAGAATGGCCAGCTCCGTGCCGGACTCGGCCTCCTGTCTGCGGGTCTTGAGCAGGAAGCGGGAGACGGAAGCGATCGAGGGGAGCGCCTCGCCGCGGAAGCCGAGCGTGTCGATCTGCTCGATGTCGTCCACGTCGCGGATCTTGCTGGTGGCCTGCCGCTCGATGCTGAGCAACGCGTCGTCGCGCCCCATGCCGCAGCCGTTGTCGCGGACTTCGATGAGCTTGCGCCCGCCGGCCGTCACGGTGACGTCGATGCGTGTCGCTCCCGCGTCGATCGCGTTTTCGAGCAGCTCTTTGACCACCGAGGCGGGGCGCTCCACAACCTCGCCCGCCGCAATCTTGTTTGCGACGTGGACCGGAAGCAAGCGGACATGTCCGTCTTTCACCATGGACAACAGAATGACGGCTTGGCCGCAGAGCGTCAAGCAGGTTTATTCGGTGGCGGAGAGTGAGGCGCATCCCTGTTTCATTGACCACCTGTGCCAGGTGTCAGCAGGTCCTCAGGCCCTGCTGTACTGGCTTGGACCGGGTACAGCGGGGGCTGCGCACCCGCTGAAAGTGTGCGTGTCTGACAGGCGTCGGACCACACATAAGACACGTTCGCGGGTTTCTGGAGCGGTGTCGCGTATGGACTCCGCGCTCTGCAAGACCGCGCTAAATCCGTTTTTCGCTGCGGAGCGCGCCCAACAGGCGGCCGGCGAGGGCGGACTGATTGAGCGAATAAAGGTGGAGGCCCGGCGCGCCGTGCGCGAGCAGGTCGCGGCACTGGCTGAGCGCAAACTGATAGCCCGCCTCCTCCACGTTCTCGGAGGCGGCCGCCTGCCGCAGGGAGTCCGGGATCGAGCAGCCCGACAGCGCGATGAAGCGCGCGATCTGCTTGGCCGAGGACATCGGCATAATCCCCGGCAGAAGGGGAATCGTCACGCCGGCCGCCCGCGCTTTCTCGACGAAGGCATAATAGACGGCGTTGTCGAAAAAGAGCTGGGTGACGGCGAAGTCCGCGCCGCTGTCCTGCTTGCGCTTGAGAAAAACGATATCGCGGTCAGGCGTGCGGGGCTCGCCCGCGGCGAAGGACTCGGGATGTCCTTCGGGATAGGCCGCGCAGCCGATCTTGAATTGCGGCCAGCCGTCTTTGATGAAGCCGATCAGGTCGCTCGCGTGGGCGAAGCCGTAGGGGTGCGGCCGGAAGGCGGTCTCGCCTTGGGGCGGGTCGCCGCGCAGCGCCATGATGGCCGGCACCTCTTTGGCGGCCAGCTTGTCGAGGATCTTGGAGAGTTCCACCTGCGAATGGCCGAGACAGGTGAGGTGCGCCATGGCATGGATGGCGAGGTTGTTCTGGAGCGAGGCGACCAGGTCCACCGTGTTCTCGCGCGTGCTGCCGCCGGCCCCGTACGTGACGGAGACGAAATCCACGTTCAGCCGCGCGGTTTCGGCGATGGAGGCGTAAAGCTTGGCCCACCCTTCCGGCGTCTTGGGCGGGAAAAACTCAAACGAGAGGGTCGGCGTGCGGCTTAGCAGTTTGTCGAAAAAAAGCATGCTGGGTTCCTAAAAAACAGGCGTCAGTATACGCGCTCACTTCGATGTTGCCAAGCGCCAAGCAATGGGGCATAGTGTGACGGCGTTTGAGGTTACAGGTTACAGGTGGCGGGATGAATATGAACCTGTAACCCTGAACCTGTAACGTGTGACCCTGTATGCACCACACTCCACATCCCGGAAGTTTCCACCTGAAATGGGCGGGGGACCTGTTCGAGGTCACGCTGCGCCTCGATCCGCCCCGTGCGGGCCGCGCCGTCTTCCGCACGAACCTGGGCCTTGCCCACATCCGGCGCAAGGAGATCATCGCCAGCACGGAATCCGGCGAGCCGGTTCTGGCGCGCGACTGGCACGACCTTCCGATGCGCGAGCGCGAGCCGGGCGTCTTCTCGGCGCGCATCCCGCTGACGCAGGTCGGGATCTTTGCGGGCAAGGCCTGCTTCTTCGCCCACGGCTCCAGCGTTCCCGAGTGGCCGGAGGGGGACAACCTGCGCATCAAGGTCGAGCCCGCGCACACGGCCTGCGCCAACACCGTGTATTCGGCCTTCGTCCGCCAGTTCGGGGCTTCGCTGCATCACAGCCCCCGCACGGAAGCGGTCCGCGGCCACGAGCGCGAGCTGGACCACCTCGGCTATACCGTGATCCCGCCTTCGGGCACCTTTCGCGATCTGGCGCGCCGCCTCGACCACATCATGGGCACGCTCAACTTCCGCATCGTGCAGCTCCTGCCGGTCCACCCCACCCCGGCCACCTACGCGCGCATGGGGCGTTACGGCTCGGCCTTTGCCGCGCTCGATTTCCTGTCGGTCGAGCCCGCGCTGGCCGAATTCGACACGCGCGCGACGCCGCTGGACCAGTTCCGCGAGCTGATCGCGGCGGTGCACAGCCGCGCGGGCTATCTGTTTATGGACCTGCCGGCCAACCACACCGGCTGGGCGGCCACGCTTCAGACGCACCATCCCGACTGGTACCGCCGCAGGCCCGACGGCGAGTTCGTCTCGCCCGGCGCGTGGGGCGTGACCTGGGCCGACCTGGTGGAGCTGGACTACGGCGACCCGCACCTGCGCGCCTATATGGCCGAGGTCTTTCTTTTCTGGTGCCGCCAAGGTGTGGACGGGTTCCGCTGCGACGCCGGCTACATGATCCCCGGCGAGACGTGGACCTACATCGTCGCGCGGGTGCGCGAAGAATATCCCGACACCGTCTTTCTGCTCGAAGGCCTCGGGGGGAAGGTCGAGGTCACCGAAGCGCTGCTCACCGACGCCAACCTCGACTGGGCCTACTCCGAGCTGTTCCAGACCGAAGACCGCGGCGCGATGGAGTGGTACCTGCCGCGTGCGATCCCGCTGGCCGAGCGGTGCGGCCCGCTGATCCATTTCGCCGAGACGCATGACAACAACCGCCTCGCCGCACGCGGCGAGACCTACGCCCGCATGCGGGTGGCGCTCTCCGCGCTGTTGTCGCACCAAGGCGCCTTCGGCATCGCCAACGGCGTGGAGTGGTTCGCCTCCGAAAAGATCGAGGTCCACGGCGCGTCGGGGCTGAACTGGGACGCGCCCCGCAACCAAGTGTCCGAGATCGCGCGGCTGAACACGCTGCTGGCGAGCCATCCGGCGTTCGGGCCGGAAACGCGGCTGCGGCTCGTGCACCACGGCGAGGGCGCGGTCCTTGCGGTTCTCCGCGAAGCTCCCGGGCACCAGAACCTGCTGGTGCTGGTCAACTTCAACTGCGCGCAGGGCCAGACCGTGCGGTGGGCCAGCCAGGCGTTCGGCGCGGCCGTCGCGTGGGACCTGCTGACGGGCGAGGCGTTTGCCCTCACGCCCGGGGCCGGCCTGCACCTGGGGCCCGGGCGCGTCTGCTGCCTCACCGGCGATGCGGGCGATCTCGAGCGGCTGGAGCACGTGCCGTTTGCCGCAGGCCGCGAGCCGGCGGCCTTGGCGCGCCGCCGCCGCAACCTGATGGCCTTGCGCGTAAGACTGGCACAGCCGCAGGAAGGCAAGGCGAACGGCCGGCGGGCTTTCGAGGAGGACCCCGATGAATGGGGCGAGGCGATGGTGGCGGACCCGGAGGCTTTCTGTTCGGAGGCGGCCGGGGGATTCCCCTTGTGCGTCACGTGGTCCTGGCCGGCCGACACGCGCCGCCAGGTCGTTGTGCCGGAGGGCCATGCGCTGCTCGTGCGCGCGGAACACCCCTTTGATGCCGCGGTCGTGGCCGGGGCGCGGACGCTGACGACCGAGACGGCGGTGAGGTTGAAAGACGGCCGATGGGGAGCGTTCCTGCCGGTCGCGCCTTACGACCCGGCTTTGGACGGGACCCGCGCCGAGCACCGGTCGCTGGCCACGACGGTCTACGCGCCACAGGGCACCCGCCGGGACGTCTCGGCGCTCTTGGTGTTGCCTCCCGCAGGTTTGGCGCGCGTGTTGACGCGCGTCAGCGGCGTCCAGGTGCGCGAAGAAGATTCCCTGTATGCGGTCCTCTCGAACGGCGCGGGCGCGATGGC
>CAYZQL010000155.1:0-3351 GCA_964480555.1 uncultured Lentisphaeraceae bacterium | reverse complement strand
CCGCAGCCAATACGACTGCCTGCTGGCCGCGAATCCGGATGCGAAGGTGCCGGTCGACAAAATGGTTTTTTGGACGCGCTGCCGCACGTGGCTGCGCTACCGGGGCTATTCGCAAGAGATCAACAAAGCCTGCCTCTCGCACTTCGAGGCCGACCCGGGAGGCCGCTTCGCCGAGTGGTCGTTCAAGGTGCCCTGCGGCATGGGCCGCTGGGTTCCGCTGGTTTTCCGCCTTGAAATGTCCCGGGGCGTCAACCGCGCGCGGCTCGTGATCCTCCGCCACAACCGGCAGGGCGGGCTGGACGCGCACGACGAGGTGACGGTCATCGTGCGGCCGGACATCGAGTGGCGCAGCTTCCACCACAAGACCAAGGCGTTTTTAGGAGCTGAAAAGGCGTGGCCGTCCGCAGTTCACGCCTCGGCCCGCGGGTTCACCTTCAAGCCCGCGCAAAGCGAAACGTGCGCGATGGAGACAGATCGCGGCAGCTTTCATCACGACCCGGCCTGGACCTACATGGTCGGACACGCCGAAGAGGCGGAGCGCGGACTCGACGCGAACAGCGATCTTTTCAGCCCGGGATGGTTCGAGGTGCCGCTGGAGGGCGCGCAGCAGGCTGTGCTCACGGCATGGCGCAAAGACGCGTGGAAAGAGGACGGTGACGAGAGGGCGGAGGACGGAGGACGGAGGACGGAGAAGCTGCTGACCGTGCCCGAGGCGCTGTCGCAGGCGCTGTCGCTCTATGTGGTGCGGCGCGATGCGCTGCGCACGGTGATCGCGGGGTATCCGTGGTTCCTGGATTGGGGGCGCGACACGCTGATTGTCCTGCGCGGCCTGATCGCCGACGGGCGTTTCGACGAGTCGCTTTCGATCCTCCAGGAGTTCGGCCGTTTCGAAGAGGACGGCACCTTGCCGAACATCATTCACGGGCAGACGGTCGGCAACCGCGACACCTCGGACGCGCCGCTCTGGTTCTGCGTGGCGGCGGGCGATCTGATGGCGGCGACGGATGACCGGCGCGTGCTGGAGGCCCCCTGCGGTGCCCGGGAGCTGCGGGAGGTGCTGGTGTCGATCCTCGCGCATTACCGCGACGGCACGCCCAACGGGATCCGGATGGACCCGGAGAGCGGCCTGATCTACAGCCCGCCGCACTTCACGTGGATGGACACCAACTATCCGGCGGCCACGCCGCGCGAGGGCTATCCCGTTGAGATCCAGGCGCTGTGGATCGCCAGCCTGCGGCTCGTCGCGCGCAAGGTCGATGCCGCGTGGGGCGCGCTGGCCGAACAGGCGGCCCTTTCGCTGGCCCGTTATTTTCCGGTCAAAGAGGGCTGGCTGGCCGACTGCTTGCGGGCGGGGCCCGGCGTGTCTGCCGCGAAAGCACTGCCGGAGGACGCGTTGCGGCCCAACCAGCTGCTGGCCGTGACGCTGGGCGTGTTGCTCGACCGCGAGTTGGAGGTCGCCATCGTCCGCGCGTGCGGGTGCCTGCTCGTGCCCGGTGCGGTCCGGAGTCTGTCTGACCGTCCGGTACAGGCGGACATGGGGGTCTGGAGGGACGGCGTCCTGCTGAATGATCCGCACCAGCCCTATCAGGGCTGCTATCTGGGCGACGAAGACACGCGCCGCAAGCCGGCCTACCACAACGGCACTGCGTGGACGTGGCCCTTCCCGCTGTACGTCGAGGCGCTGTCCGGCGTCTATGGCAAGGCTGCGCGGAAAACCGGTCTGGCGCTGCTGGGCTCTGCGGTGGAGCAGCTCAACCGCGGGTGCCTCTGCCACACGCCGGAGATCTGCGACGGCGACGCGCCGCACGCGGGGCGCGGCTGCGGGGCGCAGGCCTGGGGCGTGTCGGAGCTGCTGCGCGTCTGGAAAAAGATCGAAGAAGACGAACGCTGAACCGGACGCTGAACTTCTTTACACGCGAAGACGCCGAGACCCAAAGATGGGAGAGCATAGCCTTGTCCTATGTGTGGCCCGACGCCTGTCAGATGCGTACGCCTTCAGCGGGTGCGCTGTACCCGGTCCCAGCCAGTACAGCAGGGATTGCGGACCTGCTGCCTCCGGGCGCGGGTGGTCAATCGAGCGGGGATGCGGATGCGCCCGTTGACCGTCAAAGACCCGTTGAAGCATGCGGCGTAACGGTGTATGCTTGCCACTAACGATGCAGACGGAATTCCAGTTCGCCCATGAAGACACGCCGGTCTACACCTGCCGGGGCGTGTTCTCACAAGGATATCTGAACAAACTTGGCGCGAGGCAAGAGAAGGCGCTCACGTGTTATCAGGCTCTCTGCGAGCTGTTGGACAAGAGCCGCACCGGCTTGCGCAAGGCCAACGAAGCCAATACGCGAAAGCATTTCATCGATCCGGTTCTGGCGATGCTCGGCTGGGAGTTTCTGACCGAGAACGCACTGCGCGGCTTTACTGGCGCATGCAAGAAGCCCGACTACAGCCTCTACTCCAGCCGCGAGGCACTCGAGCAGGCTGCCGCCGCGCCGCAAGATACCGATGCTGTGCGTCTCGCGCTGACCGTGTTGGAGGCGAAGCGTTTCAACCACCCGCTCGACGCTGTCTCAAAAAGAGAGACGCCCTACCTTTTCCCCTGCCAGCAGATCCAGGAGTATCTGCGCCTGGCCCGCGATGAGCGCGGCCAACGTTTCTTTGACTGGGCCATCCTGACCAACGGCAATGAGTGGCGCCTCTACACCGAGCGCTCCTCGGCCGACGCCTATGTTGCCTTCACGCTGGTAACCCCCGACGGCTCGCTCTGCGCGCCCGAGGATTTCCAAATTTTCTTTAATCTTTTCAGCCCCGAAGCCTTCGAGCGCCGACCCGGCGGCCGGTGTACGCTCGACGACTTTCAGGCCGAGTCGGTCCGCTTCCAAATCGAACTCGAAACCAACCTCAAGCGCCACGTTTTCGATGTGCTGGAGGAGTTGGCCACCGCGTTCGCCGATAACCCGGATAACGTCATCACCGAGGCGGACTACCCCGCCGTCTATGACGCCTCGCTGGTCTTCCTCTACCGCCTGCTCTTTGTGCTCTATGCCGAAAGCCGCGGTCTACTACCCGTGCGCGCCTCCGGGTTTAGCCACAACAAGCTCTATATCGAAAAACTCTCGCTCGCTCGGCTGGCCGACGACCTGCGCAAGCCCGAGGCGTTCGCCGAGAACGCCTTCACCGACCTTTACGAGCGCCTGCTGCAGCTCTTCGAGCTGATCGACGGCAAGAACCCTGCCCGCAACGAGGCCTGCGGCGTGACCCGCTACAACGGTGGCCTGTTCCGCCGCCACGCCGACATTGAGCGCTGGCGCGTCGGCGACGCCCGCCTCTCCGCCGTGCTCAAGCAACTGATCT
>CAYZQL010000154.1:0-9570 GCA_964480555.1 uncultured Lentisphaeraceae bacterium | reverse complement strand
GGGGTGGATGGTCTTGACCCAGTAGTCGGGCACAATGCCGCGGTCGACGCACGCCTTGACCGCTTCCAGGCTGTGGGCGCCGATGCCCGCCTGATAGCCCTCCTTGCGCATGAAGGCGATGGCGTCCTCGATGATCTTGTAGTTCTTTTCGCGGATGATGTACTTCTCGGTCATCTCGCCCTGGATGTAAAGCATCTGCGCGCCGAACTTGATGGACTCTTGGGCGCCTTTGACCGGATCGCCGCCGATGGCGCAGTCGGAGAGCACCTGCATCTTGCCGCCCTCCTTTTTCAGGTAGTCGCCCATGACTCGGAACAGCCCGGGGTTCAGGATGATGGTGTTCATGCCGGCCGCCTCGGCCATGTGGAGCGTGCGGAAGACGCGCCAGTCCTCGTGGTAGGCCTTGACGAGCTTGCTGACGTAGATCAGGTCGCGCGCGTGCGCCCAGCCGCCGATCAGGTTGCAGCCCATGAACATGCGGCTGATGCGGGTGGGGCCGATCTTGCCGAAGGCGTCGATGGGCTTTTTGAGCTCGCTGATGTCCTTGAACTCAAAGGCCCGGACCGTGGCGCTGGTCATCGCATCGACCTTGCCCTTCAGGTTGTCTTTCTCCCAGACGCGCCCGTGCTTCTCGAAGAAGGCGCCCGCAAAGGCGCCCAGCACGGGCAGGGCGCTCAGGTTTTTGAGGAACTCGCGGCGGTCGCCCGAGATGGCCCGGTCTCCTTTGGACAGCCACGGCTTGATGAGCGCCCCTAGGCCATACGAGGGGACCGCGCAGATCACCATCAGGGCGATGGCCTCGAGGACGTTCCGGTCGAACCACAGGAAATGGCCGTCGCCCGTGGCCGTCGCGCCGAAGGGCGGCTGGGCCAGGTAGTAGAGCGACAGCAGCAGGATGCCGCACACGGAGGAGAAGCGGATGAAGATGCCCAGGATGAGCGCGAGGCCGATCAAGGTCAGTCCCCACATGTTCAGCTGGTTGACGATGTTCAGCAGAACGGGCGTGTCCGCGATCTTGTGGAAAATGTCCGCCGCGATCCACTGGCTGGAGCTCAGGTAGCCGGCGGCACTCCAGTTCCCTTTAAGCAGCTTCCAAAGCCCCTCGTATAAAAAGTGCCAGCCGACCAGAAACCTCAACAGCGTCACCCAGTAAGACTTGATCATCGATTCCCCCTTCGGTTGTTATGAAAATAATATACCTGCTTCTTTGAGCGGGCGCCAGTCCGTTTAACCGTGCGGTGGTAATCTGCGGTGGTAATCGGGGCGCATCCTGGTTTCACTGACCGTCCGCGCCCGGAGCAGCAGGTCCGCAGGCCCTGCTGTACGCGCACGCCTCGGATACCCTTGCCGAAACGTCTTTTGACAAAAAGCGTGTCGTCTCTCGACAGACGGCCCGCACGGAGGCGGGCCCTCCAACGCGAGAAACAGGAGTGGCGAGGCTGCTCGCACGGGAGCGGCGACCTCCGTGACGTCCTTGCGCTTCAAATCAGAGGGGCTTGAAGGAGGCCCGGCGCTCCTCGTCGGTCACCCGGCCGGTCATGCGGTTCTCGAGGAGCGCGGGGCCGCCCCACTTGCCGGTCGTCACGAGGTCGAGGTCGCCGTCGCCGTCGATGTCGGCGGGCACGATGTTGATGCCTACGCTGAGGCCCTCGTCATAGCTGATAACGTATTTGCTGAACACGGGGTCCGGGCCGGGCGTGAAGCGGTAGAAGAAAACGCCGATCTTGCCGAACTCGTCCGGATCGCCGCCGTTGTGGGCCATGAACCGCTTGCCGGTGATGAGCTCCTTGTTGCCGTCCTCGTCGATGTCGGCGAAGGCGAAGTAGTGGGCCTGCGACCAGGTGTCGTCGATGGTGTGCTGCTTCCAGGTGAGGGCGCCGTCGGCCGCGCGCTGCTGCTCATACCAGAAGATGCCGTACTTGTGCGCGGAGCTCGCGATGATGTCGTTGCGGCCGTCCTTGTTCACGTCGAAGACGATGATGTTGGAGGTGTGGTCGGCTTTGCCGTCCTTGCCGCCGAGGGCGATCGGGTGCTCGGTCCAGGTGCCGGACTTCAGGTCTTTCGGGGCCTCGAACCAGACGTCGGGCCGGATGATGTCGGGGCGGCCGTCGCCGTTGAGGTCGCCGGCGCCGGCGCCGAGCATGTTGCGCTTTTCGGAAACGGTGTGGCGCACGAGGTTGGGCGCCCCGTTGGTGTCTTTGCCGAGGTCGTACCAGACGGTGATGTGGGATTGGGGCAGGAATTCCTCCGCTTTGCCGTCGCCGTCGATGTCCTCGAGCGTGCCGGTCTCGTGGTTGCCGAGCTATTCGATGACGTGGACCGGCCAGAGCCCGTCCTTGCCGCAGGTGTTCTCGAACCAGAAGGAGGTCTGCGAGAACCAGGCGCCGGAGACGATGTCGGGCTTTCCGTCTTTGTTCACGTCGAGGACGAGGTTGCAGAAATCGTCGGCGTAGCCCTTGCCGTCGTCGGTGACGGTGGTGTTGACCTCGCGGATCTGGACCGGCTTCCAGTCGGGGGCGAGATAGAGGAAGGGGCCGGCGGCGATATCGGGTTTGCCGTCGCCGTTGAAGTCGGCCACCGCGCACGCCTCGGAGCGGTGCGAGCCGATGCGGCGGGGAAGGAAGTGGATGTCGGGGAGCCATGACTTGGGGGCGCGGGGCGGGAGGTCGGCGAGGAGTGCCTTCTCTTCGGGGCGGGCGGCGAGCTCCGTGACTTGGGCGAGCACCTTCTCATAGACGCCGGGGTCGGGAACGAGCGGTAGAAGGCGGATGGCGCCGCGCAGGGCGACGACGCGCAGGGAGTTTTTCGCGTGCGAGGTCGCCTGTCCGATCAGGCAGGGGAGGGCGTCGCTCGTTTTCCAGAAGTTTGCGAGCGTTCGCAGCGCCTCGTCTGAGACGGCCGGGTCTTTGGCTTCGACGCCGACCGCGAGCGGGGCGAGCCCCGCGGGGTGAGAGGCGAGGGCCAGCGGCTGGAAGAACAGGACGGGTGGGGCGGGCGGGACGGTTTTGCAGGCGGCGAGCATGCCGCGCGTGGCGGCCTCGGGATAGGCGCGGGCCATTGCCGCGAGGGCCTTCTCGGCGGCGCGGATTTCGGCGGGATCGGTTGCCGCAACGGCGGCGGCGGCCAAGGCGGCGGCGGTGTTTTCGACACAGAGGGCGGCCAGCGCGTTGAAGGCGGCGGCGCGGACAGCCGGGTCGGCCTCGGCCAGGCAGCCGAGCAGGGCCGGGGCGGCGGTCGGAGATTTGCGGAAGGCGGTCACGCCGATCAGGCGCATGAGCGCGGATGTTCCGCCGGTGCGCTTGGCCAGCGCGCGGACGATGCGCGCGTCGGCTTTGGGGTCGGACAGCATGATGAGGCTCATGCGGGCCGCGTCGGCGAGCGCGGCATCGGTGTGGCCGAGCAGGGCGATCAGGGCGGGCGCGTCATCGGCGTCGCCCAGCTCCCCGATTCCTGCGGCGGCGGCCAGATAGGTCGGGGCGTCGGCGGGATTGGCCAGCACGTCGCGCAGCAGGGAGACTCCGCCGATGTTGCGCGCGTCCACGAGGGCGCTCACGAGGGCGAGGCGGCCTTCGGCCGAAGCGGTCTTCATCAGTTTGCCGCCCTGCTTCCTCAGCGCCTTATGCGGGAGGTGGGCGGCGAGGCGTGCGGCTGTGCCGCGCCACTCCGGCGAAAGGTGCGCGAGGCCTTCGGCCAGCCACGGCGCGGCATTCGCGGTGTCGGACTGGACCAGGCCTGCGAAGGCGGCGAGCCGGAGGTTGTCGGGGCAGCCGGAGCGGTAGAGCCGCGTGTAGAGGGCGGTGGCCTTTTTCACGTCGCGCCGGGCGGCAAGCGTGTCTGCGGCGCAAAGGATCGCGTGGGCGCCGCTGCCGTCCAAGGGCGCGGCCGTGAGGGTGGAGACCGCGTCCGGCGTGGCGATGCGGCCGAGGTAGAGCAGGGCTGCGGCCCGTGCCGGCCCGGGCTGGGCGGCAAGGGAGATGGCCTGTTTATCGGCGGAAGTGTAGGCGCGGCGGGCGAGGGCGTCGAGCAGGTCGGCCTGCCGGAGGGCCGGGGCGGACGCGAGCGCTGAGCACAGGGCGGCGTCGGCGGCCGGGTGGCGGAGGTTTTCGAGCAGGAAGCAGGCGTTGTCGAAGGTGTCGGGTTGTGCGAGCTGGGCGGCGAGCTGCGGGATCACGGCGGGTGTGGCCGCAACGAGCAGGGCTTGGCGGGCCTTGTCCTTCTCTTCCGGAGAGCCGGAGGCGAGCGCCTGGAGCCGTGCGGTTTCGTCCGCAAAGAGGGAGGCGCTGAGGACGGGGGACAGAAGACAGGCAAGGGCGAGGGCAGTAGCGGGTGTGCGCATGGTAAGACCTTTTCTTTGGAGTGTCGGGCAGAGGGGCGTTCGCAGGCGGCGTCACGCGCGCCAGGGCGCGCGCCAGGGGCGGTTCGTCAGGCGGTTGGCTTCGCTGTCGTCGGCAAAGGCCAGTGTGGCGGGATCGAACGTCAGCTCGCGGTTCAGATGGTAGGCGACCGTGGCCGCGTGGCAGCAGACGTGCGAGAAGTGGAGCGAGTCGGGCGGCGCGGAGGGCGTTTTGCGCGATTTGACGCAGGCGATGAACTCCGCGGGATGGGCGACGGGGCGCATCCAGCTCTCGGTTTGGATCGTGCGGTTTTCGAGCAGCGAGGGCGCGGAGACGGTGATGTCGCCGGAGTCGTCGGTCTCGACCCATCCCTCGTCCCCTTCGAAACGGACGGCGCATGAGTTGCGGAATCCTTTCTGCCGGAGGACGAGCGTGATGCCGTCGTCGTAGCGGGCGGTGAGGGTGGCCGCGTCGACCGGCGTGTAGCGCGTGGGCGCGGAGGCTTCGCGTCCGAGCGCGAGCTGGCAGAGGTCGACGGTGTGGCTGCCCCACTCGGTCAGGTCGCCGTGATAGTCGTACTCCCCGTGCCACGACGTGAGGTACGCTTTATTATAGGGGCGCCACGGGGCAGGCCCGAGCCACAGGTTCCAGTTCAGCTCTTCGGGCGCTGGCGCGGGCTCTGCGGGCAGGAAATGATTGATGGCGGAACCGCCCATTTTAGCCATGCCGGCGTGGAGGGTGTGGAGGCGTCCGAGCCGGCCGCTTTTGGCGAGCGCGACGGCGGCGGCGAAGTTTCCTACGGTGCGGCGCTGGACGCCGCCTTGGTAAATCCGCTGGTAGCGCCGGGCGGCGGTCATGACCGCCTCGCCTTCGCGCATCGAGAGAGAGATGGGCTTTTCGCAATAGACGTCTTTACCGGCCTGCATGGCAAGGATGGCAAGCCAGGCGTGCCAGCGGTCGCCGGTGGCGATGTAGAGCGCATCGATGTCCGGCCGGGCGAGCAGTTCCCGGAAGTCGTGGTAGGCGGCGCAGGCGGCGTTGCTGTAATAGTCATCCACGGTGGCCTTCGCGCGCTCGCGGCGCTCGCGGTTCACGTCGCAGACGGCAAGGATGCGCACATCGTCCAGATGCATGAAGACGGGAAGCAGTTGCGAGCCGCGGCCGCCGGCGCCGAGGATGGCGAGCGTGACGGTGTTGGACGGGCGCACCGCGGCTGCCCGTGCGCGGCAGGCTTGCGCGGCGACGGAGAAAGCGGCCGCGCGTAACAGGAAACCGCGGCGGCCCATGGTGTCGGCAGTAGTCATGTTGATCCCCTTTATTGTGGATTCAGTATACGTCACAGTGCGGGCGTTGTCTTGTAAAACAGAGTTTTAAGGTGTAATTTTTCCGCATGTGAACCGGGGCAGCCGTTCATCGGACAAACCTGTCACGGCTGGCAACATGATTGTGCGGCACGCGCTTTGCGTGAAGGCTGAACATGGCCGTGATCGGCGGATTCTTTCCGAATGCAAGCCTTTCTGTGACGCTCTGACTCGCAATTCGGCGGGATTGCCGGGTTGGCACGTCGTTTGCTGGTCAGCATTTAACCTGCGGACACGCGGGGTTAACTAAAAAAGGAGTAACATGAAGAAACTGTTGACCATGGCGGTGGCGATGGTTGCGGCTGTCACAACGGTGTTGGCCCAGGAGACGGCGAAGGCCGCGCCGGTTGCGGTGGCGGAAGAGAGTTCGGAAACCGGCTTCTCGTTCGACGCGACGCTGGATATCTTCTCGGCCTACATTTGGCGCGGCTGCGTGTTGAACGACCGGCCCGTCTGGCAGCCTGCCGGAACGGTTTCGTATTCCACCGGTGACTACGGGACGTTTTCTGCGGGGCTTTGGGCAAATGCCGACATGACCGACCGTATGGGACACACGACGGGCGCGGGGCTCAATGAGATCGACTACACGGTCAGTTATGCGATCGATGTGGCGGACTTCTCGTTCGAAGTCGGGAACATCTGGTACACCTTCCCGAAGGCGAGCGGACAGGACTACTACAACAGCACGCGCGAGGTGTACGCGTCAGTCGCCTACAATAACGACATCGTGACGCCGTCGGTTAGCCTCTACTACGACTATGACCTGATGGAAGGCTTCTACGGCAACGTCGCGCTGAACAAGGAGTTCGCGCTGAGCGACCAGCTCACGCTCGGGCTCGATGTCGCGCTGGGCGCGGGTGACGACGACTACATGGCGTATCTCGGGACGGACGACGCCGGGCTGATGGATTTCACTGCCGACGTCTATCTCTCGTATGCGGTCACGGACGCGGTCTCGGTCGGCGCGAAGCTGGCTTGGATGTCGCTCGTCGACAGCGACGCGCGTGACGTCGATGCCTACAACGACAAGGATATCCTGTGGGGCGGCGTCAGCCTGGGCGTTTCGCTGTAAGAGCGAGGCTCCTTCATCGGGACATTCAATACGTCCTGAACCCGAAACTCTCGCGCGTCAAACCGCGCGGGAGTTCTTTGATGAAACGCGACGGTTTGCAGAAGAAGACGCCTCCGTCGCGCGTGCGGCGCATTTCCGGGGCGCAGAGCACCAGCTCGTCTTTCGCGCGCGTCACGGCCACGTAAAAGAGCCGGCGCTCTTCCGCATCGTTCTCGGCTTCGCCGATCGAGCGGCCCGAGGGGAACATGCCTTCGGAGGCCCAGATCACGAAGACCACGGGCCACTCCAGCCCCTTGGCCTGGTGGACGGTGCTCAGGTGCAGCATGTCCGCCTGCTCGCGGCTCATCTTGTCGAACTCGTGGTCCACGTTGGTCAGCAGCGCCACCTCCTGCAGGAAGAGCGGCACGCTGCCGCTCTTGCTGATCTGCAGGGCCAGCTCGCGGATATCCTCTTCGCGCTTGTCGCCGTTCTCGTAGGCCCGCGCCAGATACGTGTGGTAGAAGACGTCGCAGAAGCGCTGCACGATTTCGCCGCCGCCGTTGGCCAGGCTTTCGCGGTGGTAGTCCTCGAACAGCCGGTCGATCTCCTGCCACTGCCCGCGCGCCGAGGGCTTGAGCGCCGTGCTCAGACGCGCGCGCTGCTCGGGGTCGCGCGTGTCGAACTGGCCGCCCAGCTTGACCCAGAGCGACTCCACCGTTTTTTCGCCGACCCCGCCCAACATGCCGAGCAGCCGGCCGAAGGCCAGGCGGTCCATGCGGTTCTCGCAGACCCGCAAGAAGGCGACGATGTCTTTGACGTGGGACTGCTCGAACACGCTGATGCCGGAGGTGATCACATAGGGCAGCCGCGCGCGCCCCAGCAGCATCTGCAGCTCGATCGAGTGGAAATGGGCGCGGTAGAGCACCGCCATGTCGCGCAGGCTGTAGCCGTCCTCCTGGTAGCGCCGGACGAGCGCCAGCAGGGCGGTCGCCTGCTCGTCGCCGTCGCGCACGTAGAAGACGCGCGGCTTGTTGCGGGTTTTGCGCGTCGGGCGCAGCGTTTTCTGGAACTGCTCGGGGTTGCCTTTGATGCAGGCGTTGGCCACCTCCAGTACCTCGGGCACGCTGCGGTAGTTCTGCTCCAGCTTGACGATGCGGCAGCCGGGCCAGCGCTTGGGGAACTCCATGATGTTGCGGAAGTCCGCGCCGCGCCACGAGTAGATGCACTGGAAGTCGTCGCCGACGGCCATCACGTTCTTGTTCATCCCCGCCAGGATGTCGACCATCTTGGCCTGCAGAAGGTTGGTGTCCTGGTACTCGTCCACCAGCACATGCCGGAACTTGTTCTGGTAGAACAGGCGGATCGGCTCGTGTTCGGTCAGGAGGCGCAGCCCGTTCACCAGCAGGTCGTCGAAGTCCATCGCGCCCATGGCCCGCTTGCGCTCCGCGTAGAGGTTGGCGACCCGGACGATCTCCATGGGGTCGACGCGCAGCTCGTTGAGCGCCTGCTCGAGCACGTCCTCGATGTCGCACGCCCGGTTGGCGGCCGAACTGATCAGCGAGCCGATCACGTCCTTCTTCGGAAACTCCTTCTTGTTGGGCACGGCGTCCTTGATGCAGTGGTCGATCAGCGCGCGCGAGTCGTCCCGGTCGAGGATGGTGAAATCGTTGGGGTAGCCCAGCTTGTCGCCGAACCGCCGCAGGAAACGGTTGCAGATGTGGTGGAAGGTTCCGCTCCAGAGGTTGCCCACCGATTCGCCCGCGACCGCTTTGGCGCGCTCCAGCATCTCGCGCGCGGCGCGGTTGGTGAAGGTCAGCAGCAGGAGGCTGTCCGGAGCGGCGCCCTGTTCGACCAGGTAGGCCACGCGGTAGACGAGCGTGCGCGTCTTGCCGGTGCCGGCCGCGGCCAGCACGAGCAGGGGGCCCTCCCCGGATGTGGCGGCCTCGCACTGTTCGGTGTTCAGGAGTCGGGAGTAGTCAGTCATTGGCCGCGCATTATACGCAACCGGAGGTGAAAATGCCCGCACGTTTTTCTGTTGCGCTTTCGGCCCGGGTTTGGCATGTTTCGACCGTATCTTTTTTTTCGCTGGTTCAGCGCGTTGAACGGGCGCGTCTGAAAACGGTTTCCTGATGTGTGATGGAGGAGGGATCGCCCGAAATGTCGCAAACTCTGCTGGATGCTTTGGATGGCTGGAACAGTGTGAAAAGCGCCGAGCTTTACGGGATCGGCGCGTGGGGGCAAGGGTATTTCAAGGTCACGGACGACGGCTTTGTGGCCGTCAATCTGAAAAACGCCAAGGGGACGGTCAGCGTCAAGCTGTGCGACATCGTGGCCGGCCTGCATGACCGCGGCATGGGGCTCCCGCTCCTGCTGCGGTTCAGCGACCTGCTGGGGGACCGCATCAGCCTGCTCAACGAGACGTTCAAGAAGGCTATCACGGACTACGGGTATCAGGGCGGGTATCGCGGCGTCTTCCCGATCAAGGTCAACCAGCAGCAGCAGGCCGTGCATGATGTGGTGACGTTCGGCGCGCAGTACCATCACGGGCTCGAGGCCGGTTCAAAGGCTGAGCTGATCGCGGCGCTGGCCTACATGCGCGACCCCGACGCCTTCCTCATCTGCAACGGGTACAAGGACACCGAGTTCATCGACCTCGCGCTCTCGTCCCTGAAAATGGGCTTGCAGACCATCCTTGTGCTGGAGACCACCGACGAGCTGAACCTGATCCTCGAGCGGGCGAACGCGTTGAACATCCGCCCGCGCATGGGGATCCGCGTCAAGCTCTCCAGCCGCGTCGGCGGCAAATGGTCCGAGTCCGGCGGCG
>CAYZQL010000153.1:0-9637 GCA_964480555.1 uncultured Lentisphaeraceae bacterium | reverse complement strand
CAAAGTCGTCGAGGCCGAGGGCGGCAAGGCTGGGGGCCAGGTTCGTCTTGTCCAGCGTCCTCATGACGACCTTCTCGCCGTGGATGGTCGGAAGGATGCTGACGCGGATATCGACCTCTTTCTTGAGGGCTTTGACCTTGAAGCGCCCGTCCTGCGGGTTGCGGCGCTCGGCGATGTCGAGATCCGACATGATCTTGATGCGCGAAACGATGGCGTTGTGGAGCGAGCGGGGCGGGCTGGGACGCTCGATGAGGGCGCCGTCGATGCGGTAGCGCAGGCGCGAGCTTTTCTCCATGGCCTCGAAGTGGATGTCGCTGGCGCCGGTGCGCAGGGCTTCGACCAGCATCATGTTCACCATGCGGATGACGGGCGCTTCCTCGGCGGTCTCGAGCGTCTTGTCGAGGCTCTCTTCCTGCTTCTGCGGCTCGCTGGAAAACTCGATGTCGGCGTCCGGCACCTTCATGATGTTTTCCATGGCCAGGCCGGGATTCTCGGAGTCCTTTTGGGATTGGACGCGGCCGAGCGCATCGGCCACCTCGCGTTCCGGGGCGACGAGCGGCACGATCTCGAGGCGTGTGACGCGGGCGACCTCCTCTTGGGCGAGAAGGTCAAAGGGATCGCCGAACGCGACGGTCAGCCGCTTGCCCAGGCGCATGAGCGGCGCGGCCTTGAGGCGCGACCAGAGCTGGGGAGAGGCCAGATCCAAGAGTTCGGCGGGCAAGGTGAGGGAGGCGGGCAGGGTGATGGGGGGGATGTTGAAATAGGCTGCGGCCGTGAGCGTGAAAACCTCGGGAGACACTAAGCGGCTCTGCACCAGGAAACGCTCCAAGGGCAGCTTGTCGGCTTCGGTCAGCGCGTTCTGCAGCTGCGCATCGGTTAATATGCCGCGTTTGAGAAGCGCACTCTGAAAACTCGGGTAGTGAACCGGCTGGGGCATGACGGGTTGGGGGTTGGGGGTTACACGTTTACGATGCACACGTTACAGGTTAAGCGGCGCGAATTCAAGGCTACACTCAGATGTGCCAAGGTAAATAGCAGGAAGGGTGCCAGTTGTCCGAGGCCGGGTCAAACGGCCGCACGTCCACGTTGATGTTTGACGGACGAACGGCATGAATATTGCTAATTACTCCGTTTAGGAGAGTTGCTATGGACGAGCCGGACCTAAAAATCAATGAGGCGATCACTTTTTTCGAGCAGATGCTGCAGACCATGCCGGGGGATCGGACGAGTCTGGAGTTCTTGGCGGTAGCCTATGAGCAGACGGGCCAGGAGGAGAAGCGTCTGGATTGCCTGATCAGGCTGGTGGACACGCTGCTGAGGGAGAAGGATTACGATAGCGCTCAGAGTATTGCCGAGCGGTTGACCGCGTTCAAAGATGTGCCGGCGGCGCGTGCGGCGGTCGAGCGGGTGGCCGAGCTGGTGCAGGGACAGATTCTGAAAAGCGAGTTCCGGCGCGAGGTTCAGGGTCTGGGCAACAGGGCCGAGCCTTCGCAGGGGGCGTCGACGCCCGTGTTTCAGGACACGAGCGTTGAGGTGCATGCCCTTTCGCGCTCAGCGTCCGCGGCCGAGATGGACCTGGTCTGGCTGTGGAAAGAGAACGAGTGTCTGCCGAAAGACGTGTGCATGGACGTGCTGCATGTGTTGACGGAGCGTCCGGTGACCGACACGCCGATGCTTATTTCCGCGCTGGCGCTGCTGGACGAGCAGCACCCGGAACTGACGGAACGGGTGATGGAGGTGATGCAGCGGCTCAGCGAAGTGCCGCCGCTGCCTCTGGAACTGTTCGAGGTTCAGCCAGCAGCGGCCGGGTTGCTCGCTCGGGCCTTCATCCGGGTCAAGGGCGTGTTGCCTTTCGCGCTGTTCGGAAACGATGTGCTGGTGGCCCTCCTGAACCCGCTGAACAAGGCCTTGCAGGAGGAGGTCTCTTCCCGGCTGGGCAAGACGTGTCATTTCTTCATGGCGCATCCGCTGGTTTGGCAGAAGTCCGCGGAGAAGTACATGTGAGGCGGCGCGCGGCGGCCGGCCGGGACACAGGGGCGTTCCCCTTGGTTCATGTGGCCCTTCGGTGCGTGGCCATGGCGAAACGATCGAGGACATCCTTGAGTTCGTTGCGGGTGTAGGGCTTGCTCAGGAAGCCGTTATAAGGCTCGGACGTGAACATTTCGCGGATGCGGGTCTCGCTATAGCCAGAAATGATCACGACGGGCACGTGCGGGTTGCGGGCGCGCAAAGCGGAGAGCAGGCGCACGTTGTCCAGATGCCCGATATGGGCGTCGAGCAGGATCAAGCGGACGTTATCCGCCTGTTTCCGGAAGAGAGCCAGGGCTTCCCGTTTGGTCGCCGCGGTCAGAGTCTCCGCGTTTAGGGAGCGCAAGGCGATGGCGGTGCTCTGCAGGATGGCGGGGTCATCCTCCACCAGCAGGACGAGGGGGCGGTGGTGTGGAACGGCTTGGACCGGAGCGGAGTCCGCCTCTTTTCCGGGTGCTGTGATGGCGCGCAGGCTGGAGGTCGGCGCGGCGGAATAAAAGGCTTTGACGGCAGGGAGCCAGACCCGGAACGTGGTCCCTTTGTCCAGTTCAGAATCGATGGCAATGCCGCCGTTGTGCGCGTCGACGATCGCGAACACGGTGGCGAGCCCCAAGCCGCGCCCGACCGCCTTGGTCGAGAAGAAGGGCTCGAACAGCCGGTTGATCGCTTCGCGGGGGATTCCTGACCCGGTGTCGTCGACCTGGAAGACGACACCGTCGCCGGGTGCCAGCGCGTGGGTGCTGAAGAAATCGCTGATATTTGCGGCGGTCAGCGTGAGCGGGTAGGTGCTGATGCGGATGTGGCCGCGCGTGCCGTTCATGGCCTCCGAAGCGTTCTTGAGCAGGTTGATGAGCACTTTCCAGAACTGCTGGGGATCGGTGTCGACCTGTGGCAGCCCCGGGGTCAACTTCAGCTCAATGGAGACGTTCGGGGCCACGACGCCGCCCATCAGTTTCTCCAGGTCGAGGACCACGGTGTTGGGGTCATCGCGCTTGAAGGTGATGCGGGTCTGACCGGCGTAGGTCATCAGTTCGCGCGTGAGCGCCGCCGCTTTGCCGGTGGCTTGGCGGATGGTGCCGACCGCCTCTTTCTCGCTGGCGTCCGGCGTTTCCCACGTCACCTCGACGGTGTTCTGGATGATGGCCAGAATGTTGTTGAAATCGTGGGCGATGCCTGCGGCCAAATTGCCCAGGCTCTCCATTTTTTGGATTTTGGCGAGCCGGTCTTCGACTTGGACGCGGGTCTCGCGCTCGTGCCACTCGGCGGTCACGTCGCGGAGGATGACCAACGCAAAATAGGTGTCCATCCGACTGATCCGGGTCTCGAAGTGGCGGTAGGAGCCGTTCGATTCGCGGCAGGAAACAATGACCATTTGGATTTTTTCGGTCCGGAAGGTTTCGCTGATCGCTTTGCGCAACGTTTCACAATCGGCCTCAGGGAAAAGAGGGGGCATGATCGGATGCCCCGCGATCAGCCCCGGGATCGGGTGCGCATAGTCCGGCTGTTTATGGACGGCGACCAGATGCGCGTTGGCGTCAAAGACACACAGGCCGTCCGGCATGCCCGCGATCAAGGCGCGCTGGCGCTGTTCGATCTGTCCGACCTGTTTGGTCTTATGAGAGAGGGCGTCGAGCATGCTGTTCACGCTCTGCGCCAGTATGCCGAACTCGTCTTTATGCGGCCAATGGAGCGACGCGCAGTTGCCGTCGAGGTGGCATTCGCCGATCTTTCGGATCTGGTCCGAAAGCGATGTGAGCGGATTGAGCACGATTCTCGTCTGCAGCCAAAAGATGGGCAGCACGAAAAGGATGCCGACCGAGGCGACGAAAACGGTCAGCCAGCCCAACGCAATGCTGGCCAGCGAAGAAAAGGTCTGCGGGAGGCGGATGGAGATGGCGGTCACCTCCTTGCCGAGGATGTCATGGATCGGGATGACCGCCTCGAAAACGTTCTCGCCCAGGTGCCACAATCCGCCCGAATAATAATTGAGCGCTTCGGCGAAGACCGGGGCAATCCCCGTTTTCGCGGGCATAGGCTTGCCCTTGCCGGTGGCGTACCGGTTGCGTTGTTGGCCGGACACGGCCACCTGCATGCCGTGCGTGACCTTGTTGATTTTTGAAAGCAAGGGGTGATTGTTGAAAAGCGACCCGACCAGAATGAACCCTGCGGCTTCCCCCGAGGCTTTCTTGTGCGGGGCTGCGGCAATGAAAACCGGCTTTTGCCTAAAACCGATCACCCCCGACGGGACGACCCCCGTGGTATCGGTGGCCAGCAGGGAGGGCAGAAGGGTCAGATAAGGTAACACCTCGTCCCCTTCGACTGGCTGCAGGGGTTTTCCCGGCGCAAGGAAACAGCCCTTCAGGAAGTTGCCGTCAGCCGCAAGCGCGATCACCAGATTGACGGGTGTGCCTTCGTCCGTGAAGGGGCCGAGCTGCGCCTGCAAGAACTCGTCTGTGACCTCGTTGCCCGAGAGGGAAAGCGTGCCGGCCGCGCGCAACGCTACCTGCTGAAGAGCCCGGATCTCACCGTGCACGACACTCTTGATGTCGTTGCCGATCACTTGGATGTCTTTCTCGGCCTCTCGGATCATGTGAACCAGTATGAACCGTCCTCCCAGATAAAAAACAAGAAGCAGTCCCAGCAGAATACCCGCCGTTACCAAGCCGAACTTGGTCCGTATGCTCCGCAAGGACGTCAGTATCGAAGTTGAGTTCATTTAGTTCTAATAAGCTAGCAAAATAAACCAGCAGGAAACGAGCCAAAAATCAATAAATCAAGTCGATGGCGCGAAAAGTTGTCGCCGTGATGAAACAAGATTAATCAGATCTGCCGGCAGTTCGTGATAAAAGGAGGGGGACGGGAGCAAAACGGCGAGGATTTCTCAAAACTGCGTCATGGGTGAGCGGCCGGCGGAGAGCGGTCGCGGCGCGGTTCCGGGGCCGCCCGCACGACTCTAGGGGGTGAGCCCGACGCGCTTCGCCAGGCCGTCCACCACGTGATAGAGCTCCGTGTGTTTGCCGCGCACCACAAGCTCGACCGTGTGTTTGCCGCATGTTGCCGGGACCGTCTTCACATCCGCGTCCGCCTGCCACGGGTCCGTCGCGAGAATCAGCCATTCGTCTTCGCTGACCCGCAGCTTGCGGAGCAGCGGGCGCTTCGCTTTCCAAGCCACATGGACCGGCTCTTCGTTGACCGGTTGGGCGCTGGCGATCTTTTCCGACAGGTCGGCCACACGTCCCAAGCTCCGCATGAACAGCGGCAAGGTGCGATAGTACTGGCCTTGGCCTTTGGGTTCCCAGCCCCAGAGAACCACGCCCCGCGCGCCGCAGAAGAAGGGCAGCACCGCCATGGACTCCGCCAGATAGTCGTCGACTTCTTTGCTTTTCAGCTTGGCGTTGCTGTTGTGGTAGCGCAGCCACAGGTACGCGTAGACCGGCTTGTTTCCGGACTGCGACATCCGCTCATGGTTCTCCTCGATGTTTGCGGCCATATAATAGACGGACCCGGGAGTGTCGTAGAAACAGTAGACGCTCGCGATGCAGAAGTCCACGGCCGGGTCAATGTGCCGCCACAGCTCGGCGTCCGTCTTGTGCGTGCCGTCGATCTGCTGCGCGTCTTTTCCGGACACGCCCCAGTAGTCGCGACGGAAAGGCTGTGGGCCGTAGATCCCCACGGGGATGGCGGGGAATTTCTCCTTGGCCCAGCGGCAGGGGAGGGTGAACCAGGTGGCCCATTCGCGGTAGTAGGCGTCACGGAAAGCGTCCGGGGTCGTCGCCCGGGAAGCCTCCCGCACCACCGGGTTGGTCCATAGCGCGTCGAGGTCCTCTTCGAAATGGAACTCGATGTCATGGACGAAGAGCGGCAGGCCGCGCTTGGTGTCGATGTTCCGCCGGATGATCCGCTCGAAGAAGGGCGGCTTGTCCCAAGGGTTCTGGCCGTTGGGCACGATCTTCTCTTTCTGCCTGCCGGGGTAGTCCGAGTAAGTGTTGAGCAAGTCGACCAATTCGAAGCCGTGCGCCACGGCCTCGCGCTCGTTCAGCTCCCTGTCCTTGCCGCCGACGTCCCAGAAGGCTTTCAGGCCGCCCCGCATGGCGATGCTGCGGATGCTGCTCCATTCCGGCGGGGCATTCGTCTCCGCGGCCAGCGACCCCGCCACACCCGCAACCAGCGCCGCCAACATCGCCTGTTTCATCATAGCCCCTTTTGTGTTGTGAAGAAGAACGTTCCAAACCCCCAGATTGAAGAGCCGGATTGTAAAGGAAGGCGATCCGCGCCGTCAACCTCGGGCCCGAGCTTCGGAAGCGGAGCGGGCCCCTCCCGCTCTCTCGCGTCGGGATTCAGCCTCAGCCGCAAGGCGCCTCAAGCGTCCGCAGGAGTGCCACAAGAAAGGAGCGGTTGTCCGCACTGGTGTAGGTCATGCGCCCGCCCATGCGCGAGAAGGTCTTGCAGAAGCGCAGATAGTACGCGGGGTTGTCCGGCGGCGGCTCCCCGTCGTGTGTCCAGTCCCACGCGGATTTCGCAAGGTCGACCACATAAATCGAGAAGTCCTCGATCGCGCCCCCTTGCCCTCGCGCCTGGTTGCGCGACAGGGAGAGCGCCTTTTCAAAAATCATCGGCGACATGACCGCAGACCCCACAGAGAGATAGACCCCGCCTTCGAGGCGGCTCACCGAGTCGGTGAAAGACAAGAAGTCCGGATCGGCCGCCCGCCCGATGGCGGCGCCGCGGTTCATGGGGTGGGTGTAGATGATGTCGTGCCCGAACATGGGGTGCGCCGTAAAGGGGACGCGCGCCGCATAGGCGGCCGCCTGCAGCCCGTAAGCCTTGTACGGGTGCTCGACGCGCAGAAAGCCCGGCGGCACGCCGAAGCGGCCGGTCAGCGCCGCGAGGTCGGCCGCCGCTGCGGCCCGCGCGAGCACCGCCTCCTCCGCGGCTCCGACGCCGGCCTTGCCTGCCTGCAGGCTGCCCGTCCGTTCCGCTCCCGCCCGGATGGCGGCGGCGAGCTCCTCGAAGCCGGGAATGAGCACCCCGTCCTCGGCCACCAGTGCGCCCACCGCCTCGCCGTAACCCAGCCCGCGGTACGCGCCCACGGCGATCGCGAGGTTCAGACAGGCGCCGGTCTCTTCCCAGATCCCGAACTGCCCTTCGGCCACATACCGCTTCACGTCCTCGCCGGAGCAGCCCTGATAGGCGAACTCCCAGTCGTGGATGACGCCTGCTCCGTTGGTGGCGAAGTGGGTGACCCAGCCGCCCTCCATGAACCGGATCATGACGCGGGAAAGGCCGTTCTTGATGGCATGCGCGCCGAAGGCCAGAATGACAGGCGCGCCTTTCGCCCGCGCCGCGCGGATCTCCGCGGCCGCGCGGCACACGCTTTCCGCGGCCGGGGCGCTGAGTTCCGGCTGGAAGGATTCGGGGTCGATCCGGTCGCGCCGGATGTCGAGCTTGTTCTTGCGTTCGGCGAGAGGCCGGACAGCAATGCGGTTGCGGTCGAAGCGCGGGTTCACGGGTTCTGCTCCTTCCAGAGTGTCAAGGCCGGGAATAGGTCTGCGGCGACGGCAACGCCCGTCGTGCCGAGCTGCCGCACGGTCACCGAAGCGACGAGGTGGCCGACCAGTGCCGCCTCGGAACGCGTTGCCCCTGCCGCAAGAGCAAGCACCGCCCCTGCGGTGAAGGAGTCGCCCGCGCCCGTGGGGTCCACGGGGCCGGAGACCCGGACCGAAGGCACCGTCACCGGCTCGGGCCCCGACACGCGGACGCCGCGTTCTCCGGCCGTCGTGAAAACAGGCGCGCCCAGCAGCGCGGCGAACGTTTCCGTTTCGGCCTCGATCAGCGCGTCGGGCACGCGCGCGCCGGGGGCCGGATTCTCCTCGCCCGTCAGCTCGAACTGGTTGACCTTGGCCATCACGTTGCGGTATCGCCGGATGCGCCCGCGCGAATCGGCCCAGAAGACTGTCTGCGGAAAGCGCGGCGCACGCTCGGCCAGCGCGGCGATCAGCGGAGCGGTCAGCGCGCCCCGGCCCTCCTCCTTCACCTGATCCATGACGACGAGCGCGTCGACGCAGGGAAGAACCGCGTCTAAGGAGTTCAGAAGCGCCTGCTCGATGCGGGCCGGCGTGGGCTGTCCGTTTTTGATGTCGTAGCGGGCGTGCTCGCCCGCGAGGCCGGCGCGCGTGCGGTCGCACGGTTTAAGATAGGTCGGCGTCACGCGGGTGGGTTCGACGTGCAGATGCGTCAGGTCGCAGCCCGCTGCGGCGAGGCCCCTGCGCAGCTCCCAGCCCGCGCCGTCGTCGCCTGTGAAGCCCAGCGTGAGGATGCGCCCGGCGCCGAGCGCGGCGAGGTTGTTCACGACGGTGCCCGCGGCGCCCGGCGCATGGCGGGCCGCCGCCACCTGATGCGCGGTCCTGCCCGTTTCGAGGGAGGTCTCGGCGAGCGCGGGGTCGACTTCGAGATAGGTGTCCAGAAAGAAGTCGCCCAGCACCGCGACGCGCGCAGCGCGGAAACGGTCCGCGAGCGCTGCGAGCCGTTTCGCGTCAAACGCGCGCAGGGGGCCGCTCATCTCGCCGCCCCCTCTTTGACGTTTCCCCAGATGTGCTCCAGGAGAGCGCCCGCTTCGCGGTAGTCCGGGATCACGATGTCCGCGCCCGCCCCGATCAGACGCTCGCGCTTCCATGCGTCGCAGGTGCCGGAGCGCCCGGCCTCGTCGCTCGCCACCGCCACCGCAACGCCGCCCACGGCTTTGCAGTCGGCGATCTCCACATAGCCGTCGCCGAACGCGATCAGCGCCGCGCCGTCGACCGCGTTCTCTTCGAGGATGCGCCGGATCACCAGCTCTTTCGAGAAACGGGCGTGATCGGCCTGGGCGCCGTAGATGCGCCCGGGGGCGTACGCGTCCACGCCCAGCAGGTGCGCCTCCTCGAGCACGTACGGCTCGTCCGTGCCCGACGCGATGTAAATGGCGGTGCCGCGCGCGCGCAGCGCGGCCAAGATCTCAAGCGAGCCGGGAACCAGCATCGCCTTGCGCGGAATGGACCCGTCGGCCAGGCCCCTGCGGCGGCACGCGATGCGGGCCATGAGGCTGTCGTGATACTCCTCTTTGTACGCCTGCGGGTCGGCAGGCGTGCCGCCTCGCAGGCGGATCTCCTCGGCCAGGCGGATCATCTGGTAGATCGTCTGCTTGCCGGTGAGCTCGGTCACGAAGTCGCGCACGAGCGCGGCGATCGACTCAGGCGTCTCGCCGGTTTTCGCGTAAGGGAGAAGGTGCCCGGTCAGGAGCGGGAGCATGATCTCCATCCACCCCTCGCGGACGAGGCTCAAGGTGCCGTCGAAATCGAACAGGGCGTGTTTCGGTGCGCTCCCGAACACACGGGGCCGCACGATCTCGATCGACGTTCCGGGCAAAAGCCTCGTGCTCTCAGGCACGGGCCAGGCAGGGACATAGTCGCGTTCGTTCAAGTCACTCCTCCCGAACCGTCCAAAAAGGCCGGAAGTGTCCTGCGACACCTCCGGCCTTGTGCGGTCAGCGCGGCGCGGCGCTTACGTGTTGCTCAGCGCCGCCACGCCGGGCAGCTCCTTGCCTTCGAGGAACTCGAGGGAGGCTCCGCCGCCC
>CAYZQL010000152.1:0-9655 GCA_964480555.1 uncultured Lentisphaeraceae bacterium | reverse complement strand
GCCGGGCGAGCGCGTGCAGGTGCAGCGCGTCGTCCGTGCAGCAGATCAGGAAAAAGAGATCGGTCTCTTCGCCGTCCTGCGCGCCGAAGAAAATGTGCTGGACGGTCTTGCCGAACACGACGAACGATTCCGAAGCGGAATAGGGATCGTGATACCGCGCGTGCAGAAAGGCCGCGCCGCCGCCGATCGCGGTGGAGCTGGCGCTTTCGCGCGCCTCGATCTCGCGGTACAAGGCCGCATCGTCGTACAGCAGGCCGGTCGAGACCGCGAGCGCCACCATGTCTCGGATGACGGCGGGCTTGGTGCGCGAGGGCAAGGCGGGGTTGATCCACTCCGGCCGGAAGAGGCGCTCGACCAGGGTGTCCTCCTCGGCGCGCGGCGTGCGGTCGGCGATCTCTTCGCGGTGGTGTTGGGTCAGACATTTAGTGGGCAGGCCGAGGATCCGGCGCTGCGCCCAATCGTCGAGCAGGCGGTGCTCGAAGACGACTTCCTCGCCGCGCCGCAGGAACGGGATCTCGTCGCGCTGAACGAGGTGAAAAAGCTCCCGTTCAGGGATGCGGATGTGCCGGGCGGCCTGCTGGAGCGATAGTATCTTGTGGGGCATAAATAAATAGTTTAGTCCTTTTTTGACATGCCTGTCAAAGGCGAAGCCGCGTTTCACCATTCTTTTCCGGAATCGCCGTTTTTAGGCGTCCGTTTCCTTTTCTTCGGTGGACAAGCCGGTGGTGTCCTCATATACTGTGAACATGAAAGCAGAACCGCACTGTGTGCGGGCTTTTCATGCCGCCTGTCTGGACCTGACCGATGCGGTTTAGCGGGCGGAACAGGAACACGATCGAGGTGTCGGAAAAAGGAGGCGTTCGGTTATGAATGATCATGATCAACCGGGCAACGTGGCGCTGGATACGCATGTCGCAGACCTTACCATTACGGCGGCTGAGCGCGAAGTTTTGCGCAAGCTGGGCGAGCGGGTCATGGCGTTATCCACGCGTCAGATCGAGGCAGAAAAGAAATTGCTTTGGGCGCGGCAGAATGCTTTGCAGGCCTCGCGTCCTCTGATCCTGTGCGATCCGGAGTTCAGCTGGCGTGAAATTATCCCCGAGTCTTCGCTCGAGTGCACGCACGGCCTCGCACGGCATTGGGAGCACCGTTTGCGCAAGGAGATATTCTGGGGCGAGAAGATGGGGGACGACCGGGTGGTTGAAAGCCGCTTCACGGTCGGCTGGGTGTACAAGCGGACGTTTTGGGGGCCCGACGCCTCCTCGGTAAACCCGCAGCCGGCGTTGCGGGACTTGAATGATTTGAGCGGCTTGCAGTTTCAGACGATTACGGTGGACCGGGATGCGACGACGGAGATTGTGCATCTGGCGCGGGAAGTTTTTGACCGCGTGCTGCCGGTCAAGTTGCGCGAGCAGTGGTATTGGTCCTTGGGACTGACGCGCGAGCTGATCAAGCTGCGCGGCTTTGAGCAGTTCATGAAAGACACTCAGGAGAACCCGCAGGGGCTTCACAATCTGATGGCGTTCCTGCGCGACGGCACGCTGGATCTGATCACCTTCCTCGAGAACGCCGGGCTCTACAGCCTGAACAACGAGGGCGACTACATCGGCTCGGGCGGGTTCGGCTGGACCACGCAGCTGCCGGCCCGGGACTATCAGGGGACGGCGCGGGCCAAGGACCTGTGGGCGCTCTTCGAGAGCCAGGACACCAAGGGCCTTTCCCCCGAGCTGTTCGACGAGTTCGTCTTGCAGTACCAGAAGCCGGTCATGGCGCGCTTCGGGCTGGTGTGCTACGGGTGCTGCGAGCCCATGTCCGAGCGCTGGCACCTGCTCAAGGGCGTGCCGAACATCCGGCGCGTCAGCGTGTCGCCGACCTGCGACCGCGCGAGAATGGCGGCGGCGCTGCAGGACAAGTACGTCTACTCGTGCCGTCCGAACCCCGCGATTCTCTCGGCGAGCGTGTTCGACGAGGCGGCCGCGCGCAAGGACATCCGCGACATCCTCGAGAAGGCCAAGGGCTGCCACCTCGAGATCATCATGAAGGACCACGACACGATCCATAACGATCCGTCGCGTGCGATCGCCTGGTGCAAGATCGCCAAGGAGGAGATAGCCCGGTATTACAAATAACGGGCGACGGTGCAGGTGAAAGGTCCGCTCTCCGGGTGATCGGGTGCCATGGCGTGGTGACACGGACAGGTTTGTCTGGTACACTGACATCACTTGCCTTGCGTGTGCGCGGTTGCCGCGCGGAGAGCGGGTTAAACGAAAAGGGAGACAGGCAATGATCAGCAAAAAGACTGCGAAGGCGATTAACGCCCAGATTAACCGTGAGTTTTATTCGGCGTTCCTTTATTTGGCCATGGCGAACGACGCGATGGACAAGGGCTTCAAGGGGGCCGCCTCTTGGTTCACCGTTCAGTTCCAGGAGGAGCAGGGGCACGCGCTGAAGTTCGCCAAGTACCTGCAAGACCAGGGCGCCAAAGTGGAGTTGGCGGCGATCGGCGCGCCGAAGACCGAGTGGAAAGACCTCTTGGATATGTTCAAGGACGCGCTGGCACATGAAAAGAAGGTGACGGCGTGGATCGGCGAGATCAATGACTTGGCCGTGGCGGAGAAGGACTACGCCACGCAGAACATGCTCGTCTGGTTCATCAACGAGCAGGTGGAGGAGGAGGCGAGCGCCAAGGACGCCATCTGGATGCTCGAAATGAGCGCGGGCTCGAAAGGCGCGCTGTTCATGGCCGACAAGCAGTTCGGCAAGCGCGGCAAAGGCTGATCGGGCAGGTTCTTAGACGGTTAGGCAATAAGGCTGTTAGGTTTGGGGATCGGGGCGTTACGGATCTCCAACCTAACAGCCTATCCGTCTAAACCGCTAAACAGCTTGCTCGGCTGCGCGAAAAAGGCGTCGATGAGGCGTCGCGCGATGCTGATGCGCGAAGGGATCGGCGGCAGGTGGTCACGGTCGAACCAGCCGGCTTCGCCGATCTCCTCGCCGTCGGGGGTGATCACGCCCCCGGCGTATTCGGCGGTGAAGCCGATCATCAGGTTGTTGGGGTAAGGCCAGGGCTGGCTGGCGGCGTAGCGGATGTTTTTCACCGAAAGGCCGACCTCTTCGGCGACTTCGCGCGCGACGGTCTCCTCGAGGGATTCGTTGGCCTCGACGAAGCCGGCGATCAGGCTCCAGAAGGGATAGAGGCCTCCGGCTTTGTGCGCGAGCAAGAGGCGGCCGTCGAGGTGGACGAGCGTGATGGCCACCGGGTTAGTGCGCGGGTAGGCGGTGTGGCCGCAGGCGGCGCAGACCATGGCGCGTTCGGTGGCGTGGCGGGCGAGCGGCGCGGCGCAGGCGCCGCAGAAGCGGTGGGTCTCGCGCCAGTGGAGGAGCTGGCGGGCGAGCCCGGCCTGAGCGGAGACTTCGGCCGGCACAAGGTCAAAAAAGGCGCGCAGGCCGACGAGCTCGGCGCCGGGCTCGGGCGGCTCGTCCGCCGGGGCGGCCGACACGGCGTGCCCGATGCGCTCAACGGGCGCGTCCGGCGCGGGGCTGTATGACGAGAAGAGGCTGCTCACGCCTTCCTCCGTGCGGCGGACCCAGAGCCGGTCGCCCTTGAAGAGCAGAAAGCGGCTCACGGCGCAAGCACCTCGATATGGCTGCGGATGGCCTCCGTGAGCTGGGCGGCGTCGGTGCTGTCCAGCCGGGCCAGGATGCACTGCCAGCGGTAAGCGAAGCTTCCGGCGAGGTCGACGGGGCGGTGCTTGAACAGCTTGTCGAAGGCGCGCTGGCGGCGCCGGTACTCCTGTTTGACGCGCTCGAACCGTTTCTGGAACGCGGCGAGGTAAAGCTCGGCGAACTCGATGGCGTTGCCCATGTGCTTCGCCCGTTTGTTGACGGGCAGGGCGTAGGCTTTGGCGGCGCTCTGAAGCGGATACTCGTACTGCGTGAAGGCGCCGGTGTGGTCCGAGACGATGAGGTGGTCGGGCAGGCCGCCGGCGTCGAACACGATCACCTCGTCCCCGTCATCGAAGATCACGCCCTTGTCGAGGTTGGCGCGGCCGACGATGCAGTTGACGGCCGCGGCCTCGCCCAGAAGCCGGGCGAGGCGCCGGTTGAATTCGGGGTCGGAATAGCGGCGCGGAAGGAGCTTGTCCGTCGTGCAGCCGTTGATGTAGCTGCGCTCGAAATAGACGGCCCAGCACTTCGCCCCGTGGTAGAGCGTGTTGGAGCCGGTGTAGACCTGCGGCATGCGTCCGGTCGAGACCTGCTCGGGGAGGTTCATGCCGAGCTGGCGGCAGCCCAGGCGCCGGTCGAGAATGTAGTCGGTGTAGTCGACCGCCTCCATGATCGACTGGATCAGATCCTTCCCCTCGTCGAGGTGCTCGCAGACGCCCCACTTCTGGAAACGCAGGATGCGCACTTCCGGCTTGGGGTTGTCGGCCTCCTTGATCTGCACGATGTACACGTTGGCGCGGCGGGCGGTCGTCTGGGTGCGGCTCGAGAGGGAGCGGGCGATGCGGCCGATGTTGATGAACTCGATGGTGCCGAACTCGCGCATGTAGTTGAAGATGACCGCCTTGGCGCGCTGGTCGCAGAGGGCGTTCAGGTCCGGGTCGTCGGGCAGGGCCTCCGCCTCTTCGAAGACCGAGTCGAAAAACAGTTCGCCCTCTTCGACCCTGCAGCCCGGCAGCCACTCGATCTGCATGTGGAACTCCGGCGAGATGCCGTCGAGAAGCTCATCGGCCACGATGGCGTTGGGCTGCATGATCAGCGCGGTGCACAGGAGGTTGCGCCACTCGATGTTCTCGAAGGTCTCGTCGTGAAGGGCAACGGGGACCGCTTGGCGGAAGACGTTCAGCAACTTATGGTAAGCCGTCCGGAGCGCGCCGATCTCCAGGCCCTCCGCGTTCAAGGCCTCGAAAGCCTGCCGGGTGAAAGAACAGCCAGGAGGGAAGATGTCGATTTCCGGGTAGCCGAACCGGTTGCGCAGGGCGCTGTAGTGCGCGATTTCGGCGAGATGCTTGCGGAAAAGGTCGTCGGGGAGCGAGCCGATCCAGGCGAAGGTCTCGAGCGTGAGAAAGCGCGTGCCGGTGGAGGGGTTGTAGAAATAGAGCGGCATGCCCGTGATGGGGACGCGGGCGTTGGCGATGAGGCGGTTCATCTCTTCGGGCGAGACCGGGAGGCGGCTCATGCGCCAGTTCTCGCCTCGCGCGCGCAAGGCGTTGCGGACCCGCTCGTGCTGCGTGTTGAGGTAGCGGATGCGGCGCTTGGAAACCATCGTCTGAAGCAGCTCGTCCGCCTCGAACGCGAGCGGCATCGCAAAAGGGTCGGGCCGGATGAGCACGAACTGCTCGTCGAAGAGAAGGTCGACGCTGTGCTCCACCTCGTCGTCGATCTCGGCGTTGCTGAGCTTGGGCAGGCCGCTCGCGAGCCGCTCGCGGTTCAGCTCCTTGAGCCAGGAGAGCCGCTGGGTGGCGTGGACTCCCGTCTGTGTGACGAGGCCGGGGGTTTTCAGGAAGACCGTCCCGATGCGGGACTTCAGCCGTCCCGTCTCGTCGCGGGCAAAGAGAGGCTCTCCAAGTAGTTTCATAAGTGCGGGAGGGGGCGGAGAATCAGTTGCCGTTCAAGGCGCGGCGGGCGGACTCGAGGGTGTTGAACAGCAGCATGGTGATCGTCATGGGGCCCACGCCGCCGGGCACCGGGGTGATGAGCGAGGCGACCTCTTTGGCGGAGTCGAAGTCCACGTCTCCCGCCAGGCGGAACCCGCTCTTTTTGGTCGCGTCGGGGATGCGGTTGACGCCGACGTCGATGACGACCGCGCCGGGCTTGATCATGCTGCCCGTCACGGTGTTGGGCCGCCCTGCGGCGACGACGAGGATGTCCGCCTGCCGCGTGAAGAGGGCCAGATCGGGCGTGCCGGTGTGGCAGACCGTCACCGTGGCGTTGCCGCCCGCGGCTTTGCGCATCAGCAGGTGGGCGACGGGCTTGCCGACGATGTTGCTGCGGCCGACCACCACCGCGTGCTTGCCGGAGGTCTGCACGCCGGCCTTCAGCAGCATCTGGATGATGCCGTGCGGGGTGCAGGGGAGGAAGCAGGTTCCGCCGATCAGCATGCGCCCGACGTTCACGGGCGTGAACCCGTCCACGTCCTTCTCCGGCGCGATGGCGTTGATGACCGCGCCCTCGTCGATGTGCTTGGGCAGCGGGAGCTGCACCAGAATGCCGTGGATGCGCGGGTCGTCGTTCATGCGCCGCACGAGGGCGAGCGCCTCGTCCTGCGTGGTCTCGGCGGGCACGCGCACGTCCTGCGAGTGCATGCCGGCCTCGGAGCAGGCCTTTTCTTTGGCGGTGACGTACGAGGTGGAGGCGGGGTCGGCGCCGATCAGGATGACGCCGAGCCCGGGGACGACGCCGGTCTCGCTTTTGAGCGCGGCGACTTGCAGGGCGATGTCCGCCCGAAGGTCGGCCGCGAGCTGCTTTCCGTCTAAGAGTTTTGCGTGCATGAGGGTTCTAAAGAGGTGTCAGGTTTTTGGGTAGCCACGTTCAGCACCAAACGTGAGGTCGATCACATGTGAAAGTATAGCAGATCGCGCGGAGAACGGAATGAGAAAAACCGGCGAACGGGCCGTGCCCAAAGATCAAGCGGAGTTTGCTTTTCAAGCGTGGGAAAACATGATTTACTCTCCGCACATCTTTTTTACGGCACAGGGTGTCGTTGTGTGCGGTCGGGTATCAGTCAGGGGGTTCTGCAGTGAAGCGTTCGGTCTGGATTCTTCTTGTCACGGTGTGCTTTGTTTTCGGGGCTTTTGCGCAAACCAAGAAGCCGGCCAAAAAGGCGCCGGCGAAGAAAGCTGCCGCCGCGGCCGCGCAGCCGCAGAAGCCGAAGGGGTGCGTCTCGAAAACGCCGTACATTGGCGCGCTGATTCTTGACGCGGACACCGGCGCGGCGCTGTTCGAGGACAAGGCGGATGCGCCGGGCTATCCCGCCAGCACGCTCAAGCTGATGTCGCTGCTGGTGATCCAGGAGAAGATCGACGCCGGCCAAGTGAAGCTGGACGACACGGTGAAGGTCTCGGTCGCGGCCTGCAAGACGGGCGGCTCGCAGGTGTTCCTTGACCCGAAGGAGACCTTCACGGTCGAAGAGCTGCTGTACGCCATGATGATCCAGTCGGCGAACGACGCGGCGGTGGCGCTGGCCGAACATGTGGCGGGCACCAAGGAAGCCTTTGTGGAGCTGATGAACGCCAAGGCGCAGCAGCTCGGCATGGCCAACTCGCGCTTCGCCTCGGTCCACGGCTTGCCGCCGTCGGCCGGCCAGCGGCACGATGTCTCCAGCGCCCGCGACATGGCCACGCTTGCGCGCGAGCTCTGCAGGCACCCGGCGGTTTTCGCCTACACCTCGGCGACCTACCGCCAGCTGCGGGCCAACACGCCCAAGCCGTTCGACATGCGCACGCACAATCCTTTTCTCAAGGAGGGCGTGGACGGGTGCGACGGCTTCAAGACGGGCTACACAGCGACCGCGGGCTGGTCGATCGTGGTCACCGCCAAGCGCAGCGGACGCCGCGTGATCGTGGTTGTGCTGGGCAGCGACGAGCGGAAAATGCGCGACGCCAAGGCGCGCGAGCTGCTGAACAAAGGGTTCGCCCTGCTGCCGGCGCTCGCCCCGGCTCCTGCGGCTCCGGCTCCGGTCGCTCCGCCGAGCGCGCCTGCGGCCCGCTGAGGCGCGCCGCGGTCTTGCGGGCACGCGTGCGCTACGCGCCCGTGAACGCCGAGTGGGCGAGGGTCTTGTAGACCGGGCCGTGCGGGGTGAGCCGGCTCTCGTAGAACGTCACGCGTGTGACCTCCCAGGCACCGAAGTCGCTCTCCGCGTCCGCGTCCATGGCTTCGACCACCGGGTGGTTGCGCGCGGACTCGCGGCACCGCCCCAAGGTGATGTGCGGCTGGAACCCGTCTTCGCTGTTCTCGAACCCGAACCGCTCGAGCGCCTGCCAGAGCCCCGCGTACAGCGCCTCCAGCTCGGGCGTCGGGGTCACGCCGGCCCAGAGCGTCTTGGGGTTGCGCTTTGTGCCGAAGAACCCGAGGCCGCACGCATGGCAGGTGAAGGGCGGGAGCGTCGCGCCGATGCGGTCGGCGGCGGCGGTGACGTGCGGCAGGATGGCCGGCGAGACATCGCCGAGAAAAGCGAGGGTCAGGTGGAACTGGTCGCGCTTGCACCAGGTGACGTCCGTGGCGACCGGCGCGAAGCGTCGGGTGGCCGCGGTCAGCAGGGCACGGACCTCTTCGGGAACCGAAAGGGCAAGAAAAACACGCATGCGGACAAGATACACGAGAAGGGCACGGCAGGGAAGGTGGAATGTTGCGGGCGGCGGACGGACTTGATGACGAAACGTGGAAAGCGTATAGTGACGGCATGAAAAAGGGCGGCGAGAGAGCGGCGGCGGTCCGGCTGGTGGCGGCCTGCCTGGCGAGGGGCGTGACCGTCGCGACGGCGGAGTCCTGCACCGGCGGGCTGGTGGCCGCGCGGATCACGGCGGTGCCGGGCGCCTCGGCGGTTTTTCTGGGCGGCGTGGTGAGCTATGCCAACGCGGCCAAGCGCGATCTGCTGGGCGTGCCGCAGGAGCTTCTGGAGCGCGTGGGCGCGGTCAGCCCCGAGTGCGCCGAGGCTTTGGCGTCGGGTGTGCGCACCCGGCTGAAGGCCGATGTGGCGGTTTCGGTGACGGGCGTCGCCGGGCCGGGCGGCGGCACGCCGCAGAAGCCGGTCGGCCTGGTTTATATCGGAGTCGCCTCCTCGACGGGGGTTCACGCCGAGCGCTGCCTGTTTTCCGGAGACCGCGAGGCGGTCCGGGAACAGTCGGCCGAACGGGCTTTGGAACTGCTGGCGCAGGCTGTGGGTTGAAGGGGCCGGAGGGCGCGCCCGCCTGGGTCGGCTGACCGCCTGGCCGGGCTGGGGGCCACCCCGGAGAATGAAGTTTCTTGTCCCGGAGGCTGTTTTTCATCGACTTTGGGGGACAAATATTCGATCATCTCTGTTCGGACAAGGGGTAGAGTATGCCTACAGAGGCTGTAGGTTGGTTTGCGTTTTGCTTTTTTATCCCCGCGTCACCGATCTTGTATGAAGACCTTTGAATATGTTGAGGGCGGGGTCACGGCAGCGCGCGGCTTCCGGGCGTGCGGTGTCGAGGCCGGCATCAAGCACAAAAACCGCAAGGATATGGCGCTGGTTGCGGCTGACGCGCCGGTTGCCGTGGCTGCGGTGTACACCACCAACAAGGTGGCGGCCGCGCCGGTGCAGGTCGACCGCGAGCGGACGCGTTCCGGGCAGGCCCAGGCGGTGGTCGTCAACAGCGGCTGCGCCAACGCCTGCACCGGCGAGACCGGCCTGCGGAACGCGCGCGAGATGGCGCGGGCCGCGGCGGACGCGCTGGGCGTCGACGAGCGGCTCGTGCTGGTGTGTTCGACGGGGGTGATCGGCGTTCACCTGCCGATGGAGCGGATCGCGGCGGGCGCGAAGCTGGCGGCCGGCGCGCTGAGCCGCGACGGCGGGCACGACGCGGCGTGTGCGATCATGACCACCGACACCACGGACAAGCAGGTGGCGGTGGAGCTGGAGATCGACGGCAAGACGGTGTGTGTCGGCGGCATGTGCAAGGGCTCCGGCATG
>CAYZQL010000151.1:0-9799 GCA_964480555.1 uncultured Lentisphaeraceae bacterium | reverse complement strand
ACAGAAACAGCACCTTGAGTTTTCGTCGCAAATCAACACCCATCGCATTCTCCTTCCGTCTGTTCATGAAAAAGTGTTGCGCGCCACTCCGGCTAGCGCTCCCAAGAGCACCAGCCAGGTTGTGTTGATCCGGGTCCGCCAGACCAGCGCACCCGACACGAGCGCAAGCCCGACGGTCAGCGGATCGACCAGCGAGGCGCGGCCCAGCTGCAGCGTCACCGCCGCCATCAGCGCGAGCGACGCCACGTTCACGCCGTCCAGCAGGCGGCCCAGCCACGGCGATCTCCTGAGCTTCGGGATCACGCGGTGTACCAGCGCCACAAAAACAAACGACGGCAGAAAGATGCCCAGCGTCGCGGCCACGCCGCCCGGCACGCCGCCCAGCACATACCCCACAAACGTCGCGGTCGTGAAGACCGGGCCCGGCGTCACCTGCCCCACCGCAATGGCGTCGATCAGCTGCTGATCGGTCAGCCAGCCGAGCCGCATCACAAAATCGGCCCGCATGAACGCCAGCAGCACGTAGCCGCTGCCGTACAGCACGGACCCGATCTTCAGGAAAGTCAAGAACAGGCCGGAAAGGCTAAAGGCAGCGGCGCACGCCCCGGCGGCAGGCAGTCCCAGCGCGGCCAGCGGCAGCGCGAAGCAGCGCACTCGCGCAGTCCGCAGGCGGCGCACATTTTCGACCAGCATCACGGTAACGCCGCCCAGCGCGAGCAGTGCGATCTCGTTGACAGAAAGCGCAGTCAGCGCAAGCACGGCCGCTCCGACAACGGCCGTCAGACGGCTTTTCACCGCCTTCCGTCCGAGATCCCACAGCGCTTTCGCGATGATCGCGATCATCACAGGCTTCACGCCTTCCAGCACGCCCGTGGCCGCTGGCACTGCCCCGTACGCGACATAGAGCCACGCGAGCGCCAGCACGATGCACATGGCCGGCAGGATAAAGCACGCGCCGCCCACGATCAGCCCCAGCCAGCCGGCGCGAAACAGGCCAAGATGTATGGCCATCTCCGTCGAGTTGGGCCCGGGTATCAGGTTCGTTGCCCCCAGCAGATCCAGAAACTCCGGGTCGCTCAGCCACTTGCGGCGCTTGACGACCTCGTCGTGCATCATGGCGATATGCGCGGCCGGCCCGCCGAACGCCGTTGTGCCAAGGCGCAGAAACAGAACCGCGACCTCAGCCAAACGTCGTCGCAGCGGGGGCGTGTCAAACGGCTCTCCGGCCTCGATCATCGAGTCAGTCCTTTGTCCTAAAAGGTCCACAAGAAATAGAAGCCGGCCGCCACCAGCAGCACTCCGGCGAGCCCACGCACAGCCGACTCAAGCCCCTTGAACTTGACCGCTGCCGCGCCGAACGAGACGCCCAGCATCAGCGCCCCCAGCGGCAGCGCGAACCCGATGGCGTAGGCCACCAGCACGGCCGTTATCCACAACGTGACGCCTTGCAGCACCGCCGCGCCGATGATGATGAAGATGCCGGGGTTGCAGGCCAGCGAACTCACGCTCACCGCCCCGCCGCCCACGATGCCGAACAGCAGCGCCCCGACAACCCCGCCGGACCGGCCTTTCACGCCGAACTTCGCCTTGCCCTGCGGCAACTTGAACGGCAGCAGGTTCAGCGCGCCCAGACCCAGCACGATGGCCACGAAGCCCGCGAACACCTTCCAGTAGCGCCCCAGCGTGCCCTGCGCCACCTGACCGACCATGGCCGCCACCGCGCCCAGGATCACGAGCGACAGCACCGCGCCCAGGAAGAAAGAGCCCGCCGACATCAGCCGCGCCCGAAGGCTGTTGTCCTTGCGGGCTCCCGCGTACCCCACGATGATGCCCAGCACGGGCAGCGTGCAGCAGGCGCTCACCACCGCGCTCAGGAGCCCGAGCGCCAGAGCGAGCGGAATCGCCGCGAAGCCGACACCCGCCTGATCGAACGCCGCCGTCGCGCTCGTCAACAGTGACCGGAACCATTCCATAGGACACCTTCCCTAGTTACAGCCCGACGGTCCGCAGCCGCCCGCGCCGCACGCCGAACGGGGACGCGATGCGCCCACAAACGCCTTCAGTAGCGCGTCCTGCGTGACGTCCTTATCGGCAACAACCGCCATGCCGCGGTTCTTGACCATCGCCAGCACCGACGGCGCCCCGAGTTGCGCCACCACGCCCTTGTAATCATCCGCATCCTTGCTGAGCAGGTATTTTCCCGTCTTCGTACCGCGCCCTGATATCGTCGCGGAGGCCGCGGCGACCTCCTTCTGGATCGCCGCCGTCCTCAAGGCGTCATCCGACGGGATCACGACGAACACCGCCTCGGTGTTGGTGGCCACCACGTTCAGTTCCGAAATTCCCTTCAGCGGGGAACCCCAGGTTGCGTCTGTGGCCGACACGGTCGCGGGAGCGGTAGCACTTGCGGCGACCGCAGGCATCGCAAAGCCCTGAGCCTGCGGCGCGGCCTCTTTCGCGCCCGAAATCTTGGCCGCCGTCACCGCGCAGGCGGCCAGCACCACGATACCGCTGATCAGCCATTTGCTCCCCTTGCCCGTGCCACCCGACCCGCAGTTGCAGGAGCAGCCCGGCCCGCAAGTCCCCGCCTCGTTCCTCACTTCATCGCTCTGTCCGCTCATTGTTCTGTCCTCTTTTGTCTGGTTTAACAACGCTTCTCCAACCTAACAACCTTACAGTCTAAACCGCTCAACACCTTTTTCGTTGTCTCTCGCTCAGGCTTTCCGGTGGACAGGCCAAGGCTGCCTCCAGCTTCTTGGCGTCCTTGGCGACCGAATCGTCGCCCGTGAGAGCATCCTCCAGCCATTTCAGCACCGGCTTCACCGCCTTAAGCGCCTCGCCCTGAGGCAGCCGGTAGTAGGCCCAGCGGCCTTCCTTGCGCGAATCCACAAGGTCCGCCGCGCTCAGAATCGACAGATGCTTGGAAACCGTCGACGGCGCAAGCCCCAACACCGCGATGATCTGGCACACGCACAGCTCGCCCGTCCGCAGCATCATCAGGATGCGCAAGCGCTGGATGTCCGACAGCGCCTTGGTGATCCTCAACGTCGACCGCATCGCTTCACTGTTCATACCGTTCCGACCTCCTCTTGTTGTACCGCTGGCGTTGCGAACAACTGGCCCAGCCTCTCAAAACCCACCGGCTCCTCCGGTACCCACGGCACCATGACCGTATGATCGGAATGTTTCTCCGTGACTTCCTGAATGTGCGGGGCCTCGTTCCGCCCGCGCGCCGCCAGCAGCGGATCAATCGTACGGCTGTCCGCGAACGACTGGTTTACGACCCACGCGTACGGCTTGATCTGGGCGCGGCGCAAATCCTCCTGCAGATAGGCCGCCTCGTGGACCGGCGTCGCCTCGGGCAGCGTCACCACCAGAACCTTGGTGAAATCGGGATTGCGCAGGCGCGGCAGCAGTTCGCGGACCTCCTCCGGCATGCCGCTCGCGTGCCGCAGCACCTCGCGGTGATACGCCTCCGTGGCATCCAACAAAAGCAGCGTGTGGCCCGTCGGCGCGGTGTCGAGAACGACAAAACCCTTCTCGCCGTCTGCCACGGTCCGCGCGAACGCGCGGAACACCGCGATCTCTTCCGTGCAGGGCGACCGCAGATCCTCCTCCAGCAGCGCCAACGCCTCCGGATCAAGCCCCCTGCCCTCGGTCCTGATGACCTCGCCCGTATAGGCCTGCGTCTCAGCGACCGGATCGATCCGGCTCACGCGCAGCGTGGGCAGACCTATCGCCGCGACCGCCTGCACGTGCGCCGCCGGATCGGTGGTGCTCAGGTGGACAGGGAAACCGCGCCGTGCCAGTTCGCCAGCGACCGCTGCGGCGATCGTGGTCTTGCCCACGCCGCCCTTGCCCATGGTCATCACCACCCCGCGCCCCGCTTTCGCCAGCTCGTCGACGAGTTCGCTCAGCGTCCCTGGCTTCTTGCCGGTTACTTCAGCGTTCGGCGTTCGATGTTCGGCGTTCAGCGTTACTCCCGTTCCGCGAGCGGCTGGCTTTCCGGCAGGCGGCTGGCTCACACATTCCTGCTGCTCAGGCTCCTCTTCCGACGCGTGAAACAGCGTCCGCAGCCGCTCGATCCCGACCACGTTGCTGGCCTTCAGGTGAACCCGCGTGACAGGCAGACCGGCCAGCCACATGTCATATTCCTGGAGTGCCTCTTGGTCCCGCCGCTCCATGGCCATCGCCAGCCGGTCGTCCCGATGCAGGGTCTTGAAAAGCCCGTTCAGGATCAGCCGCTGGTTCGTCACCCCCAGCAGCGCCAGCTCACGGCTCGCCCGCTGCGCCTCTTTGAGCGTGGCCTTCTGGGCGCGGCTCACCAGAACCAAGGTTGTGCGCGAGGCGTCGGTCAGCGCCGCCAGCGTGGCCTCATAGATCCCGCGCTGTTTGTCCAGCCCCGCCAGCGGCCCCAGACACGACGTGCCGCCGGTGTTGGCGTTGAGAAACCCCGTCCACGCCTTCGGCAGCGTCAGCAGCCGCAGGGTGTGCCCGGTCGGAGCCGTGTCGAAAATCACGTGGTCGAAGGCCGCGGTCGCCTGCGGGTCGCCCAGCAGCCGCGAAAACTCGTCGAAGGCCGCGATCTCCATCGTGCAGGCGCCGGACAACTGCTCCTCCATGCTGCGCAGGGCCGACGGCGGCAGCTTGCCCCGCAGCGGTCCAACGACCTTCTCACGGTACAGCCGCGCGGCCTCCTCGGGATCGATGTTCAGAGCGAACAGGCCCGGCGCGGACGGAATCGCGGTCGGCGTGCCGCCCAGCTTCTGACCCAGCACCTCGTCGAGGTTAGAAGCCGGATCCGTGCTGACGAGCAGCACGCGGCTACCCCGGTCGACCAGCGTCAGCGCGGTCGCGCAGGCCAGCGACGTCTTGCCCACTCCGCCCTTGCCCGTGAAAAAAAGGTGCCGGGTCATAAGAACCCTGCCAATGCGTCCCTCGCGGGATACGCGCCGCGGCTCACGATCTTCCCGTCCGCCAGAATCAGCGGCAGGCAGGCGACATCCTCTTTCTCAAGGGCGTCGCGCACGGTCGCGTTCTCCGCGAACGCCAGCAGCTCCTGCGCGAGGTTGTACCGCGACACCTTGACGCCCTGTTTCTTCAGCCACTCCAAATCGCCGGCGAAGCGTGGCAAAACGGGGTCTACCTTCGGGCCGCAAACGCCCGAGGAACAGCACATCGGCGGGTCGTATACATCCAGTCTCGTCATTCTTAACATCCCTTTTATTTCGCTATGTGTCGAAATATAGCATTCACTACATCAGCCGTCAAGGGCCATTCTTGTGCGTCGCACCCTGGGAGCGGGGACACCCCTGTCCCCGCCGCAAGACACGACCCCCTCTTGTCGGTACCTTCAGGTTTGGATTGAGGATTACGATTAAGCGCACGATTAGGATTATGAGCGGACCGGCAACCTTATTAATCGTAATCTTAATCTCCACACGTTACCCCATCGTTTGTTCGCGGCGCAGCCGCGCGGGGGCTCATCGCTAACAGCACCCCTTTTTCGCCGCGCCGCCCGAACAACAGGACGGCGTCCGAACGGCAGGCTCGCCGCCGCCGACAACCTTTTCGGCGAACTCCCGCATCGCCGAGCCCGCCCCCCCCTCGACTTGCTGGCCTACCGCGACAGCCGCCCGAATGTCCTCATCGCCGAGGCCGAGTTCCCTCGCTTTACCCACATGGTACGTCACGCACGGCTGGCAATGGGCGCACACCGACGCGCCGATCGCGATCAACTCTTTAGTTTTCTCATCCATACTCGTCTCCTACTTGTTATTTATTTCCGGTTCTCCGGAGCAACAGCACGACTGGCCTTCCCCGCAACACGCGGAGGTGCGCCCGAGCTTCGCGTTCAGGATGCCGACCGCGCACCCCACGCCGTTCTTCACGAACAGTGCGCCGACCGGACAGTTGCGGGCGCACGCACCGCATTCCATGCACGCGTCACGGTCGCCGATCCGGGCCTTGCCCGCATCCACCGCGAAAACGCCGTGGGGGCAGACCTCCACGCAGCGGCCGCAGCCCACACACGCCTCCCGGTCCAGCCTCAAGGTCACAACATTCTTTAGGTATTTCAGGCTCATGTGCATCCCCAAACTTGAGCGTTGAGCGTTCAGCGTTGAACGTTCTTTATTTAAACAAAACGTGAGGCCAGCCACCCCGTCAGCCCCACAACAGCCAACGCGCCTTGCACCGGCAGCGCCCAGCTCATCTCGCTGCGCACGCCGGACGCCGACGTGTAGGGCGTGCATCCCGTGAACATCAGCCCCAGAAACGAGCAGGCCGACACGCTGAGCACCCCGGCCGAAACGCCCGCCAGCCATCCGAAAGGCCACAGACACGCGAACGCAACACCCAGCGCCGCGCCGGTCACCGCCCCCTTGACCGCGAACGAGCGTCCCGGCAGGTAGGGCAGAAGGGCGGGGGTCAGAACGATTCCCCCAAACGCGTTGGCGCCGACGGCCAGCGCGATCCAGGGCCATTGCCCCAGACCCAGCCGATACCCGTGTCGCCCAAGACCCGACGATGCCCAAAAAAGCGCCAGCGTGATGGCTACGGGAATGGCGCGGTGAACCAGCTCGATCGGCGTGACCGCGAGCCGCTCCCGCAGCGTGAAGCCCACCCGCCTCATCTCCGGCGTCGCACGCAGGCCAGCCCGCAGGAACGCCGGCAGGTCCCGCGCGTACACCGGACCGTAGATCACCTTGAATCCCGCGCGCCGGCTCACCTCGTGCGCCGCCACGCCCGGTGCGCCCAGTTGCGGCACGATCAGTTTCCGATGGCCGACAACCTTTGCCACCTCGCTTAACGCCACACGCTCGACCAGTTCTTCCGTGCCGAAAGTCCCCTTGCCCGCCGCGCACCAGACGTTCACGCCTTGGGTGTCCAGCACCAGCAGCCACGCGTCAAAACCGGCCAGCGCCCGCCGCACATGGTCGAAGGAGAGCTTGTAGTTGGCCGTCACCAGAACGGGCGAGTCCGGCGTCGGCGCCCCGACCGCGACCAAGCCCGGCGGCACCGTGTACCGCATGCGCCCGATGCCCCAGCACACCGCCCACGCGCCCAGCCGGTCGCTCAACGTCCACCGCGTGACCACGCGCCGAACGGAGCCGTACGCGGTCTCGACACGCCCGTCCGACCACCCCGACCCAGAGTCGCCTGCGCCGCCGCACGCGCAACATGAAGCACCGCCCATACGCTCCCTCTCGTTTCGTTATGTGTCGAATTTTAGCAACACCGCCGAACCCTGTCAACGCGCATGCGCTTTTATGTCGGAGTGCGCGCGCCACTCCGTGTGCCCCATTTTGCCCTCGCCCTTCCTTAACCCCAAGTGCTACACTTCGGAGGTACACGAGCGAGTGCAGAGACGGCTTTCACAACACCGCTGTTTACCAACAGACTCGACGGGATTTATGAAACACCTCCTTGCCATCACACTCTTCGCCTTGACCGGCCCCGCCTTCAGGCTCATCGCTGCCGAAAAGCTCAACATCCTCCTCATCCTCGTGGACGACATGGGCTTCTCTGACCTCGGCTGCTGCGGAGGCGAAATCGCGACGCCCAGCTTAGATGCGCTGGCGGCCGACCGAGCCGAACAGCAGAACCTAGCCGCCGAAATGCCGGGCAAGGTGCAGGAACTCGCCGGCGCTTGGCAAAAGCAAGCTGACGCCATCCACGCACTCGTGAGAAAAGCCCTCTCCGACCAGCCGCAACCCAAAACAAAGGGCCAGTCCGAGAAAGGCAAGGACAAAGCGAAATGAACCGTATCAACATAACAACCCTGAAGACCCCTTGCGCGCTGCTTGCGCTGTGCGCTCTGCTGTGCGGACAAGCCTTCGCCGCCGCGAAGCCGAATGTCATTATCATCTTCGCCGACGACCTCGGCTACGGTGACCTCGGCTGCTACGGCTCGCCGGTCATCCGCACGCCGCATCTCGACCGCATGGCGGCGGAGGGGCTGCGCTTCACAGATTTCTACTCCGCGTCGGAGGTCTGCACGCCGAGCCGGGCCGCGCTGCTCACGGGGCGGTATCCGATCCGCAGCGGCATGTGCGGAAACCGGCGCGTGCTTTTCCCAAACTCCGAAGGCGGCCTGCCGCCGGCGGAAATAACCCTTGCCGAAGCGCTCAAAGGCGCGGGTTACGCGACGGCGCACATCGGCAAGTGGCACCTCGGCATCCACGAGGGCTCGCGCCCGCTCGACCAGGGTTTTGAGCGCAGCTTTGGGCTGCCGTACTCGAATGACATGGACGGCCGCACGAGGCTGCCGAAGGGCAGCAGCGGCTCGCCGACCCCGCCGCACGACGGCTGGAACGTGCCCCTGCTGCGCGACGGCAAGGTCGTCGAGCAGCCCTCCGACCAGGCGACGCTCACCCGGCGCTACACGCAGGAGGCTGTGGCGTTCATCGCGGAAAAGAAGGGCGATCCTTTCTTCCTCTACTTCGCGCACACGTTTCCGCACGTGCCGATGTTCGCGTCACCCGCATTCAAAGGCAGAAGCCGCGCAGGCATCTACGGCGACGCGGTCGAGGAGATTGACTGGAGCGTGGGCGAAGTTCTCGCCGCGCTGAAGCGGAACGGCATCGCTGAAAATACGCTCGTCTTTTTCACCAGCGACAACGGCCCGTGGCTCATCATGGGCGACCAGGGCGGCAGCGCCGGGCTGCTGCGCGACGGCAAGGGCAGCACGTGGGAGGGCGGGATGCGCGTGCCGGGCATCGCGTGGATGCCGGGCCGCATCAAGCCGGGCGTCACGAGCGAACATGCGCACACGATGGACCTGCTGCCCACCGCGCTCGCGCTGGCCGGAGCGCCTTTGCCCGGAGGCGTCACGCTCGACGGCACGGACCTCGCGCCGCTGATCTTCGGGTCGAAGCCGCTGCCCGAACGCCCGTTTTTCTTCTACCGCGGCAACCAGCTTTTCGCCTGCCGCCTCGGCGAGTGGAAGGCGCACTTCCAGACACAGAGCGGCTACGGCCAGCCGAAGCCCGAGCGACACGACCCGCCGCTGCTCTTTCACCTCGGCCGCGACGCCTCGGAGAGACGCGACGTGGCCGCGCAGCACGCCGACGTGCTCGCGCGCATCACCGAAGCCGTGGCCGCGCACACGTCCGGCGTCCTCCCCGGCCCACCACAACTGCACTGATGCCGCTGCCGCGCCAGCCCCTCCCGCGTGTAGAAATCCGCGTGCGTGGGATCGGGTGCCAGCCCATTCTCGGGCTGCGCGGCTTCCGGCACGGGCGAGGGCACTTCCGAACTTACAAAAAAGCGCGAGAAGCCTTGTCACAGCCGACTTTTTCCGCTAAATTATCACATTATTTTCAGCTACAATCCCTCGATATTTGAGGGCGTTGGCTCTGATTCGCAAGGGATTGTAACGGCATGAGCACGGAACACGAGATCGCGCGGCGACGGACTTTCGCCATCATTTCACACCCGGACGCCGGAAAAACAACGTTGACCGAGAAGTTCCTCCTCTACGGCGGAGCCGTGCAGTTGGCGGGATCGGTCACGGCACGCAAGACCCAGAGCGCCACGACCTCGGACTGGATGGAACTTGAGAAGCAGCGGGGCATCTCGGTCAGCTCCACGGTCTTGCAGTTCGAGTACTGCGGCTACTGCATCAACCTGCTCGACACGCCCGGCCACCGGGACTTCTGCGAAGACACCTACCGCGTGCTCATGGCCGTCGACGCCGTGGTCATGGTCATCGACGCCGCCAAGGGCATCGAGAGCCAGACCCTCAAACTTTTCGAGATGTGCCGGTTCCGCGGCATCCCGATCTTCACCTTCGTCA
>CAYZQL010000150.1:0-9860 GCA_964480555.1 uncultured Lentisphaeraceae bacterium | reverse complement strand
TACGCCGCCGTCAAAGTCCAGCTCCGCGACGACTCGCCCAACAGCGCCTTCACCTGGCCCATCGTCGAGGCCACCATCCTGCTCGCCGCTTCGAACACCGTCACGCCGCCCATCCAGCCGCCGCCGCTCACCCATCCGCGCCCCGTCAACTGGTCCGGGCACGACATCTACCCCGACCGCCTCTTCCACGGCGAAGGGCTGCGCATCGTGCGGCACGTCGACCTCTGGAGCGAGGAGGGCATCGATTTCGAAGTCGAAGTGCCGGGCCGCGCCGACGCCGTTCGCTCCACCCGCATCCCGCTTTTCTCCATCTGGCCCATGCTGATGGACGGCATCGTCTCCAGCTTCTCCCTTTGGCGCTCGCACGAGAAATTCGCCGGCGCGATCTCCATGCCGTTCCGCGCCCACCGCATCATTTTCTACGCCTCCAGCTTCACCGAAGGCTCGCGCCTGCGCGGCTACCTGCGCCTCACCTCCGTCACCCCGCGCTCCCACGTGGCGGACATCCAAGTCTCCGACGGCAACGGCAACCTGCTGATCCACTTCCGCGGCTGGGAAGAGCTCTGCGAGCGCGTGCCGCCCGAATACCACCAGTTCATCCTGCGGCCCTCCGAAAAGTTTCTCACCCGCGAGCTGCCGCTGGCCTTGCTCGGCAACCCCACCACGCCGGTCGCCGCCTCGGTCGCCACCGACGTGCCTTTCAAGATCTTCGAGAACAACCAGGAGCTCTGGCTCAAGACGCTCGCCTACGTTCTGCTCGCGCCGACCGAGCGCGAAGAGTGGCTCGAAATGCAAGGCGCCACGAGTCGCCGCGTGGAGTGGCTCTTCGGGCGCGCCGCCGCCAAAGAATCGGTCCGCCGCTTCCTGCAGAAATATCATCAGGCCCGCTGGACCGCCGCCGATATCCCGGTGTGGGCGGACGACTCCGGCAAGCCCCACCCGCTCGGCCCCTGGCGCGAACACACCGCGGCGAACATCGACCTCTCCATCGCGCACACCTCCAAGCTGATCGTCGCGGCGGTCGCGGCCAACGCGCGGATCGGCATCGATATCGAGGCCATCGGGCGCGACCTCAGCGAGGACTTCACCAAGGGCGTCTTCACGCAGGAGGAGATCGAGCTGGCCGCGCAGACCGGCGAGGCGCCGGTCGCCATGCTGCGCTTCTGGTGCGCCAAGGAGGCGATCTCCAAAGCGCTCGGCACCGGTATCCGCTACAGCCCGCGCGACCTCCACATCGTCTCGGTCGATCCGGTCACAGGGCAGATCCAGATCGAACTTCTCGGCCAGTGGCTGGAGCCGTTCAAGCATCTCAAAGGGCGCAAAAACGTCATCCACTCGGCCCTCTACGAGGGACACGTCTTCGCCTCCTGCATGCTGCCCGCCTCGCTCTTCGAAAGCGAGTGACGTCCGGTTTTCAACTTACTCCGCACTGCCCTTCAGGAAGCGGTCGAAGAAGCGGAGCGCCGGTTCGAGGTCGATCTCGTGCCCGCCGTCGAACCAGTCGATCTCGGTGCGGCCGGGAATCTTGAGCAGCGCATAGGCGCGCCGCACAAGCGCGTACTCGTACCCGACGAACTCGTCCCACGCCACGGTGTCGGCGTGGCCGCGCTCGACCATGAAAGGACGCGGCGCCATGAGCGCCGCAAGGTCGGAGTAGTTGAACGTGTTGCCCAGATCGAACTCGAACATCTCGTACTCGTCCCAGAGCGCGAAGCTGAAGGGGTAGAGCGTCGAGGCCATTTTGGTGACGCCCTCGTTGAAGTCACCCGTGCTGATGGCCAGGCAGAACTCGGGCATCACCGGAGGCACGCGCACCGCCGTCTTGCCGCCGTAGGATTGCCCGATGAAGGCCACCCGCGCGGTATCCGCCTGCGGCAGAGTCTTGAGCCACGCGAACATCTGCTCGTACTGGACGTGAATCACCGAATAGAGCGACAGCTTGAGCGGGTTCGCCTTGCGCTGGAGTTGGCGGTAGCGGTCTTCGAAAATGTACGGGTTCTGCGGCAAGAAAACCAGGTACCCTTTTTCCGCCAGGCGCGGCGCGATCGCATGGTACGTCGGGATCCCGCCCTGCTCGGGCGACATCACCGTGCGCGGCGTGCCCCCGCGCCCGTGCTGCGCCACCACCACAGGCCGCCGCTGTCCTTCCGGAATCCCCTTGGGGGTCAGAAGGCAGCCGTACAGCATGAAATCCGGCAGCACGTCGAGCACCACCTCATGGCAGGTGTATGCCGCGGTCTCGTGGATGAGGCGCGAGCGCGGCTGCGGCGGCAGCTTCGGCATCCGGATGCGCCCCATGATCTCTTCCCGGTAGTAGTCGCGATACCCTTCGGCAGAGCGGTCATACGCTTCAGGCGACGAGAAGTCGAGCCGCTCCATGAACGCGCGGCGCATGGCGGGCGAAACCGCCAGCAGGCGCTGCGAAAAACCGTTCATTCCCGCGATCAGCCGCTTTTCGCGCGCCACCGCATCCGGCACCCGCACGCCGGCCGTGAGTTGCCTGGCAAACGCCGCGAGTCCCGCTGAAGAGGCCTCGCCTGCCGGCGCGCCGAGCAGCGTGAGCCAAGTTGTGTTCCCGAGCGGCGCGACCAGCCCGCGCGCTTTCGCGACCTCGCGCGCGACCGTCTCAGCCTCCGGCGAGACCAGCCTGCCCGGAGCGCCGCCCTCCCCTTTTTCACGCGTAACGGTCTCGGCCGGCCCAGGAACCGCGGCCACCGTCAATCGGCGCGGCGCGATCAGCGTCGCAATCTCCGCGTCGCCGAACTCCCTCAAGAGGCCGAACACGTTGCGGTCGATCGGCTCCTGCCACAGGTTGTCGCGCGAATCGAAGTACCCCGCCACGACCGTCTCGCCGATCCGCTCGTCGAGCGCGCCGGCGTACAGCGCGAGCATGCCGCCCTCGCCCCACCCTTCCGCGCGGACGGCGGCCTGGCCGTCCTCTTTACCGAACCAGTCGACGAGCGCCAAAACCTCCTGAAGCTCATACCCGATGATGTGGCGCCCCATCACATACGCGGGGCGGTACACGAACTCCCGGTTCGGCATGCGCATCCGCCCGGGAAGCTGGCCTTTGCCGGGCTTCTTGAAAACGCTTTCAAAGACGCTCTTGGCGCGGCTCACCACGGCGGGCAGGACCATGCGGCACCCCGGCGCAGGCAGGGCGAAGCCGGCCTCGGGGCACGTCCCGCCCGGCGCGATCCCCAGCACCTGCTCGGGCGTGACTCCCGCGTGCGGAATGTGGATGATGTTCTGAAGAACGGGCTTCCGCTTCGGCTCCAGCAGGAGACCCTCCGCCTGATACCCGTCCAAGACCGGCCACCGGATCTGCATCAGCGTGTGGCTCTCGGTCTCGCCTAGCACGGCGGAGCAGGCGAGTGTGGCCGCGGGTTCGGGCGCGTCAAAGGCGATGCGCGCATCCCGCACGCCCAGTATGCGGGCAAGCCGCTGGCGGTTCGTGGCCACCGACGCGCTGTACCCCGCAGGCCCCGAAGAGAAATCCCTTTTCCAATGCTGCGGACGCTCGCGGGCGGCACGCTCAGCCCCCAGGAGCATAAAGCGGTCAACACCGCTCAGATAGACGTCCGAAAGGTCGTTCGTTCCCGAAAGCGGAGCGGTGCCCGGCAGCGGCTGCGCAGACGAAAACGAGACCGCCACGACACACGCGAAAGCAATCCAGAACCGATGCGCAACCATGCGCCCCTCCTTGCCCGCCAGCGCGGCATCAGATGTTCAGGCCCGCGCCGCGCCCGGCCCGCTCTACCGCAGGGGCGGCTCTGCCCCCTCCACCAGCTTGTGGACGCCCATCATGCTTTTGTCGCGAAGCCCAGGGCTGACGTAGCGCCATACCAGCTTCTTGTCGCGCGTGACCTCGAGCATGCCGGTCCCCTCGCCCTCTTTGGTATACGCCGAATAGCAGCCGGTGACCACGTTGCCGTTCGGCAACACATGGATGCCCGTCATGTTCTGGATCACCACACCCGGCACATCGGTCTTCTTGAACTCCCAGACCTCGTTGCCGCCCTTGTCGTATTCGGTGATCTGGCCGAGCGTCGAGACCATCGTGTTGCCGTTCGGCAGCCGGACCGCCGCGAACGCCAGCGCCTTGGTCTTCTTTTCCCATGCGGTCGTCCCGTCCGGCTTGTATTCGCGCACGAGGTTGTCGCCCGAGTGGCAGACCAGATAGTTGCCGTTGTCCAGCTTCCGCACCATCCGCATGTGGTGGTGGTCGTTGGCGGTCACGAACCGGGTCATCAGCGAAAAGACCACCTTGCCGTCCTTGTTCACCTCGACCACACGCCCGGAGGCGTTCTCGCCCACCACGGTGTTCCCGTTCGGCAAGCGCTGACACGAATACGCGCCGCCGCCCTTCTGAATCTCGGGCGCGTAGGTGAAGGCCACCGTGTGGTCGCGCGTCACTTCGGTGATGTTCCCGTCCGCAAAGAGCACGTTGCCGTTGGGCAGCTGCCAAGCCTCATGGATGTTGCCGGCCTTGTGCTCCCACACCACCTCGCCCTGAGGCGACAGCATGAGCACGCGTCCCCCGCCCGTCGCCAGCACCGGCGCGTCCAGCTTCCCCTCGACGCCCTCGGCGCCCGCCATCCCGGCCACCACGGCCACAGCCATTGTCGTCAAAAGCATCTTCATGATGTGTAACCCTGTCGTAAACTCAAGAACCGGTCATTGAAGTCCCTCAACGCCGTCTCGCCTGCCGCAGGGCAGGTGTGCTACAGTGCCCCTGCGTTTTTGAATGGTGGGCCCAGCAGGGCTCGAACCTGCGACCAAAGGATTATGAGTCCTCCGCTCTGACCGACTGAGCTATGGGCCCGCTAAAAAGCGGGGCAACTATAACACGGGAAAACCAACCGGTTCAACGCCAAAGGTGCACGATGACACGCGAGATGACCTTTACCCTCCGCGACAAGGACGCGGGCAAGACGCTGGCCGCCTTTCTGACCGCGCGCTTCACCTATCACGCCGACGAGGCCTGGCGCAGCCTGATCGCCGAAGGCCGCGTGACGGTGAACGGCCGGACCAGCGCCCCCGACGCGGCGCTGCGGGCCGGCGACGTGCTGCAGTATGACGCCTCTGACGTGGAAGAGCCGCCGGTGGACGAAGCCCTCGGCGTCGTGCTGGACGACCCGCTCCTGCTGGTCATCGACAAGCCCGGCAACCTGCCGTGCCATCCCGGCGGGCGCTACTTCAACCACACGCTCTGGGCGCTGCTCAAGGCGCGCCACAACGTGGCGGACCCCGTGCTGATCAACCGGATCGACCGCGAGACCTCGGGGCTCGTGCTGGTCGGAAAAACGCCCGAGGCCGCGCACAACCTCTCGAAGCAGTTCGCCGCGCACAGCGTGTTCAAGCGCTACACCGTGTTCGTCGAGGGCGTGTTCCCCGAACGCCTCGACGCCGCGGGCTGGCTGCTGCCCGCCCCGGACTCGGCGATCCGCAAGAAGCGGCGGTTCTCGCCGGCCGCCGCAGGCGCCGACGCGCCCTGCAAAGAGGCCGAATGGGCGGAGACCGTCTTCGAACGGGCGCGCGTGTGCGACGGCTTCAGCGTGGTGACCGCGCTGCCCCGCACGGGGCGCCTCCACCAGCTCCGCGCGACGCTGCTGTCGCTCGGGTTCCCCGTTGTCGGCGACAAGCTCTACGGCGTGGACGAGACGCTCTTCCTCAAGTTCTGCACCAACGGGCTGACGGCTGACGACCAGGCGCGGCTCCGCATGCGGCGCCAGGCCCTCCACGCGGACACCCTCCGCTTCCGCCACCCGCGCTTCGGCACGCCGACCGAAGTGACCGCCCCGCTCCCCCCCGACATGGCCGCCCTGATCGGCCGATAACGCGTCCGCCCTCGGCCTGCCTCACCGGACCTCTTTGAGCGAGCGCTTGGACGTGTCGGGATAGTTGTCAAACCTGAACAGAAGCGTCATGCAGATGTCCCGCTGCCCATCGTACTTCCCCGGCATCTCCTTGTAAAAGTAGTACCTCGTGTTGTAGGTGCAGACGTTGATCCGGTTCCGGTTCTGGGCGTCCACAAATGCGGGAACGTCTTTGATGTTCTTGTCTTTGAACCATGCGTCGTCCGCCCTCATGGGTTTGGGTTCCCAGACGCTGATCTCGTCAGGTTTTCCAAGCTTCGCCTCGACTTCCTCAGGCGTCATCCCGCGCCGCAGCGTCTTCACTTTCTCGTAAAACCGGGTGATCTCTGCTCTGAGAACGAGCGGCTTGAACGCGATCGCGGCAGGCTTCAATGCGTTGAGCCTTCTCTCGCGATCGGCCTGATAGCTGGCAAACACCGAAAGCGTGAACAGCGGATTCTCTTCTTGGGCCGCTTTGACGATCCCCTTCTCGATCTGCACGTCGAGCGCTTCTGAGCACCCGTCCAACCTGACGTCGCCCCTCGTCTCCTGTGCGGTCAGCATCACCTTCTTGGTGACCCAGTCGGCAAAGACGGGGCTTTCCCAAGCCGGATCAAAAACGACGAGCGGACAAGCCTCAATCGACGGAGGGTCAAGCGGAATCCTGTACAGAAGAAACGGGTTGCCGATCGCGATGAGGTACAGCCTGTCCTTCTCGATCTTCCATCGGGCGACGTAACCCCGCGTACAAGCGGTGCTGAAGCCGGTCCACGGACCGGCCACAGCGCCACAGCCATTGGTGAAGAGCTGGCTCTGCTTCGTATAGGCATCGCCAATGGCCGAACGGAAAGAGAGCCTCTTCATTTTCAGATAGTCTTCGAAGGGGAAGTAAGGCCATGCGTAACCGTCACCCTCATGTACGGCGCGGATCGTCCACTCGGCCCCGTCATACTCAACACGCTCCTCGATCTGATTTGACGCAAAGGCGTCTCCCGCCAGAAGAAATATAAGCCCGGCGACGGCCGTTTTCATAGCCCGTCGAAGAATACGCGGTTTCAGCTTCATTCGGCACTCCAGTTTGGTCACGGGGTTTTATTGGACAAGACCTGCCCCATGCGGCCGGGGTGGCACCCGGCCCTCCCGCTATGCGAAAAAACGCCCTTTCACGAGAGGGAGGGGCGGCTGCCACGCCGTCCGTTGACTCTTCAGCGGAATCGGCCGCCTCCCCCTCTTCCCTCGCCGCTACGCACCGGCGTAGGGACAGCGGACGAGCCGGTCGCCCAAGGCGCGCAACTCCGGCGGCGTCTGCGCGCAAGCGGGACGGGCGACGGGACAGCGGTCGTGGAAGCGGCAGCCCGACGGGAAGTTGCCGGCGGAAGGCACCTGGCCCGGAATGGCCTTGAGCCGCTTGCCGCGCGTGGCTGCGGAAGGCATCGCCTCAAGCAGGGCGGCCGAATACGGGTGCAGCGGCGCCTGGAAGAAGACCGAGGCGTCGGCCTGCTCGACAATCTGACCCGCATACATGACCGCGATGCGCGTGGCCATCTGGGAAACCACGCCCATGTCGTGCGTGATGAGCAGCATGCCCGAGTTGGCGCGGTGGAGCCGGCGCATGAGCGTGAGCACCTGCGCCTGGATCGTGACGTCCAGCGCCGTGGTGGGCTCGTCCGCGATGATGAGGTCCGGCTCGAGAAGCAGGGCCATGGCGATCATCACGCGCTGCTGCATGCCGCCGGAAAGCTCGTGCGGGTAGGCCTTGGCGCGGGCGGCGGGGTCGGGGATGCCCACGCGGGCAAGCCACTCGAGCGCGGTCTCGCGCGCGGCGGCGGCAGAGACCTCGCGGTGCAGCCGGACGACCTCTTCGAGCTGCCGCCCGACGCGGTGCAGCGGCGAGAGCGAGGTCATGGCATCCTGGAAAATCACGCCGATCTTCGCCCCGCGGAGCGCGCGCAGCTCCGGCAGCGGCATGTCGAGCAGGCTGCGGCCGTCGAACGTGATGCGGCCCCCGGTGATGCGCGCGGGCGGCACCGGCAGAAGGCGCGGAACGCTCATGGCGGTGGCGGACTTGCCGCACCCGGATTCGCCGACAAGCCCCAGCACCTGGCCGCGGTCGAGGCTGAGCGAAACGCCCTCCACGGCGCGGGTCACCTGCCCGTCCGCCTCGAACTGAATCTGGAGATCTTGAATTTCGAGCAGCATCGTCACTCCATTTTCGTCTGCTGGCGCGGGTCAAAGGCGTCGCGCAGCCCTTCGCCGATCAGGACGGTGAGCAGCATCACGGAAAACAGCGCCAGCGACGGGAAGAGGATGAGCCACCAGGCCCAGCGGAACTGCTGCGCCTGCTGCAGCAGCTCGCCCCAGCTCGGCGTGAGCGGCGGCAGGCCGAAGCCGAGAAAGTCCAGCGCGGCGAGCGAGCCGATGGCGCCGATGAGGCTGAAGGGGAAGAGCGTGATGAGCGGCGTCAGCGCGTTCGGCAGGATGTGGTTGAAGATGATGCGCGGCGCCGAGAGCCCTTGGCACCGCGCGGCCTCCACGAACGTGCGGGAGCGCAGACGCAGGAACTCCGCGCGCATGTAGTACGAGATGCCGATCCAGTTGAACAGGCTGTAGCAGATGAGCAGCAGCAGGAAGCTGCGCCCCAGCGCGGAGCCGATGAAAATCATGACGTAGAGGAAGGGCAGTGCGCTCCAGATTTCGGTCAGGCGCTGGCCCATGATATCGACCCAGCCGCCGAAATAGCCCTGCACCGCGCCGATGACCACGCCGAAAGCCATGGCCCAAAGCGCGAGCAGCAGCCCGAAGATCATGGCCGTGCGCAAGCCGTAGAGCACGCGCGCCAGCACATCGCGGCCCGCGGCATCAATGCCCATCCAGTGCCCCCGGACCGGCGGATAGGGCCAGGCGATCTCGCCGAGGGCGCAGGCCACCGACGCGTGGCGGTCTTTCCACGCGATCCGCGCGGAGGGCGCGGTCCCGGCAAAGGCTTCGGCCGCGAGCTTCAGGATCTCCGGCTGCCGGTCCGAGGGGATGCCGCGCCAGGCGCGGCCGGTGACCGGGAAAACCCCTCCCGTCGCATCGCGCCGGAAGCGGAGCTGGACCGGCAGGTCCGGAGCCGAGAGCTGCCGGAACATCAGCCGGACCGAGGCGGGCGGCGCGGCGCGAGCAGACATTTCGGGCAAGGTGACGCGCGCGCGCATGCCGGCTTGTGCCGCATGCGCAAGGACAAAGGTTTGTGCGGACGCGGCAAGTCCTCCGACAAAGCGTGCCGCGAGCGCCGCGCGCAAGTCGGCGGGGATCGTCCAGTGGTCCTCAAGCCGTAAACCGCCGATACGAGCAACGCCGGGAAAGAAGGGTTCGCAACTCTCGGGCCGGATGACGGTGCCGTCCGGCAGCACGTTGATGCGGCCCACATGGACTTCGGGCACGACGGAAACCTTGACGGTGCGGTAGGCGCTCAGGGTGGCGGCGTTGACCACGTCGCCGGGGCTGTAGGGAACCGGCGCCCAGAGCACGCGGTTGCGGGGGTCGCCGGTGAACGCCGGCGACGCCACGAACGCAGGGTAGTTCACGCGCGTGGCCTCGGCCTCCGGGCCGGAAAGGTCTCGCACGGTGAGGTTCTGGAGAAACGGCAGATAGTGCCTGCCGTTGACGCGCAGATAGAGCGGCCGGCTGTTGCAGAGCAGCTCCGAGACGAGGCTCACCGCAAAGAGCGCGGCGAGCAGAATCAGCGCCGCGCGCGCGCGCCGGATGCGCAGGAAGTTCTGCAGACGCTTCCGTGTGAGCGGCGAGAGCCGTATGAAGGGAACGACGTTCATGATTGGCCGAAGTGAATGCGCGGATCGATGAGCAGGTAGCAGAAGTCGGAGAGCAGGTTGCCGACGAGCTGGAGCAGCGAGGTGAGGGCCAGCAGGGCCAGGAACACGGCGTAGTCGCGCCCGGTGAGCGCTTCCCAGCTGAGGCGGCCCATGCCGGGGATCTCGAAGATGCTCTCGATGATGATCG
>CAYZQL010000149.1:0-9974 GCA_964480555.1 uncultured Lentisphaeraceae bacterium | reverse complement strand
GTGCGCGAACTGGACAAGACAATCCCCATCCGCTTCGGTTACAACACGAACCGCAACCATGTCTTCTCGCTCGCGCTCCGCATGTTTTTGGAACGGCTGAAAGCCTCCGTCTCCCGCCGTCGCGTCTCCGGCTTTCCATAACTTGAGGTTATGGAAAGCCCAAGAACTATTCATAACCATACCTAGCCATGCCTGTGGTATGGTACTGATGTCGGTTGATACCGGACTCGTTCCCGTATGACAGGGTGATTGACAGGAACGCGGGAGCGCCATGTATGGAAAGGGTGATCGGATGAAACGAGCATGCGTAAGGAGCGGTCGGCTGGCTGCTGCGGCGATTGTGTTTGGGTGCGTTTGCGCTTCGGCTCACAACATCAGGGTCTCGAACGTGCTGCTGACCGACTGGGACGACCAGCGGCAGACGGTCCATGTGAAATGTGATCTCGCGTGGGACAATTCGTGGCGGGATGCGGGCAACTGGGACGCGGCCTGGATTTTCGTCAAAGTTCGGCCGCAAGGGTCGAACGACTGGCAGCACGCCGCGCTTTCCAATGTTGACGGCGACCACACGCCTCCGGCTGGCAGCGTCGTCGAAAGCGTGCCGGACGGCATCGGCGTGTTCGTCTACCGCTCCGGCGCGGGCGTGGGCCATGTCAGCTACACGGGTTTGAAACTGTGCTGGACGTACGCGACGAACGGCTACGCTTTTGACAGCGGGACGCCGGTCGAGGTGTCGGTCCACGCCATCGAGATGGTCTATGTGCCGCAAGGTGCCTTCATGCTGGGTTCCACCGGCGGCGAGAGCGGCCATTTCTACCGGCCGGACGGGACGGAGCAGACCACGAACGCTTATCCCGTCACATCGGAGGACGCCATCGAGATCGGGCCGGGTGCCGACAAACTCTGGGGGACATCGACAAGCGGCAACAACACGATCGGTCCGGAGGGCACGCTGCCCAAGGCGTTCCCCAAGGGGTATCAGGCGTTTTACTGCATGAAGTACGAGGGGACGCAGGGGCAGTACGCGGAGTTCCTGAATAAACTGACGGTCACACAGTCGGCTAGCCGTTATAATCCGACCAATACGGAGCGTTACACGATCTCCGGCACGTACCCGGCCTTTGCGGCCGCCGCGCCGGACCGGGCCTGCAACTGGCTCTCGTGGCGTGACGGGTGCGCCTATCTGGCGTGGGCCGGTCTGCGCCCGATGACCGAGTTCGAGTACGAGAAGGCGTGCCGCGGCCCGGCCCTGCCGGTGGCCGGCGAGTACGCATGGGGCGGCACGGCGATCAAGCAGCAGACGGGACATGCGGGCGTTGACGGGAGCGGAACCTCGACCGCCACGACGGCCTCCGGCATTGCCAACTGCAATTATGGCAACGCTGTGCTGATAGGCGGACCGGTACGTGCGGGAATCTATGCCACGGCGGCCTCCACGCGCGAACAGGCGGGCGCAAGCTATTGGGGGATCATGGAACTGACTGGAAACCTGTATGAGCGCTGTAAAACCGTGGGGAACGACTCAGGCCGCGTCTTTATTGGCGACCACGGGTCGGGTACGCTGACCGCCGCCGGCGAGGCCGCAAATGCCACATGGGTCAATGGCATGGGACGCCGGGGCGGGGGATTCAATTCGAATACCACTGTATCGGACCGCTATCTGGCGTCGCATGCCGACACGTCACGCTATTTCCCGTTCGGATTCCGGGGGGTACACACGGCACCCTAATAGACGTAGGCGGTTTTGGGGTGCCGAAGGCGGTTAGGGCATCGAGGATGCACAGGGGCTGACACGTGATAAGGAGTTACGGTTCATCCTTTTTTTGGGAATGGTTGGCGTATGGAAGAAAAAGATTTATGGAAGGGGGTGCCTGTCGCAGAGGCGGCGCATAAAGGGCGGCACACACGGGTCTGGATATGGAAATGTCTGAGCATGTTGTGTGTGGCGGCTTCGGCCTGCGCGTTGCGAGGGCAGGGGTTCGATAACGGGGATTTTGAAGAGGGCACAGGCGGGAAACTCGGGTGCTGGCAACCCCGCAGCGCCTATGTGCTTGATACGGCCGTCAAGAAATCGGGCACACGGTCGATCCGCTGTGAAGCCTCTGGTTCCGGTGAGTGTTCCGGCGTGGTGCAAGAGATCGTCTATCCAAAACCGGATAAGACGCCTGTGGTTTTCGGCGGCTGGAGCAAGGCAGAGAACGTGACCGCGGAGGATTACTGTATCTATCTCGACATTTGGTACGAGGACGGGAGTAACGCTTGGGGGAAAACGGCCAAGTGGACGCAATCGTCTCACGACTGGGAATATGCCGCCGACCTGTTTTGTCCAGAAAAACCGGTCAAAAAAATCAAGGGCAATGTCTTCCTCCGTAAGGGGAGCGGACGTGTCTGGTTTGATCAGGTTTTTCTTGAACGGCGGCAGCCTGGGCTGGAAATTAAGTCCGCACAGTTCTTTTCTGACTACCCGCACTCGGAAGGCGTCCGCGTCCATCTGTCCTTTCTGAAGGACAGCGTTTGGCACTGCCGGACCTGCAATGCGGTAGGGGGTGCTCTGCAGTCCTTCTCGGGAAAGGGGCAGCACGTCTGTTTTATCACAGACGGAGAAAAGGATCCGGCCTCGGTTCAGGTTGTACTCTCGGAGAAAGGCAGCACGCGCAATTTTGCCTTCACAATCCCGGCCTTTACGCGGCCGAAGAATCCCGTTAAAACGGCGTGTGTTGTCTGGTCTGCGGAGGCTCTGCGGCGCGTCACCCCGTTGACCTATCCCACTGAGGAAGAGCAGGCGGACACGCGGGCGATCACGCTGGATCTCGCCCGGAATGAACGCGAGAACGCTCAGGTTCTTGTGACTGCCTGCGGAGAGAAGGGACTGAATGACGTTACTGTGTCGTTATCCTCTTTCGTGAACGCTGACATGGAGCCTTTAGACGGCAGCGTGTCGTGGGAACGCATCGGGTATGTCGCACGCGAGCCCCCTTTCAAGGCGCATCCGTGCGGCGTGCCGTTGACCGAGGCGTGGCTTCCTGATCCGCTTTTGCCGGCCGCGCCGTTCCGTGTGCGCAAAGGTTCGACGCAAGGCGTCTGGCTCACCGCCTACGCACATACGGACGCAAAACCGGGGCGATACACGGGCAAGGTGACGGTGAAGGCGGGCGGAAACCTGTTACGGGAGATCCCGGTTCTGCTGAAGGTGCGCTCCTTTGCGAACCCCAAGACCTTTGGCTTGCCGACCGCATTCTGTGTCATGGACGGGTTCACCCGGGCGCAATACCCCGGTCGGTTTGAGGAGATGAAGCGGAAGTCGCATGACATTATGCTGGCGCACCGGCTTAATCCGGACGACATTTCCCGCACGGAGCCGCCGCTGATCGAAGATCTGCTCTATGCCCGTGAAAAAGGCATGAACCGGTTCAACATACTTAACATGGTCCCGAAACCGTCCAATCCTACTCAGAAGTGGGTCTGCCATGCGCCGACCTCCGTTTTTACCCCGGAATTTTATGATTCGTTCAAGGCGCGGTTGACACCCTATGTGGCGGAGCTGAAAAAACACGGTCTCGAGAAGATGGCCTATGTATACGGCTTCGATGAACGCACGCACGAGTATTATCCGCTGATCGATGAAATCTGGCGCAAGATGAAGACCGACTTCCCTGAAATCCCGTTGATGACCACCGCCAAGATGTACAAGGATATGTGGCGGGGGGGCACCAACGATCCGTGTTTAGTCACAACGGACTGGTATTGTCCGGTGACTTACACGTTCACCAAGGAGATCACGGATCAACTGAAAGGCCATGGCAAACAGGTGTGGTGGTATACCTGTTGCGGGCCGACCTATCCCTTCGCGAACCTGGCGTCACTTGAATATCCGTGGATTGAAGGTCGCCTGTTGTGCTGGATGACCCATCAGTACCGCGCGGACGGCTTCCTTTTCTGGCATGTGAACAACTGGCCTGAAAGGCCTCCGCTCAAGACAGACGACACCTATCTGACCGAATGGCACACCGCAAACCGGCTGGAGATGCCGGGCGACGGCATTTTTCTTTATCCGTGCGAGGCGGGACCTATCGGTTCCATCCGTTTGGCGCATTTCCGAGATGGGATTGAGGATTACGAATGGATGGTGATGTTGAGAGACGCAAAAGGGATCGCGGCTGTTGATGAACTGACCACCCAACTCGTCCAAGACCTTACTCATTATGACAGGGATCACACTCGGCTAATCGGCATACGGACACGTTTGGCTGATGAGTTGGAAAGAATTCAGCGCTGGAAAAGGGAGCCATGAAAGAGATGACAGCCGGAAGATATGTGAGCGTAGGGTTTTTGGCATTGAAGTTGGGTGCGTTACCTGTGTGCGCGGCGTTGCCGGCCCTTTGCCCACTGCCCGCGCAGGTCGAGGAGCGGGAGGGGTTCTTCGCGATCGACGAGCGCACCGTGGTGGCGTATGAGCCGCAGGCCAGGGGCGGTTCGAGTGCCGCCGGACATTTGGCTTGGGTGTGGCGGAATGTGACCGCCTCGGGCAAACCGTTGCCGGTGGAGAAGGCGGAGGAAGGCAAACCGCCCGCGGCAGGCACGATTCTGCTCTGCGCGGATGCAAAAGATGATCCGATGCCGAACGAGGGCTATCGCCTGCTGGTCACGCCAGAACTCGTCCGGCTGACCGCCTCCGACCGTGCCGGTTTTTTCTACGCTTTCCAGACCCTGCAACAATTGCTGCGCCCCTATGCGGGGGGGGTGCCATGCGTCGAGATCCGTGACGCGCCGCGCTTCGGTTGGCGCGGCATCATGCTGGACGAAAGCCGTCATTTCATGGGAAAAGCTACGGTGCGGAAACTGTTGGAGGCCATGGCGACGCTCAAGCTGAACCGTTTTCACTGGCATCTGACCGACGCGCCTGGATGGCGGATCGAGATCAAGCGCTTTCCGGAACTCACGACCGTCGGAGCGATCGGCGACCACACGAATCCCGACCGGTCCGCCCAGTTCTACACGCAGGAGGATATCCGGGAGATTGTGGCGTTCGCCCGTTCGCGCGAGATCATGGTGATTCCGGAGATCGAACTGCCGGCCCACAGCACGGCCGTGATGCGGGCTTATCCCCATTTGAGCTGCACCGGCAAGCCGGAGTTCATGTACTGCGCGGGCAACGATGAGGCGATCCGTTTTCTCGAACAGGTTTTCGACGAGGTTCTGGAGCTGTTTGACGCGCCGTTCATCCATATCGGCGGCGACGAATGCCCGAAAGGCATCTGGGAGAAGTGCCCGAAGTGCCAGGCGCGAAAGGCTGCGCACGGGCTCAAGGATGAACACGAATTGCAAAGCTGGATGGTGCGCCACTTTGACCGCTATCTGACCGCCAAGGGCCGGCGTCTGCTCGGATGGGACGAGATTCTCGACGGGGGTCTCGCGCCCGGGGCGACCGTGATGTCGTGGCGTGAAATCACAGGGGGGCAAGCCGCCGCGGCCATGGGCAACGACACGGTGATGGCGCCGCGCTATCACCTGTATCTCGACATTCCGCAGAGTATTCAGGCGGACGGGTTCGGCTACAACCGCGCACGCGTCATCAACTGCGAGCGGATACTCTCCTTCGATCCGGTGGAGGGAATCGCGCCGGAGCATCAGAAACATGTGCTGGGGTTGCAGGGATGTCTCTGGGGTGAGTCATGCTTTCATGGTGTGGAGGCCGAGTGGAAGATCTTTCCGCGCGCCGCGGCCATTGCCGAACGGGCGTGGTCACCGGATGCGAAAGTTACCTGGCCGGCCTTTCGTCAGCGCGCGCCTGAGATCTCTGCGCGGTTGCGGGATCTGGGGCTGCATGTGGCGCCGTTTGAGGATCCGGCCTGGTTCCGGACCGTGGCTTTTTGGCGCAGCGCCCCGGAAACGTGGACGGTCCGGAATTGGCGGGTGAATGCGGCGGTCGACGAGTCCGGAGAGTATATCGCGCGTTTCCTTTTCCTGCGGGGCAACCAGCAGCTCCGGATCCGAAACGTGGCGTTGTTGGAGGACGGAAAGGAGATTGCCCGGGATTCAAGGAACGGATTCGCCGGGGTCATCAGGCACGGTCCCGGTTCCGGTTTCGATTACCGGCTTGCCGTGCCTGCTTTCAAGACGAATGCCGTTTACATGTTACAGACTGAACTTTGCCGCGGTGAGGGGGGAACTCAGTCGCAGGGAACGGTTTGTCTCTTTCCCTCTAGGCTTGACGAATGACCTGCCGACGGCATAAAACCGTTAAACGTGTATAAGGGGCATAAATGAAAAGAACACAGGTATCGCGACGCTCTTTTATGGGTGCAGCGGCTGGAGCTGCGGCCTTCCCAATGATTATTCCGGCTTCCGCCTTGGGGAAGGACGGACGGCCGGCACCGTCTGGCCGGGTCAACCTCGGCCTGATCGGCTGCGGGGTGGAGGGCATGACGGACAACCTGAAGAACTTTCTGCACAACGACAATACGCAGGTCGTGTCGGTCTGCGACCCGGTGAAGGAGGGGCCTTTCTACGGTTACAAGGCGGAGTTGCCGGGCGGCCGCGAGCCGGCGCGGCGGCAGGTCAACGGTTTCTACGCGAAGAAGACGGGGCAGTCCGGGTACGACGGGTGCACGACGTTTGCAGACTTCCGCGAAATGCTGGAAGACAAAGACCTGGACGCGGTGTGCGTGGCGACGCCGGACCACTGGCATGCGGTGGTCGGCATCTGGGCGGCACGCAAGGGCAAGCACATTTACGGCCAGAAGCCGCTGGCGAACAGCGTGGCTGAGGGGCGTGCGCTGTGTGAGGCGGTCAAAAGACACGGTGTCGTTTTCCAGGCAGGGGCGCAGGGGCGCTCGTGCGACCCTTACCGACGCATGGCGGCCGAGTTCATCCGGAACAAGCGGCTCGGCAAACTGCACCGCATCGAGCTGGGGCTGCCCGGCGGATTATCCCGGTTCGGAAAGACGGAGGCGCAACTCAGTGAAGCGCCTTCGCCCACGCCGCCGTACGTCGATTTCGACCTGTGGCTGGGGCCTGCGCCGGAGCGCCCCTACATACCGAAAATTCATGTGCCGATGCAGTGGCGTTTCAATTTCGATTACGGCGGGGGCATGTTGACGGATCACGGCGCCCATTTCATCGACATCCTGCAGTGGTCGCTGGACATGGACGCGTCCGGGCCGGTCGCCATCGAAAACATCTGGGGCGAGCTGGACCAGCGCAGCCTGTACAATGTGGCGTCCAAGTTCAGCTTCGAGATCGTCTATGCCGACGGCACGCGCGTACACGCCTCAACCGAGTACAACGAGCCTCAGAAACGGTTTCTCCGGTATTACGGAGAGGGCGGACGCGAACTGTATGTGTGCGGCGGCAAGATGGAGACTAGACCGTTCGACCTGATCCGGCAGAAGACGCGGGACGACGAGGTGAAGCTGTATGTGAGCAGCCAGCACGAGCGGAATTTCATTGAGGGTGTTTTGACCGGAAAACCGGTCATTTCCCCGTGCGAGACCGGCCATCGGTCGATTACAATAGCCCATCTGGTCAACATCGGACTGCGCTTAGGCAAGAAAAACCTGAAGTGGAATCCCGCGACGGAGCGTTTTGTCAACGATCCGGAAGCGGACTCGCTGCTGGGTGTCGCGTACCGTAAACCGTGGACCTTGGACTCTTAACCAAAGGGAAAGAATGACGTTTCCGATTTTCGAGGCTGCCATGCTGGTCTGTTTCGGCATGGCGTGGCCGGTTTCCATCCTGAAGTCATGGCGGTCGCGGACGAACAAAGGAAAGAGTTGGTTTTTCCTGCTCATCGTTTTCGTCGGCTACCTTTCCGGCCTGACCCACAAACTGTGGTGGCAGGAGAAGGTCGACGGCGTGGTCTGGCTGTACCTGCTGAACGCCGTGCTGGTGTTTGCCGATATGATTCTCTATTATCGCAACCGTCGGATCGATAAACTCGTGAGGGAGACACGATGAGAGTCGCGATCGCCGGATTCGGTTTCATGGGGCGGATGCATTACGGGTGCTGGAAGAAAGTGCCCGGTGCGGAAGTCGTCGCGCTGTGCGACAGGGACACGCGGCAGTTCGATGTGCCGGCGGCAGCTAACGGAAACGTGGCGGGCGCAGACACATCGTGCGATTACGGGGACGCCGTGATCTTTGACGATTACGCACGCCTGTTGGAGGAGGCCAAGCCCGACGTCGTCGATATCACGTTGCCGACCTTCCTGCATGTGCCGACGGCTTGCCAGGCGTTGGCCAAGGGAATCCATGTGCTCTGTGAGAAGCCGATGGCGTTGACGACGGCAGACTGCGACACACTGTTGTCGGCGTGGAGATCGGCGCCGGCGGGCACGGAGCTGGTGATCGGCCAGTGCCTGCGCTTCCGCAACGAGTACGCATATGCGAAGCGACTGATCGGGAGCGGCGCGTACGGCAAGGTCATCGCCGCGCGGTTCGGGCGTTACAGCGTGGCGCCGGGATGGACGCGGGACGGCGGCAAGAGCTGGTTCTTTGACGAGTCCCGCAGCGGGGGCGTGGCGCTGGACCTGCATATCCACGACACAGACATGGTGAATTTTCTGTTCGGCATGCCGCGTGCGGTGACCAGTTCCGCCTATTATGACCGCGACGGAACGATGATCCACATCGCGACCTCCTATGATGTCGGCGGCGCGGTCGTCACGGCGGAGGGAGGCTGGGGGATGGCCAAGAGTTTCGGGTTCGAGCGCGGTTTCCAGGTCACATTTGAGCGGGCAACGTTGGTGATGGCCTCGAAACGGACGCCGGAGTTCTGCCTGTACCCGATGGAGGGTGAGCCCTTCACGCCCGAGCTGCCCGTGTCAGATCCCTACCAGAATGAGATCAGCTGGTTTGCCGATAAGATGAGCGGCAAGCCGGTTGAGGGGATCACCTCGCCTCAAGAATCGCGCGATTCGGTGCGTATCGTAGATGCTGAAAAAATGTCGGCACGTTGTGGAAAGACGGTGGTATTGGACGCTTGAAACTCGAAACTGGAAATCGCGATGATGACGATGGAACCAAAAGATCTGCGGGTGATGATCATCGGGGCGCATCCGGATGACCCCGACATTACGGGCGGCGGCTTGGCCCTGAACTTTGTGAAGGTCGGGGCGACGGTGAAGCTGGTCTCGATGTGCAACGGCGACAAGGGGCACATGGCGATGTCGCCGGAGGCGCTCGCCGCGCGGCGGTATCAGGAGGCGCAGCGGTCGAAGGCGATCTTGGGCGTCGACGAGTACCGGGTCCTCAGTCACCACGACTGCGAGCTAGAAGTGACGCTCGAGATGCGTCAAGAGATGACGCGTCTCATCCGAGGGTTCGCGCCGCACTTGGTTATTACGCACCGCACGTGCGACTACCATGCCGACCACAGGGCGGTCGGAACCTTGGTGATGGACTCGGCCTATCTGCTGGGGGTGCCGCTATGGTGCCCGGAAACGCCCATTCCGGCGGTCAAACCCGCGATCTACTTTCTGCGCGACGCGTTCACTCAGCCGGCGGAGATCCGGCCGGACATCGTTGTCGATATCGGGGACGAGATGGATCAGCTGCTCACGGCCCTCTGCTCACACGAGTCGCAGTTTTTCGAGTGGCTGGTGTTCGACAAGCGGATTGCCGAACCGGTTCCCTCTTCTTTGGAGGGACGCAAGGCGTTCATCAAGACGCACTGGATGCTCCCGCGCAAAGCGTCCGACGCCGCCCGGTTCCGTGCCCGTCTGGCGGAGGTTTATGGCATGGAACGGGCGAAGGGGATCGGCTTTATCGAGGCCTATGAACTTAGCGAGTATGGGTATCAGCCGACGGCTGATGAGGTGTGCCGGCTGTTCCCGTTTGTTCCGGGGTGTGCGATGGCATCGGCAACGGGTGTGCCGAAAAGGTAAAGGGGGGAAAGATGTCCGAACCGCAGGTGGCGCTTAAAACGCGGGTGTTATTGAGTGCGCTCTATTTTCTGCAGTACATGGCGCTGCCGG
>CAYZQL010000148.1:0-9982 GCA_964480555.1 uncultured Lentisphaeraceae bacterium | reverse complement strand
CTAACGGCCGTCTGCGGAAGTTTTTCTGGAAGACCGGTCACCGTGCTCACGCAGGGTGACCGGCTTTTGTGTTTCGGGAAGGGGCGCAGATGCGGCAACTGACGGTCTCTGATCTGGGACGGGACGCGGGGTACGGCGACGTGCTGGCCATGCAAGAGCGGCTACACGCGCAGCGCGTGGCAGGGAGCATCCCCGACACGCTGCTGCTGCTGGAGCACCGGCCGGTCTACACGCTGGGGCGCTCGGCTTCGGAAAGCAACCTCCTCTACTCCGATGAGGCCCTGAGGCGGGCCGGCATCGAGCGGGTTGTGACCTCACGCGGCGGCGATGTGACCTACCACGGCCCAGGGCAACTCGTCGGGTATCCGATCCTCCATTTGGGGGAGGCCGGATTGAAGGTGCTGGAGTATGTGACCGGTTTAGAGGAGGTCCTCATCCGCGTCGCCGCAACCTTTGGGATCGAGGCCGGCCGTGACGCCCGGAACCGCGGCGTGTGGGTGGGCGACAACAAACTGGCGGCGCTGGGCATCCGCGTGTCGCACCAGGTCACGATGCACGGGTTCGCCCTGAACGTCAACACGCGGCTTTCCGATTATAACGGCATTGTGGCGTGCGGTCTGCGGAATGCCGGCGTGACCTCGCTGAACAGCCTGCTCTGCTGCGAGACCGATATGCGGCTGGTGAAAACGCGGGTGTGCGCAGCGTTCCGCTCCGTGTTCGGATATTCGCCCGAAGCAAGCGCGCCGTGACAGCGCCGGAAGCAAGGAGCGCTCACGTGCGTTTGTGGCGGCGCGAAGCGCGCGCCGGCGCCGCAGGAAGGGCTTCGGCCCGCTGCGGTTCAAACGGCAGCCGAAACGCCTCATCAAAGTCGTAGGCGTTCTTGAAATCTTCAAGACTGTCTTTCTCGGTCTTGCCCAAGCGCCCTGCCGCGACCAGGCTGAAAACGATCTCGCCGAAATCCTGCGTAGCATGGATCCCCCACTCGGAAAAAACCGTATGGGCAAGCGGCCCGAATTCGTCAATGGCATAGGCCTTTATGCCTTCCAGCAGTTCCTTCCCGCTGACGTGGCGACCGTGGTCGGGCTGGCTCTTGCGGATATCCTTGACGGTGCTGTCCAGCGCCTCGACCAGAAAGAAATAGGCGTCGGGATGATACCGCGGATTTTTTTTGCAGATTTCGAATACGGTCTCTTGGAAAGAAGGGTTCATAGGTACACAAGAAAAAGGGGCAAACAGGTTAGGCGATGGTGAGCCGGCGGTGAAACGCCGCGATTTCCTCGGGAGAATCGTAGCTTCCGGAAATCCATTTCATGGCACGCCCGTTCCACCGCGGAATGACATGGAAATGGACGTGGGGAACAACTTGTGTCGCGCAGCGCCCGTTGCTCTGAAGAACATTGAAGCCGTCGCAGGGCAGTCGCTTCAGCAAAAGCTCGGCCACGCGCTTGGCGGCAGGCATCAACGGGGCCAGCGCCGAATCCGGAAGATCCGTCAGGTGAACGGCGTGCTGCTTGGGGACCACCAAAGCATGCCCCTTTTCAAAAGGGGCAATGTCAAGAAAAGCCAAGACGCTGGCGTCCTCGTAAAGCACGAAAGAAGGTATTTGCCTGGCGATTATCTTGCAGAAGATGCAGTCGGGATCTGTCATGGCGATTCATCCTTTTTGGCTCTGTCATGCGCGGATATTAGAGCACAGAAGGCGAACGGGATAAAGGGTTTTTTCAGCCCCCCACCTTCTGCTGTTGGCGCCAGCGCTCGCGCAGCCGAGCCTGCTTCTCCGAGCGCGAAAGCCCTTTGACCTCCCCCATCATTTCCGCAATTGAAAAAAGATCCGCGGTAACGACCGGTGACGGGAGGGAGCGTGGCCGCGGGAACGCTTCATGCGACGGCGGCACCCTGGCCGAAGCCCCCCCCAAGTCGGGGTATGCCTCGGAAACCCGACGCCAGAGTTCCGCCTCGGAGGGCACGGCCACCGTCACGCCGTGCTGCGCGATCAGACGGCTCGCCAACAGGCTCAACATCACGGTGTCCGCCACACAGTAGCGCTCGAGCGTGCGCTTGGCGGACACATCACCCTGCCCCGCCCACGCCTGCCACAGCCCGACCGCCTCGGCACCTCCCAGGCCGACCAAGTCAGGCGGACGGCACAGCCCCAGAGCACCCTCGATCTTTTTAAGCCCCCCGCGCCATCCGGCGTGATGGCAAAGCCACCGCAGGTCCACGTGGGCGCAGGGCAGCCTGTGGATGTGGAATCGGTCCAACACGCGCGGCACATCAAAGCTTGCACCGTTGAAAGAGACCAGCACCTTGACCTGTTCCATCAAGTCAAGGAAATCGTCCATGTTCTCGTCCGCCAGGTAACACAGGGGGTCTCCCCGGTGGAAACAGCTGATCAGGGTAACCGTGCTGCCGATTTCCAGACCGCTCGTTTCGATGTCAAAATAGGAGAGCTGCCCGAACCAGTGCGCCAACACGCGCCATTGCTCCGGCGGCGGGATGCGCGCGGTAAAAAATGCGGCGTCCTCAGCCTCCGCCGCGCGCAGGCTCTGCTCGCAAGCCATGCGGATCTCATCCCATGCAGACCGGTCAAAGCCAGCCAGCGGATTTGCCGCATTCAGAATGCCGCTCCAGCACGCACACCCCTCTTTCCGCAGTCGCTGTTCGCGCTGTGCCCCAATGTGTGGCAGATGTCTCAGATACTGCTGCAGAACCATTTCATATCCCGTTCGGAAAGGCTGCGGCCCTATTTGTTCACTTGGGCGGCCGTTCCCGCCCCCCCCGCCGTCAATGCGGCCTGCGCTTTCTTGAAAGCCTGAAACGCGGCAATCGTAGCGCCTTTCATCTGCGCGCGATAAAACCCATACGTCAGCGGCACGCCTTCACCTTGCTGCGCGTCCAGCACCTCGCAATGGAAAAGCGTATGCGAAGCCAGTTCGTGCGAGAACAAAACCCTGCACGTGAACCACGCCGCCGGACGCTGCAAGACGGGCAGCCCGTCCTTTAACACATACGGGACATGCTCCCACTTCCGGGCGTGGCGCGACGACTGAAAACCGAACAGCGCCACGACGAGCGGGTCCTCCTCTTCGCGCAACGCCGACACGCTGAACAGGCCCGTTGCCTTGATGCAGGCGTTCGTCCGGGTCTGGTGCTGACAGCACAGGATCACGGTTGCAGGAAACGCGGTCGACTGGATGAAGGCATCCACAACGCATCCCGCCAACTCCTCTTCGCTGCGGGCGCCAATCACATACAAGCCACACGAAATCGCAAATAACGCTTTGTCATCCATACGTCTGCGTTCCCTCACGACGGCAATCCGGGCAGCCGGAATACATGAGAATTCTCTTCAACCGCAACCAGCGGCTCCGGCTCCGGAAACCCGTATCTTTCCCGCAGAACCTTGACCGCGTCGTGAAGAAAGGATTCAGGCGTTGATGCGCCGCTCGTGACCCCCACAATCCGCGCCGCCTCCAAGGCCACACTCTCCAGTTGATCCAGCCCGCTCACAAGCAACGCCCGAGCGCCACCTGCCCGCGCGGTCTCGACCAGCCGCTGGCTGTTTGAGCTGTTCTCAGACCCCAACACCAGCACCAGCCCGCACGTTTTTGCCAGCGCACCGACCGCCTGCTGACGGTTGCGCGTGGCATAACAGACATCCGTGCTCGCGGGGAGCAAAAGCGAGGGAAAACGCCGCCTCAAAACCGTCATTACGGCATCCACCTGCGCCGCCCCCAACGTCGTCTGCGTCACCACGGCCACCCGCTTGCCTTCGGGCACAGCGAGCGCCTCTGCCTCCTGAGCGCTTTCGACGATCCGGACGTGCTCGGGAGCCTCCCCTGCGACACCCGCCACTTCTTCGTGCCGCCGGTGACCGATACAGATCACGCAGGCACCTGACGCTGCGAAACGCAACACCTCGTGATGCACTTTGGTCACAAAAGGGCAGGTCGCATCAATCACGCGCAGCCGTCGCGCGTCAGACTTCCGCCGCACACCGGGCGACACCCCGTGCGCGGAAAAGAGCAGAAGCGAACCTTCCGGCACAACCTCGGGGTCGCTTACGAAGACCATCCCAAGCCCGGCCAAGCGTGCCACGACCTGACGGTTGTGCACGATCTCATTCAGACAGTAGACCGGTTCTCCTCGAAACCGGTCCAGCACCCTCTCGGCTGTCTCTACCGCACGCGCGACGCCCGAACAGAATCCGTGCGGAGACACGACAATCAGGCTTTTCGGCGCCATTATTCTTCACCTCCAAGCCCATCCTGCTCCAGTTGCTCCAAGATCTGTTCGGCAGGCGTCAGATATTTCTTGCCCTTGTTACAGGCGTCACATGCGGGCACCACATTCCCCTTCGTGCTGGTGCCGCCGCGTGAAACCGGCACCACATGGTCCAGCGTCAACGCCGCCACCCCAACGCGCTTGCCGCAGTAATGGCACACACCGGCCTGGACCTGCTGCCGCCACCAGACACTTTTACGCAAAGCACGCGCCTTTTCACGCTCGCGCGCCACATGCTGCCCGTCTTTTCGGATATCGATCCACTCGGACATACTACGGTGCCTTCCCAGACCCTCCCCTGCTATTTTCTCAGCCCAATCAGCCGCCGGGCATGATTCTCTTCCGCCACCGCCAAAGCCAAAAAGGTCTCGCGCAACCGCAGGACCTTGCTCTGACGCGCAAGCGTCCGGTAGAACTCCGCCATCGCCCGCTCGTGCTCGATGGCGTGCTCAACTTCCTTCGACGCCTTGACCGCGTCATGCATCAAGTCCTCGACAGGCGGCAGCTCGCCCGCCATATCGGGAGTGATCGGGATGTCGTTGTCCGCTCCCGAGGCGATCGCCCCCAGCATCGCCTCATGGTGCCAGCGCTCTTCGACCGCCAGCCGCTGAAACACCGCCTTCTCCTCGGGATTCAAAGAGGCGGCGGCCAGCGCTTCGTAGTCGTCATACGCGGCCTTCTCGAAAACCGCCGCCTGCTGGATAACAAACCGGCCCACCCAGTTCTTGATTCCTGAAAGCTCCTGCGCCGGGCTGCCGGCCAGCAGCGCCTTGGGCAAAAAGACCTCGCGCAACATCACGCCGCCGAAGATCAGGAAGAGGACTCCTCCCACACATTTGACGTACCGCTCGTCCGGAACAAACTTCCGGATCAAATCGCCCGCCAGAACCCCGATCGCGGTCGATGCCGCAAGCGCGACAACCCCGGCCGCAAAGACCGTCCACTTGGACGACGACGCGGCTGACTGGCTCATCACCGCCAACTGCGTCTTGTCACCCAGTTCGGCCATAAAAATCAAGAAAAACGTGCTGAAGAATAGAGGCCAGTTCACAGGGATCTCCTTACCAAGAAAGGGTATGAGTATACACTTTCCCAAATCCCTTACGCCACTGCCAACTTTCAAATCCCACTGGGCAAATCCCCTTGGCAGGCAGCACGCACACCCTCCCATTCGAAAGGAACCGCCTCGCTACCGGGCAAGACCCTCCAGAAAACGCATGGTCCCATGATACAAAAAACGGCCCCACCCGCAGGTAAAGACCAGCTGCCCATAAGCCGCATGCTCGATGTCGGACAACACGAGCGAACCCGTTTTTCGATAGGTGCGGTTGATGAACAGCCCTCCAGCCGCCGTTAAAACCACGGCCCAATAATTGGCGAAAACGAGGTGCGCCAAGCCGAACACACACGCGCCCGCCAACCAGGACTGGCGCTCGTTCCGGAATAGGCACGCATACCGCGCGTAGAACAGGCCGCGGTAAAGAAGGCCTTGAGGATAAACGGAAAGCGCCGGGTAAAAAAGCATCACGAGCGCCCAAAGCCGAGGGTCGCGGCGCGGCAACTCCAAGAACTGCGCAGGGGCCACCAGCAGAATCCCGCCGGCCAACACGACCGCAGCCAACGCCACGCGCAGCCCCAGCGCGCAAACCTGCCGCCGGTCCGCCCTAACCCCCAGCAGCTCCCGCGGCCCCCAGCCGTATCGGGTCACCAAGCACCGGGCTGCAGGATACGCCGCACACCACAACACCGGCACGACCGGAACAGAAACCCCCATCTGTCGCGCGGCCAGCAGCGCCGCCGGCAGCCCGAGATACAGAAGCGCAAACTCCAGACGCAGCCGGTTCGTGTGTGAGAAAATACGCCCCCCATTCCGTCGTGAGCGACCGCGTTCGTCTCCACAATCAGGCCACCCGCCATTACCCAAAAGAGGTCTTCCTCTGGCTCGGCTGTTTCGCGAGACGGCCGCGCGGGCCAGAGGCTACTCGCCTGCCATCAGTTCGGCCACCAGCCGTGTGAAGCGCTGCGGATTCTTCAGCGTCGAGCCTTCTCCCAAGAGCGCCTGCCCGTACAAAAGCTCGACGTAGTCGGCCAGCTTCGGATCCGCTTTGTCCGCCTCGCACATGGCCTTCATGCGCTTGAGCACCACATGGTCGGGATTGATCTCCAGCAGCCGAAGTTGCTTGGGCACCTCTTGATTCATCGCCCGCATGAGCCGCTCCATGCTTGCGTTCATCGCGTGCTCGTCAGCCACCAGACAGCAGGCGGAGTCGGTCAGCCGCGGCGAGACCCGCACTTCGCTGACATCGTCTTTGAGCCGCTCCTTGATAAAGGCCGTCAGCGCCTGATAGTCGCCCGCGGCTTGCTCCAGCTTCTTTTTGGATTCGGCCTTCTCCTCGTCGCTGCCCAGCTCGAGCTGCCCCTTGTCCACGGCCACCAGCTTCTTACCGTCGAAATCCCGCAGGCTGTCCACCACCCACTGGTCGATCGCATCCGTGAAGAACAACACGTCGTAGCCGCGCTTGACAAGCGCCTCGATGTGCGGCGACTGACGCGCCGTGTCCAGGTCCTCAGAGATCAGATAGTAAATCTCCTTCTGGGATTCCGGCATGGCCGCCACATACTCCTTGAGCGTCACATAGCCGTTGCCCTCGGCTTTGGCAGAGCGGAAGAGCAAAAGAGACTTGAGTTTGTCGGCATTTTCCCAGTCGGAGTGCAGCCCTTCCTTGAGGACGCGCCCGAACGAGGCGTAAAAGGTCCGGTACACCTCGGGCGTCTCTTTCTGCATCTCGGCCAGCGTGCCAAGAATCTTGCCCGTGATGTTGCTCTTGATCTTGCGGATCACCGCGTCGTCTTGCAGCATCTCGCGCGACACGTTCAGCGGCAGGTCGCTGGAGTCCACCACGCCCTTGGCAAAGCGCAGATACTCGGGCAGCAGCAGATCGAAGTCGGCGCCGATGAAGACGTTCCGCACATACAGGCTCAGCCCGTGCTTCTTGTTCGGCATCAGCAGCTCGAAGCCGGCCTCTTTCGGGAGGAAGAGCAGCGCTTTGAACTCGACCGCGCCCTCGACGGACATCGGGATGGTCTTCAGCGGCGGATGGTGGTCATGCGTCAGGTGCGTGTAAAACTCGTCGTACTCCTCCTGCTTGACCTCGCCCTTGGCGCGCTTCCACAAGGCCTTCATGGTGTTGAACGGCTCGGCCTCCTCTTTAGGAGCCTCGCCTTTTTCGCCAAAGCGGATCGGATAGGCGATGAAGTTAGAGTATTTCTTGACCAGTTCCCGAACACGCCATTCGTCGAAATACTCATCCATGCCCTCGCGCAGTTTCAAGACGACCGTTGTGCCGGGCTTATCCCGCGCCGCGTCCTCCAGCGTGTAAGAGCCGCCTCCGCTCGAGGTCCACTTGACCGCCTTCTGCCCCTTGCCCCGCCTCAGCGTGATGACCGTGACCTCTTCGGCCACCATGAAAGCCGAGTAGAAGCCTACGCCGAACTGCCCGATGAGTTCGGGAAGGTTGGGCTGCTGTTTCTCCTTCAGAGCCTGCGCGAAGGCCTTTGTCCCTGAACTGGCGATCACGCCGAGGTTCTTGTCGGCCTCCTCCTCGCTCATGCCCATACCGTTGTCGGCAATCACGAGCGTACGGTCCTCTTTGTCGGCGATGATGTCGATCCGCCACAGGGGGGCATCCGCCACGACATCCGGATCGGTCAGCCCGAGGTACTGGGCGCGGTCGATCGCGTCCGAGGCGTTGGAGATCAGCTCGCGGAGAAAAATCTCCTTCTTCGAGTAGAGCGAATGGATCACCAGATCGAGCACCTGCTGAATCTCGGCCTTGAAAGTATGCGTTTTCTTGCTCATGGTTCGTGAATGTTTCCCTTCTTCGCTTCGTTCGATTCACTCGCTTGAATCGATTCAATCGAGTGAATCGAAACAACCGAAAAACAGGCGTTCCGCGCGTCTAGTCGCGGTCCCGTCCGCCGCCGATAACCCCTGCCCGCGCCAAATAGTAGAGCAGGGTCAGCAGCGAGCCGATCGCTCCCGCCAGATAGGTCAGGAAGGCGGCGTTCAGCACCTTGCCGGCGTCGGCCTCCTGCATCGGCGACACGATGCCGGCCGCGACCAAGTGCTGCTTGGCCCGCGCGCTCGCATCCCACTCCACCGGCAACGTCACCACCGAAAACAGGAAGGCGACCGCGAACATCGCGCAGCCGACCAGCAGCAGCGGCCGGAACATGAACCCCGCCATCACAACATAGGCGGCAAACATGCTGCTGATGTTCGTAACGGGCACCAGCACCGTGCGCAACGTCAGCGGCACGTACGACTGGGCGTGCTGCAGCGCGTGGCCCGCCTCGTGACACGCCACGCCCACCGCCGACAACGAGTTCGAACGGTAGACGTCCGGCGACAGACGCAACACCTTTTTCGTGGGGTCGTAGTGGTCCGACAGAAATCCGCCGGTCTCCTCCACATTCACGTCGAAGATCCCGTTGCTGCGCAACATGCGCTCGGCCGCCTGAGCCCCGGTCATCCCGGAATAGCACCGCACTTTCGAGTAGCGGCTGAAGGTGACCTTGACCATCAGCGACGCCATGCCGGCCAGAACCAAAGCCGGCAGCATCACAAAAATCATGTATTGCGTATCAAAAAACATCTGCCCTCCCTATCTCCGCTGAACACGTCTCAGACAACGCAAAAAGCATACCACAGCGCAAAAGGCCAATTTTGGGGCCACATGGCGCAGAAACCGCGTCGTTTTGTCTCAATGAGACTGGGACATGCTCAACTCGCCACAATGTTGATCAGGCGGTTGGGCACGCAGATCACCTTGCGGATGGTCTTGCCCGCCAGCGCTTCCTGCACGGACGGCTGAGCCAGAGCCAGGCCTTTCATGGCCGTCTCGTCCGCGCCCGCAGGCATCATCACGCGGGCTTTGGCCTTGCCGACAACCTGGACCAGCACCTCGACCTCGTCGACCTTGAGATAGTCCGGATTGTAGGCAGGCCACGGCGCGTAGGCCAGCGTGCCGGCATGTCCCAGCGACTCCCACAGCTCCTCGCTCAAGTGTGGCGCGAAAGGCGCCAGCAGCAGCACGTAGGCCTCGGCCGCTTCGCGCGGAAGCGGCTTGTTGGCGCCCGAGAACTCGTTGATGAAGATCATCATCTGGCTGATCGCCGTATTGAAACTCATCGTCTCGAGATCGTCCGTCACCTTCTTGATCGTCGCGTGCAGCACGCGGCGCTGCCCCTCCGTCAGAGGCTCGTCGGTGACCGGCTGCTCGACGATCATGCGGAACGAGCGCTTGAGGAAGCGGAAGACGCCCTCCACGCCTTTGGTGTTCCACGGCTTCACCGCTTCGAGCGGGCCCATGAACATCTCGTAAAGCCGCATGCTGTCCGCCCCATACTCGCGAATCACATCGTCGGGGTTCACCACGTTCTTGAGCGACTTTGACATTTTGGCGGGGAACTCGGTGAGTTTCTCCCCCGTCTCTTTGTGGAAAGCGCCTTCCGCCCGCAGTTCCACCTGCTCCATCGGGACCAGTACGCCGCGCGCGTCCTTGTACGAAAGCCCGAGAATCATGCCTTGGTTGACCAGCTTCTGGAACGGCTCTTTGGTGGAAACGAAGCCAAGGTCAAACAGCACCTTATGCCAGAACCGCGCGTACAGCAGATGCAGCACCGCATGTTCCGCGCC
>CAYZQL010000147.1:0-9989 GCA_964480555.1 uncultured Lentisphaeraceae bacterium | reverse complement strand
CGGTCATGATGTAGCCCGGGCTCACGCTGTTCACGCGGATGCCGTGCGGCGCGAATTCCACGGCCATCGCCTTGGCCAACTGGATCACCGCGGCTTTCGACGCGCAGTAGTGCCCGATCTTCTGCGGCGTGTTGATCACATGCCCCGACATCGATGCGGTGACAATGATGCTTCCTCCCCGGCCTTGGCGGATCATCGCTTTCGCGCACGCCTGCGCCGTCAGGAACACGCCGCTCACATTGGTCTTCTGCACCGACTCGAACTCGGCAAGCGGCATCTCTTCCAGCGCGTTGAGCGTGACGATTCCCGCGTTGCACACCGCGATATCCACGCCGCCGCATTCCGCGCATACGGCGCCGATCATGCGCGCAACAGATTCCGGCAGCGTCACATCACACGGGAAAACAGTGACCGCCGCACCGGTGGCCGCGATCAGTTCCTGTGCGACGGCCTCCAACTTCGCCGCATCGCGCGCGACCAAGGCGACCTTGGCCCCAGCCTGCGCATACCCCAGCGCCACGCGTTTGCCGATGCCGCTTGAGGCCCCGGTGACCACCGCCACCTTGCCGTCCAATTTAAACTGCTCCAACACGTTCATTTAATGTCCTCCGACTTCTGTCCTCCGCCCTCCGTCCCCCCTCATCCCGCATACCCCATCCTCTGCGAGATTTGTGCCGCCCCGGCTTTCACCTTCTCCCCGATGCCTGGAATCAACCCCGGCCGGACGCGCGTATCAGGTCCCGTCACCCAGACCGAAGCGATCGGGTAACCGCTGCGGTCAAAAACGGGCGCGCCCACGCAATAGATGCCCGCGTACTCCTCGCCCTTGTCCTCGGCATAGCCGAGCTCGGACACCTTTTGCAGCTCTTTTCGGAAAGCCTGCGGCGAGGCGATCGTGTTCGCGTTGAACCGCACGAAATCGGTCTGCCCGATCACCCGTTCGCGTTGCGTTTCAGGCAGGTAAGCGATGATCGCTTTGCCCGGCGCGGAGCAATACGCCCGGATGCGGTGGCCGGCGTTGACCGAAAAGCGGAAAAGGTGCGACCCGAGCGCCTGCTCCAGCACGATGACTTCCAACCCGTTCAGCACCCCGATCAGAATCGTGTCCTCCAGCACATCGCGCAGCTCGCGCATCACCGACATTGAACAGCCGATGAGATCCGTCTCCGAAAGCGCCTGCTGGCCCAGCATCAGCATCTTTTGCGTGTGCCGGAAAACCTTTGTTTCGGCATCGCGTTCCAGATAGCCGAACTTTTCCAGCGTCAGCGTGATTCTGAAAACGCTGGTGACGGGGCACATCAGTGCCTGCGCAATCTCGACCTGCCCCTTGCCGCCGGGATGGTGCGCCAAATAGTCGAGAATGGCCAGCCCACGCTCCAGACTCGGCGCGCTGTACCGCGCGGCCTGTTTCCTATCCGTCATGAGTTCTACCCAATTCCATTGAAGCACTTTTCGGTGTGTGCAAATCACCTTTTCTGCAAAACGCTCCACCTAAAGATTGAACAACCTGAAACGGTCAATCCGTAACCCCACAACGAGTAACGTGTAACAGGTATTCCAACTCACAGCAGTTTGATCAGCGTTCCCGGCGGCGCGTAGTACAACACCACGCTGTCGGACAAGTAGCCCACATGCCAACCGTCTGGAAGCTCCGTGACCGATGCAAAACTTCCCGTCCGCGATCCCGTCCACGTCATCAGCGTGTAGGTCTGGCCGCGGACCAGCGTGCCCGGCTGGACCGTCAGGGCGGCGCCCTCGCCCAGCGTCAGGTTCCCGTTCACCACCAGCGTTCCCGAGCCCGTCCCATCCGCCGCCACCGTCAGAGCGTTGGTGATCGCCACGTTGCTCTGTACCACAAGCTGACCGGCCTGAACCACGGTCGGTCCGGCGTTGCTGACCGCACCCGTCAGGTAGACCGTGCCGACGCCCGTCTTGGTGATCCCGCCCGGCCCGGTGATCTTGCCCGAGAAGGTCACCCCGTTCGGCGCATCCGTGTTGGCCGAGGTCAGCGTCACGTCTCGCGTCAGCACCAAGGCGTTGGTGAACGACGAGGCACCAATCGTCTGGTTACCGCCCAAAGTGATCGTCACATCCGAAGCGGTCGTCTTGATCTCAACCGCGTTGCCGACCATATACGGGCCGTCCGTCAGCAGAGCGAGGCTCTCGTTCGCCAACGTCCCCGCATCGCCCAGCCACACCGGCCCCTTGCCCAAAGCACCCAGGTTGACACCCGTAGAATCTGCGCCCGCCAAAACCGTGCCTTTGCGCACCGTGAACGCCTGCCGGAGATCATTGGTCGTTCCCGAGATCCGCCAGGTGCTTGAACCGGTCTTGATGAAGCGGCAGCCGGTTGCAGGGGTGTTCCCCCACCCAGCCCCAGAAAAATAGGCGATCAAAAATCCGGAGAACTCGAACGTTTCGCTCCGGTCATCTCCCACATAGAAGGGCGGACGGACCTGATCTCCCCATCCTCCAAAATAGCCGCTTCCGGTCAGCGCGCCGAACTTGCAAAAGTCCGTTATCCCATCAAATTTGGCGACTGCAGCACTTCCCAGTCTAAGCTCGCCATTCGGAAGCGCGAAAACGGCTGTGCTGCCGCTGGTCAGATAATCCCCCGGCACTTCGAAGATGCCGGTGAACCGGGCATGCGTTCCCCGGGTAAGCGTGTATTTCGCCGTTGTCACACTGGAGTTGGTCAGAACCAGCCGCCCGTCACCTTCAAAATAATCGTTCGGCAGGATCGAGGGTTCCCCAAGAGGGAGCGTCCCATAGCCGGCACTCGACGACACCCCATTCAGGTCCATCACCGCGCCATCACCTTCCACACGCAGCACGAAGCGATCCTGATAGTCCGCCCGTCCAAAACTGCGGGGGGCGAAGAACCTGTTCCCTTTCAGCGTAGCACCGTTACGCACGACGAGGACACCCGGCTTGCCAAAAAACTCGGTGGTGCCAACCATCTCAAGCGTCCCCTCTTCCACCACCAAGGTGAAAAACGTATCAGCCATCACCTGTGTCCCGGCGCAAGACTTTGCGAGCTTCAACGTGCCCTTGCCTCTCTTGGATACGCGCCCGGAAATGTAAATCTGGCCCGTCAGGGTCACCGTGTCACCCGCATTGGGGATGTCGATAACCGTATCGCCAGCGCCAGCCGCGATGTGGCAGACCTGCGCCGCGCTGCCCAGGTCATAGCTCCCGAACAGCCGCAGCGTCGCGCCGTCGTTCAGGTAAACGGCTTTGGAGGAGTTCGTGTCCCCAAGATCCATCGCGCTGTAGATCTCCAACGCGCCGCCGTTGACGTAGACGTTCCCCTTGAACAGACTGGCGGTATTGGAGACGACCAGCGTACCCGGCCCCGATTTGGTCAGCGCAATGGAAGTCACACCGCTGTTTGTGATGATCGAGGTGATCACCAGCGGCGCGTTGGTGTTGTTTTGGAAGATGATCAGGTCGTTGCTGTTCTTGCTGGTCAGCGTACCGCCCTGAATCGTGACCGGGTTCGCGCCCATGGCGGGCGTCACCAGAATGCCGCCGGCCGTCAACCCATTGGTGCCGCTCAGCGTCACCGTCACCGGCAGCCCAGCGCTGTCGGAATCATTGAAGCGCAGCGTATTCGCCTGCGCGTCCGACCCTATGCCGCCTAGATTGGAGACCGTCACATCCACATTGCTCGCCGCACCCCATGTCGCGCTGTAGTCAGTGTAACCCGTTATAAACTGAAAGTTATAATTCACGGCGTTCTTGGTCGCCCAGGTCGAATCGCCGAAGGTCGCGAAACCGCCGTACAGGCCGTTGGCCAAGCCCGGCGACAGCAAAAGCGCCGCGCCCGTTGTGCCGAAGGTGACGGTGCCACCCGCGCCCCGGCTCAGAGTCGAGCCGAAATTGAGCACCGTGCCGCCCAATGGGTTCAGGTTTGAGACCACGGAGGCACCCGCGTTGACTGTTAATCTTCCCACGGTCTGTGTGAAGCCAGACCCGCCACTGACCGCCAGAAAGCCACTGGCCATGGTCATCGACTGGGCGGTGTCGACCTTACTGTTCGGCTGCACGGAGTAGTCCAGAACCAGCTTGCCGCGATTGACCGTCGTCACGCCTTTGTAGCTGTTGTAACCTGAGAGCGTCAGCGTGCCCGCGCCGACCTTGGTCAATCCGTTGAGAACCTGGCTTGTGATGGGATTGGCCATCGTGACGTCATGTCCGTCCGTATCGAGAATCACGGCTTTGCTGTTGATGTTGCTCAGCGTCATTGTAGAGAGGTCGAAGGGATTTCCGAAACCGAACGTGCCGCCGTTGAAAACCAGCGGGCCCGTCCCCAGATTGGCCGCGTTGGTCGCGACAAGGTAACCCTCCGTAATCGTTGTGCCTCCGCCGTAGGTGTTGTTGCCGCGCAGATAAACCGGGTTGGGCGAGTTCTTGATCAGCCCAAATCCGTTGCCGTTGTCGGTGATATCGCCCGCAATCTCAAGCGGCCCGCCATAACTGGACGGCCAAAACTGCCCCGTGCCGACGCCCCGGCCAAGCGTGGCGGTCGAGACCAGCGAGACCGCGCCGTGCCAGACGCTGGTATGAAACGGTACCTGATAACTGTTGCCCAGCGCTCCCAGCCCGCAGCCGCCCGCGCCGCCTAAATACAGCGTTTTTTCTGGCCCAACGGAGAGTCCGTTCAGATCGAGCGTCGCCGTGTTGCCGGACGCAAACACTTCGGTTCCAGCCCCCAACTGGTTAAGAATGCCACTGGCCTGATAGCGGTCAGCGATCCGCAATACGCCCTGCTGGACACGAATCGCACCTGAGAAAGAGTTGCTCCCGAACAGGGTCATCTGCATATTCGGATGGTCATTACTGACGATCAGGGAACGTCCGGGCACACCTTCAGAGATGTCGCAGTGAACCGAAAAAGCCGGCCCGTCATTGTCTTCCCATTTGTTCGTGAAACTGGAGCGGAAAAGCAGGTCCGAGTTCAGTACAATCGGGTAGTCCAATATCTGCCTAGGAGTCCCCGAGGAAAGGTAGTCCAGTTGATGCCAGATTTGAGCCGGCGTATCCGGCGCTCCAGCGTCCAGCGTCAGAAAGAACGGCTGGGGCCACTGAATCGGATCCTTTGACGACACGAAATTCATCTTCTGCTGAAAACCCGCATTGTAAAGGATCGCGCCTAATGTGACATTCGTGTTTAAGTACAGGCCACTGCCGGCACCGGAGATGTTCAGAGTCGCACCGGCACCATCCGCAATCACGCCTCCCGTCCACCCGTTGGTCGCGTTGTAATTTCCGCCCCCGAAGCGATCGACCATGTCCCGTCCGTCGCCAAGACCAAACCGCCTGACATCGCAACCGCCGCCGCCACACCCGCAACGGTCACCCGCAACGCCGCCATCCGCCGTTTCGCCCAACGGCCCCACCCCGTCTTGATCTGACACATGCTCTTCATAACCTAGACTCCTTATTTTGTTCGCGGACCACCCATCACCACCCTCGTCTTCGAAACCGGACCGGCTTTTGCAAGAAGCCGATTTTCACACGTAAAAACAGAATTTTCACGTATGAATTAAAATTCCATACATAAAATAGTGTGACAGCCTTGGTGATCAGACGCAAGCCCATAATTCAGATTTGTTGCCTTTTTTATCTCAGCACCCGCTGACCGGGACCGCACCTTTTGCCCTGTTCGCTCCGGCCCCTTTTATGCTATAAAAACCGCATGCCTGATTCCGCCATACCGCTGTTGCAGATCCGCGGCCTGAAAACCTGGTATCCGGTCAAAACAGGCGTTCTCGCGCGCACCGTCGGTTTTGTGCGCGCGGTGGATGGCGTCGATGTCGATTTGCGCCGGGGCGAGACGCTGGGCATCGTCGGCGAATCGGGCTGCGGGAAATCCACGCTCGCCCGCTCCATCCTGCGCCTCGAAAGGCCGCGCGAAGGCTCCATCTCCCTGAACGGGCAAAATGTTCTCGCCCTGCGCGGAGCGGCCCTGCGCGCCTACCGCCGCACCGTGCAGGTCGTGTTTCAAGACCCGCACGCCTCGCTCAACCCGCGTCACACCGTGCTGGAACTCCTCACTGAAGCCATGCTCGTTCACGGCCTTGTCACCCGCGAGCGCCGGCGCGAGGCCGCCTTCCGCCTGCTCGCCGACGTGGGCCTCCCCGACGACATCCTCGACCGCTACCCGCACGCGTTCTCCGGCGGACAGCGCCAGCGTCTCTGCATCGCACGTGCGCTCGCGCTCGGCCCGCAGCTTCTCATCTGTGACGAGGCGGTCAGCGCGCTGGACCTTTCGGTGCGGGCCCAAGTGCTCAATCTGCTCGAAGAACTGAAGGCCAAGCACGGCCTTTCCTACCTTTTCATCACCCATGACATCGGCGTGGTGCAGCACATCGCCGACCGGATCGCCGTCATGTGCCGCGGCAAGATCGTCGAGACCGGTCCCGCGGACGACGTGCTCGAGCGGCCCGTCCATCCCTACACCCGGCTTCTGTTGCGCGCCGTGCCACGCATCGGCGTCCCCCTGCCGGAAGAGCCGTCTCTCGAAGCCTGACACGGCCACACGGCCCAACGAGATTGTGAGGGACGCCGGCGAGAGCGGCTTTGTTCAAAGTGTAGACGTTTTTGGTAGGGACGCCTCCCCGAGGCGTCCGTCCTTCGGCATGCTCAGGGCAGACGGACGGTTCGGGGAACCGTCCCTACCTGATATCGGCCAACGGCGATGCTTTAACTCAATCCCTCTAGCCGTCACTGCTTGCGGCTGCGGCGCCGTCACGGAGTGACGCGCGCAGGCTCAGGGCGGTTTTTCGGACACGCCGCAAAACAGCGGCCGCAGGCCACACAGCGGATACGGTCCGCCTCATGCAACGAGCGCCGCTGCAGCCGCGACAACCCCAGCAAGCGCAAAGCGATCACCACGCCCATGAAAAGGCCCGCGCCCGCGCACCCCGACCGGAAACGCCGGACGGTTTCCGACGCACGCGCTTCAGCCTGCTCGCGGCTCTGCCCCGAACGCTTGAACGCCTCGATCTCGGGGTAGAGATCCTCATCCGCCGCCGTCGCCCTGGCCAGCCGCTCAACCAGCATCACGTCAGGATGCGCCCGCGCAACAGACGCACCCGACAGCCATCCCAAACGTGAGCAGCCGGCAATCAACACCGGTGCCAACGCCAGCACGCCCAAGAACCGCCGGAACTGCCGAGTGCGGTCGGCCTCATTCAACGCCACGCGCGGTGTCGCGATCGCGTCCACCGGACAGGTGCCCACGCACAGCCGACAGTTGACACAGGTCTGTCCGGTCACGTCCACCGGTTTCCACGACAGCCGCGCGCACAGTTCCAGCAGGACCCCGTACGGGCAGAAGAAACGGCAATAGGGCCGCGCGACCACCAGCCCGATCAACAGCACCGACATGCCTGTCAGCAGGATCGGCAAAGGCGCGCTGCGGCGGAACAAGCCCACAAACGGGTCCGTGCGGCAAATCAAATAGCCCGCCCCGTTGACCGCACAGACGAGCCCGACTGAAAGCACCGCGAGCGGCACGAGCCGCAACACCGCATCCAGCGGCTGCGGCATGCGTTGCGGTTTGACGATGAACAGATCCTGCAAGGCCCCCAGCGGACACACGGCCCCGCAGAAGACGCGCCCGAACAGCAGCGCCGTCAGCAGCGGCAGGGCGAAGAGCGCCGCCACAAACCACGGCAAGCCGCCTCCGGACCAGGCCGCGACCGCCACGTTCTGCACCGATCCCACAGGACAGATGCAGCCATGCCGCACAAAGCCAAACCATCCGAGGCAGGCCAGCGAAAACGCGAGGATCCAACGCCGCGACCGCACCTTGCGCACCAGCCAGACCGAAACCCCAAGCGCCAGCGCGAGAATGAGGACGTCCACCCAGGCTGGAACAAGTTCCGCAAATGCCGGATGCGCCGCTTGCGGCACCGTGTGCCCGGAATCAAACTGCGGCTGCGGGAACCGTGAGTTGGCGGCAGCCCTCAGCGGCAGAATCAGCCACAAAAGGGCCCCGCATGGCTTGATTGAACGAAGACGATTGTCAAACATCTCGCAGTGATCCATTCTTCCCGTCGCTTGCAATTCCCCGCACGCCACCCCGGCGGCGCTTACAGCTTTTCCTTCAGCAGATACGGCTGTGTGCCCGGAACCTGGACAAACGCCTGGGCCGGGCAAGCCTCGGCGATACGGCAGGTGTTGCAGTTCACGCAACGGTCATGCTTCACCTGGAGATAGAGCGAGCCGTTGCCGAAATTGGTGCACCCCTTCACGCAGAGCCCGCACGCCGTGCACAGCGCCTCGTCAATGGAGTATTCGAAGTAGGGGCTCTCGACGAAGGCCCGCCGGATCGCACCGGTCGGACAGGTCTGGTTCTCCGCCGCCTCGTCCAGCCGCGCCGCGTCGGGCTTGAAATACCCGAAGCAGAGCTTGCAGTACCCGCACATCGCGTAGCCGTGAACACATTTCACGGCCGAGGGCTGAAGCACACATTCCGTTTCGCACTTGCCGCACTGGATGCACTTACGCGGATCAAGCTGCCATACCCTGCGCCCCCCCGCAGGGCGGCTCGCCGCCTTGGCCGCAAACGCCGCGACACAGGTGCCGGCCCCGGCTCGCAAGAGCCACGCCAGCGCATTCCTCCGCGTCACCTGCCCTTCCTTCTCGTTCATGCCCGACTCCTAATTCTCAGTGCGCCTCGAGCCATGTGTCGCCCACGCCCACGCTGACCTCCAGCGGCACGCCGATATCGAGCACCGTGGTCATGGCCTGCTTCACAAGGTCGCGCACCACGCCGACCTCGTCCTTGGGCACGTCGAAGAGCAGTTCGTCGTGGATCTGCAAAACCATTTTGGCCTTCAGCCGCCGCTGCTTCAACTCCTTGTGGACGCGCACCATGGCGAGCTTGATCAGATCCGCCGCCGAGCCCTGCACCGGGGTGTTGATCGCGTTGCGCTCTGCCGACTGACGCGAGGTGTTGTTGCGCGAAACGATGTCGCGCAGGAAACGGCGCCGGCCCAACAGGGTCTGCGCAAAACCTTTCTCGCGCGCGACCGCGATCGCCTCTTCCATGTACCGTTTCACTCCCGGATACTGTGCGAAGTACGTTTCGATCAGTTCCGCCGCCTGCTTGCGCGACACATTGAGCCGCTGACTCAGGCCGAAGGCGGAAATGCCGTAGATGATCCCGAAATTCACCATCTTGCAGGCCGAGCGCATGTCCGCGGTAACGAGCGCCGGCATCACGCCGTAAACCCGCGTTGCGGTTTCAGTATGGATGTCGGCCCCGCGGCGGAACGCCTCGATCATCCCCTCGTCTTTGCTCAGCGCGGCCATCACGCGCAGCTCGATCTGCGAGTAGTCGGCTGAGAGCAGCACATGTCCGCAATCGCGCGCGACAAAGGCTTCACGAATGCGCTGCCCGCGCTCCGTACGGATCGGGATATTCTGCAGGTTGGGCTCCGAGGAAGAGAGCCGGCCCGTCTCGGTCAGCGACTGGGCGAAGCTCGTGTGGACGCGCCCGGTGGCCGGGTCGATGCACAGCGGCAGTTTGTCGACATAGGTCGACTTCAGCTTGCTGCACATCCGGTGCTCAAGGATCATCGGAATAATCGGATGCCTGTCTTGAATTCGGAAGAGCACATCTTCACTCGTCGCGTATTGTCCGGTCGCCGTGCGCGCCGCATCCGGGTCGAGCTTCAAATGGTCAAACAGGACCTCTCCCAACTGTTTGGGCGAAGAGGGGTTGAAGTTTCCGCCCCCGAGCTCACGGATCTTGATTTCGAGGTCGAGCAGCTCACGGTCCAATTCACGGCCATAGGCACGCAACGCGTTTTCGTTGATGCGGACACCTTCGGTTTCCATGTCGAGCAGCACCCCGATGAGCGGCTCTTCGCTGTCCGTCAGCGCTCGCAGGCACCCTGCCGCTTGAGCCTCTTTCCGCAACAGCCGGTCGAGCTGCAGGGTCACATCGGCATCCTCGGCCGCATAGTCGCAGA
>CAYZQL010000146.1:0-10002 GCA_964480555.1 uncultured Lentisphaeraceae bacterium | reverse complement strand
CGAGTACAAGCACGTCAAGCAGTCCGGCGGCCGCGGCCAGTACGCGCACGTCTGCATGCGGCTTGAGCCGCAGGAGCCGGGTCACGGGTTCTCTTTTGTCAACGAAGTCAAGGGCGGCGTGATCCCGAACGAGTACATCCCCGCCGTCGAGAAGGGCGTCATCAAAGCCATGGAGAGCGGCCCGTGCGGCGGCTTTCCGGTGGTGGACGTCAAGGTGGTCGTGCACTACGGCTCGTACCACGAGGTCGACTCCAACGAATTCGCGTTCGTGGAGTGCGCGCGCCAGTGCTTCAAGAACCTCTTTCTCAAGGGCAACCCGCTGTTGCTCGAGCCGGTCATGAGCGTCGAGGTGGCCGTGCCCGAAGAGTACATGGGCACCGCGACCGGCTCGATCTGCTCGCGCCGCGGGCGGGTCGAAGGCATGGACGACAAGGCCGGCACCAAGCTGGTCCGCGGGTTCGTGCCGCTCGGCGAGATGTTCGGCTACTCCAGCGCGATCCGCACGGTCACGCAGGGGCGCGCCACCTTCTCGATGACGTTTGAACGCTACGAGGGTGTGCCTTTCGAGCTCTCCGAGGCCATCATCGAGAAGCGCAAGAAGGACGGCAAAGTGCATTAAGCGCCTGCCGCTTCTCTGAAAAAAGGCCTCCCGTCCGGGCGGCCTTTTTTTGTGACCTGAACGTGAACGATGGGGGACGTATGACGTGTTCCGATCTGATCGAGCACCCCGAGGGCGGCCGCTACCGGGAGGTCTACCGGTCGGGAGCCGTGGTTCAGGCGCCGGACGGGCGCCTGAAGGCCGCGCTCACGCATATCTATTTCTCGCTCAATCCGGGCGAGGTGAGCCATTTTCACCGGGTCGCCGGCGATGAGGTCTGGAACCTCTATCGGGGCGCAGGTCTTCGCCTGGTCCTGTGGGACGGGGGCTCCGCCGGCCTGCAGAGCGTCGAGCTTTCCGCCGCCTCCGGCGCCTACTGCCATGTCGTGCCGGCCAACTGCTGGCAGGCGGCCTTCCCGCTGTCCGACACGGTGCTTGTCGGCTGTTCGGTGGCGCCCGGCTTCGAGTTTGCCGATTTCGAGCTGATGCGCCGCATGTCTTCTGCCGCCCAAGCGCTTCTTGCGGCGCACCCCGATACCGCGTCGCTCATCCAGTCCTAGCGAGCCGGGCTGTGCTCTTCCAGCCAGGCCACGATCGCCCGGCCGACCTCGAGCTTGCTCATGAGCGGCAGGGCGGCCGGCGGCTCGGTCGCGGAAACGAACGCCACGCGGTTCGTGTCCACCGCAAAGCCTGCGTCCGGCCGGGTCACGTCGTTTGCGACGATCAGGTCGAGCCCTTTCGCGGCCAGCTTGCGCTGCGCCTCGGCGAGCGGGTCGCCCGTCTCGGCCGCGAAGCCCACGAAGAGGCGCGTCCCTTTGTCCGGGCGGATCGTTCCCAGGATGTCGGGGTTGGGCTCCAGCTCGAGCAGCGGGCGCATGGACGACTTTTTAAGCTTGAGGGCGCTCGTCTGCTTCGGACGCCAGTCCGCCACCGCGGCCGACATCACGAGCGCATCGTGTTGGGGCAGGAGCCGCTGCACCGCCGCGAGCATGTCCCTTGCGCTCACCACGTCAACCCGGAGCGCGCCCTGCGGGGTCGGCAGCGACACGGGGCCGGCGATGAGGGTGACCGTGTGGCCGCGTTCGGCGGCGGCCTGCGCGACGGCGAACCCCATCTTGCCGGTCGAGCGGTTGCTGAGGAAGCGCACGGGGTCGAGGTGCTCTCGGGTCGGTCCGGCAGTGACGAGAAGTTTCATAAGGGCGGTCGGTTAGGCGGTTGGCCGGGGCAGTTGCTGGACAGGATAGCAAAAAATCCGAATGTGTGCCACCCGCGCGGGAAGGCGGACGGCAATCAAAGAACGAGAGCGGAATTGCCGCGGAGCCGCAGACGGGGGTTGACAATCCGGCGCGGCGGTTGTGATAATACAGATATTGAAAGTGGGTTCTGTCACACAACACCATGACGTGCCGTGCGCGTCATAACAAGGGGTCCTCTATGTCCGATCAGATGCCGCTGGCGACGCGTATTAAACTGAGCGCCATGATGTTCTTGCAGTTCATGATGTTCGCCGTCTTCTGGGGCGCGCTGGCCACGTATGTGACGAACAACAAGTGGGACGCCATGAAGCCCTGGATCCTCAGCACGATGCCGCTGGGCGCGCTGGCCTCGCCCCTGATCGGCATGATTGCCGACCGTTTCTTCAACAGCGAGAAGGTGCTGGCCTTCTCGAATCTGCTCTGCGGCCTGATGCTCTTTATGGCGGGCCGCGCGACAGGCGGAACCGAGGTCTTCGTCTACCTGCTGATCGCGCTGCTGTTCTACATGCCGACGTGGAGCCTGACGGCCTCGATCGCCATGGCCAACAGCCCGGCCGAGCAGTTCCCGCAGATCCGCGTCTTCGGCTCGATAGGCTGGGTGGCCTCGATGTTTTTCAGCATCGTGGCGCTCAAGGCGTTCGGCAAGACCATCGACGGCACCTCGATCCCCTTCTACTGCGGCGCGGCCGTTGCGGTGGTCGGCGCGGTGGTGGCGCTGCTCTGCCCGCCCACGCCGCCCAAGGGCAAGGGCCAGCCGCTCTCGGTGGTCGACGCGCTCGGGCTGCGCGCCTTCTCGCTGATGAAGGACAAGAACTTCGCGGTCTTCATGCTGGTCTCGTTCGTGGCGATGATTCCCTTCAACATCCACTTCGCGTTCCTCTCCGACTTCCTCGCGGCGAAGGGCTTCAAGCTGCTGACCGCCACCAACTACATCGGCCAGGCGGCGGAGATGGGCTTCATGCTGCTGGTGACCGTGGCGATGCGCAAATTCGGCGTCAAGTGGTCGATCGTGGCCGGCCTGGTCGCCATGGTGGTCCGCTACGGCGCCTACTATCTGGGCGCGGGCGACATGTTGCCCGCGATCTATGTCGGCATTCTCGTGCACGGGATCATCTTCGGTTTCTTCATCGTCGGCGGCCAGGTGTTCGTCGGCAAGTCGGCTCCGGCCGACATGCAGGGGCAGGCGCAGGGCTTCTACGGGCTGATGACCTTCGGGTTCGGATCGCTCATCGGGACCTTCGCGAACAACGCGCTGATCAACTCGTATACGACGCGCAACGCGGAAGGCCTGCTCGTCGGCTCGTGGGACAAGGTGTGGCTGATCACCCTGGCCTGCTCGGTGGTGCTGCTGGTGGTGATGGCCCTGTTCTTCAACCCAAAAATTGACGAGAAGAAAGCGTAGCCATGGCCCGTTACCTGGTCGGCATCGACAACGGCGGCACGATGTCCAAAGCCGCGGTCTTCACCGAAGACGGCCGCGAGCTGGCTGCCGCATCCCGCAAAGTCGAGCTTCTCGAGCCGCAGCCCGGCTGGTCGGAGCGCGACATGGTCGCCATGTGGCGCGGCACCGCCGAGGCGATATGCGAGGCGATCCGCGAGGCGGGCGTGGATGCGGCGGCGATCGCCTGCGTCGCCTGCACCGGCCACGGGAACGGGCTCTACCTGATCGATGCGGACGGCAGGCCCGTCCGAAACGGCATCAATTCGATGGACGGCCGCGCGGCGGGCCTCATCGCCCAATGGACGGCGGACGGCGTGGATGCGCGGGCGCTGCCCAAGACCGCCCAGTGCATCTGGCCCGCCCAGCCGAACGCGCTGCTGGCGTGGCTGCGCGCGCACGAGCCGGCCGCCATCGCGCGCGCCTCGGCCGTGCTGATGGCCAAGGACTACATCCGCTTCATGCTCACCGGCGAGGTGAAGATGGAACTCACCGACATGAGCGGCACGAGCCTCATGAACGTGGTCACCGGCCAGTACGACGACGAGGTGCTGGCGCTCTTCGGCATTCCGGAGATGAAGCGCCTGCTGCCGCCGCTGGTGAAGAGCGCGGACCTCTGCGGCACGGTCACGGCCGCTGCGGCGGCCGCCACCGGCCTCAGGGCCGGCACGCCGGTGGCGGGCGGCATGTTCGACATCGACGCCTGCGGCCTGGCCTCCGGCTGCGTGGACGAGCGCCAGTTCGTGATGGTCGCGGGGACCTGGGGCAACAACCAGTACATCGCGCGGCAGCCGCTGGTCGACAAGGGGCTCTTCATGACCTCCTGCTACAGCATGCCCGGCTGGTACCTGATGCTGGAGGGCAGCCCCACGGGCGCGGGCAACCTGGAGTGGTTCGTCAGCGAGTTCCTCGGCGACAAAAAAGAGCTGCTCGCGAAAGCGGGGCAGGGGACGGTCTACGCGTGGGCCGACGCCGCCGTGGGCGCGATGGCCCCGCGCGCGAGCGATCCGCTCTTCCTGCCCTTCCTGTATGGCGCGAACGTGGGCTATCCGGCCAAGGCCTGTTTCCTCGGGCTGGAGAGCCGCCACACGCGTGACGACGTGATGCGCGCGGTCTACGAGGGCTGCGTCTTCTCGCACAACACCCACCTGCAGCGGCTCTACGCCTTTCGCGCGAAACCGGAGGTCATCCGGCTCACCGGCGGCGCGGCGCGCAGCGCGGTGTGGGCGCAGATGTTTGCGGACATCTTCCAAGTGCCGGTTGAGATCCCCGACGGTTCCGAGCTCGGCGCGCTCGGCGCGGCGGTGGCCGCGGCGGTGGCCTGCGGCGTCCACCCGTCTTACGAGGCGGCGGTCGCGGCCATGACCCGCGTCGCCCGCAGACACGCGCCCAACCCGGCTCTGCGGGAGGTGTATGAGGCACGCTACGCGAAGTACCTCAAGGCCGTCGGCGCGCTGCGGGATTATTTCTGACTTACGCGCCGGTAGATCCGAAGCCGCCCGCGCCGCGCGCGGTGCCGGAGACCTCGGTCACTTCGACGGCGTCGGCCCGCACGACAGGCGCGACCACCATCTGCGCGATGCGCATGCCGGGCTGCACCTCGAACGCTTCGGCGCCTAAGTTGATCAGGATGACGCCGATCTCGCCGCGGTACCCTTCGTCGATGGTGCCGGGCGTGTTAAGCAGCGTGACGCCGTTTTTCAACGCGAGGCCGCTGCGCGGGCGCATCTGCGCCTCGGTGCCGTGCGGCAGCTCCATCACCAGCCCGGTCTTGACCAGCTTGCGCTCGCCCGGCAGCAGGGTGGCCTTTTCGCAGGCGCACACGTCCATTCCCGCGTCGCCGGGGCGCGCATAAGAGGGCAGCACGGCCGCCGGGTGAACCTTCATGAAATTCACTGTCATGCGAGAGAGGATAGCAGATGCGGACACCTTGCCGCAACCGTCAAGCCGCAAGCTTCAGCGGGGGGAGCGACTCCGCCGGGAACGGGCAAACTCCGTCGTTGACTGGGTTTGTTCCATTTGGATATCATCGTGACACAGTGGGGTTGAATGGTTTCACCCCTCTGGCGTGATAGGTTCCAATCAGAGGAACCGATGTGTCACCGGTCAAGCCTATGGGTGGTCAAGCCAGCGGATGCGAATGAAATGCGGGTGCGGTAAAACGCAGGGGCATCCGCAATAAGGAAGGAGTCGACAATGAAGCTGTGCGCGTCGGCATGGGGCATCGTGATCGTGTTTCTTTCAGTCGGGATGGCGCGGCTGCAGGGCGCCACGAATTACTGGGACAACAACGGCGCAGACGAGGGGTTCGGGAGCGCGGCCGGCAGCTGGGGCACGGAGGCCAAGTGGAGCGCGGACCCCGCCGGCGGCTCGGAGCCGCTGGTGACGGACACGACAACCGGCGACGATCTCTTTTTCGGGACCGAAAGCGAAGGCCTCGGCGCCGGAACGATCACGATCCAAGGCACTGCGCAGGGCTTCAACAGCCTGACGTTCGGCGAGGCGTCGGGCGCGATTCTGTTGACCAACGGGACTCTGGCGCTGGCGGAACCCTATTCGACTGTGACGGTCAACAATCTTTCGAATGTGATCGCCTCCGCGCTGACCGGTGCCGGCGGGTTGCGCAAACGGGCCGTCTCCTTATCCGCCACGTACACCGGGTTTCTGACCACGAATTCGGCCGTGATCGTCCAGGACAGGATGCTGTCGAAATGCGCGCGCATCACGGCCCTTCTGGCGGGCAGCGCCATTTCGGGAGGCAGTGCTGCCGCCACGCCGTACTTTTACACCAATGACGGTTCTTGGGCCGCGGTGCAGCTTCAGGCGGTGAACGATAGTTTCACCAAGTGCGTGAAGGTCGAATTGACGCAGACCGGTCCGGACATCGCCGCCCGCGCGGTGTATGCCAAATATGTCAGCGGCCCCAACCTCGGCTTTGATTTCGACGCGGGAGGCTCGACCTATTCGGTGGCCACCAGCCCGAATGGGGATGGATACGGTGTCAGCCAGCTCGATCTCCTGTTCGGGCTTCTGGCCGACAACTCCCTGACGCTGGCCGGTGTCAACACGTACACGGGCGACACGCGCGTGGAGGAGGACACGCTCGAGCTCGCCGGTTCCGGTCAGTTGGGCGGCGGCTCGTACACCGGCGCGGTCCATCTCACCGGGGACCTCCTCTACCGCAGCCTCGCCGACCAGCGCCTTGACGGCGCGGTCGCGGGCGTCGGGAGGCTGACCCGGGCCAGCTCGGGCCTCCGCTCCGACCGCTTGGCCTACATGGCCTTCCTTCCGACCGCAACCAAACTGATCTACACCAACAAACTGGTGTCTCTATCCGCCTGCGTCGCTGTGGAGGGAGTGCTGGGCGGCGCGGCGATCAACAGCAAAATGCCGCTTCCCGCCACCGTCTACCACTATGCGAAAACCTCGACGAACATCACGTATCAGTTGCAGGCGATCGACGGCGGACACCTCAAATGCGTCAAGGTCGAGCTGACCCAGACGGCCGACGGCATCGCGGCCCGGCCCGTCTACGCCCGATATTTCACAGGCGGCATTCCCGGCTATAACTTCGATGAAGGGAGCAACACTTTCAGCATCGCGACCTCGTACGACGTTCACGGCTACGGGGTTGCGGAGTCGGCCGCGGTCTTCCAGCGCGAATCCGTCCTGACGCTTGCCGGCACCAACAGTTACACCGGAGGGACCGAGGTGCGGGGCGGCGTGCTTGAGGTTGTGTCCACCAACGGACTGCCCGCCACCGGCATGATCCAGGTGAATGGGGGCGAGATGATTCTCAGGGTGCCCGGCATGAACGTGGGCAATCCGGGAGGCGTGGGCAACAACAACACCCTTTTCGTCAACAGCGGCGGCAAGCTGACCTTGGCCCGCGAGTTCAATGCCGGCTACAGCCGTCCCATCCTGCTCGACGGCGGCATACTCAACTGCACCTTTTTCCAAGGGAACGACTCCGCCAACTATGTGAACCGGCTGACCCTCCGCAATGGCGCCCGGACCATCGGATATAAATTGCGCGTGGGGTATAATTCCTCCGCCCTGTATACCGTGTCCGGCACCCAGCCGTCCGTGATCGAATCCGGCCTGAACCTGGCCAGAAGCGGTTCGTACAGCCTGACCGTGGACGTGCACGACGTCACGTCCGATCCGCTTCCGGACCTGATCATATCCGGCGTGATCCGGGATTATGACGCTTCGTTTTCAGAACTGCCGTTCATCAAGACCGGTCCCGGCACACTCAGCCTCTCCGGCGCCAACACGCATGTCGGGCTCATCACCGTCAACGGCGGAGCGATCTCCTTGGGGGCGAACGCCACGCTCAATCCCGGCAATCCGATCCGCCTCAACGGCGGCTCCTTGGAGATGGGGGCCTTCACCAACACGCTCGGCGTGTTGACGCTCGCCGCAAACAGCGGACTCACGCTCGGCAGCGGCCAGATCACCTTTGCGGACAGCAGCGCCGCGGCATGGTCCGGCACGCTCGCGCTGACCGGTACGCTGCAACGCTTCTCCGTGCGGTTCGGCACCGACGGTTCCGGCCTCACCGCCGCACAGGTCTCCGCGATCCGCTTGAACGGCGAACACGTGCGGCTTCGTGAGGACGGCTATCTCTCCCCGGGCATGAGGGGGACGGTCCTGAGTGTTTATTAAGAATGCGAATCGCCAAGGTATAGGATACGACATGAAAACGACACGGAAGGTCTTTTGCAGAACATTGTCGGCGGGCACGGTCGGGGCGGCGCTGTGCCCCGAGCGGCTGTTCGGCCAGACGGCTGCCGGAGCGGGCGACGGCGGCGGTTTGGTCAAGCCCACGCCTCAGCACTTGGCCTGGCACGACATGGAGCTGGGCATGTTCTTCCATTTCGACATTCCGGTTTATCGACAGGACTGGAAGTGGCGGAGCTTCAGCGACTTCCCGGACCCCAACCTCTATCAGCCGAAGCGGCTCGACACCGACCAGTGGATGGAGGCCGCCCAGGCGATGGGCGCCAAATACGCCATCTTCGTCGCCAAGCACTGCAGCGGCTTTCTCCAATGGCAGTCCGACCTCTATCCCTACGGCGTGAAGCAGTCGTCCTGGCAGGGCGGGCGGGGTGACGTGGTGAAGCAGTTCGTCGAGTCCTGCCGGAAATACGGCATCCGGCCCGGCCTCTACGCGTCCGTGTCCGCCAACGGCTTTCTCAACGTCGACAACCCCGGCCTCGTGAACCGCGGCAAAGGCGGCGACGCGGAGGCTCAGGCGCGCTATGTGCGTATCTGCGAACAGATGATGACGGAGCTTTGGACCCGCTACGGCGACCTGTTCGAGATCTGGTTCGACGGCGGCGCGATCCCCGCGAGCCAAGGAGGCCCTGACCTGGTGCCGATCCTCAAGCGGCACCAGCCGCAGGCGATCGTCTTCCAGGGCCCTGCGGGCACCCCGAACCTGATCCGCTGGGTGGGGAACGAGCGTGGCGTGGCGCCTTACCCTTGCTGGAGCACGGCCAACGCTAGCACGAGCGAGGGCGGCACGGTCGAGAAAGTTTTCGGCGGGCACCCCGACGGCAAGCTGTGGGTGCCGGGCGAGTGCGACGTGCCGGTCCGCAACCACGACTGGTTCTGGAAGCCCGGCGGCGAGAAGCGACTCTATTCCGACGCGCACCTGCTCGACATGTACTACAACTCGGTGGGCCGGAACTGCAACTTGCTGCTGAACGCGAACCCCAATCTGGACGGCCTTGTGCCGGAGGAGGATTTTCAGCGTTACGTGGCGTTCGGCAAGGAGATCAAACGGCGCTTCGCACAGCCTGTCGCCGAGACGGCGGGCGCGGGCGAGGTCGTCGAACTCGCGTTGCCCCGGCCGCAGGCGATCGACCATGTTGTGTTGATGGAGGACATCGCGCAGGGCGAGCGCGTGCGGGCGTATGAAGTCGAAGGGCTCGTGCCGGGCGGCGTTTGGAAGAAGCTCTGTGACGGCCTCTCTGTCGGGCACAAGCGGATCCAGGCGGTCGAGCGCACCGAAGTCGCCAAGATCCGCTTCCGCGCCACCCGGTCGGCCGCGGTTCCCCAGCTCCGCCGCCTCGCGGTGTTCAACGCGGGCTAGAGCGGAGCTGTTTAACCCAAATCCGGCAATTAACCATAAAGAGGGGGAAGAAGTCGGAGAAAAAGTTGTTTGAGAAGGTACACGTTACACGTTTCCGCTTACGGTTGACGGTTTACAATTTACGGGCCTCCTGCCCAGTGCTCTGTGGTTAATCAACTGCTGTTTCTATTGAGACGTGTATAAGTAAGTGACAAGCCTTTGTGGTAGGGACGGTTCCCCGAACCGTCCGTCTACCCTGAGCAGGCCGAAGGGCGGACGCCTCGGGGAGGCGTCCCTACCGATGAACTTCTGTCACGCACATTCGAAAGACTCAATAGGTTGAAAGTGCGAGGTAGGCTTTGCGCTGGACTTTTGGGGTCATTCAAAGCGGATTGCCGCAGAAAGCCTACTTCGCGGGTTTGCACAAAGCCTACTTCGGTCTAAGCGACAAAATGACGCCTGTGGAGAAACCGCGTAAAAGCGCGTTTTACAGTGCTTCAGGGCTTGATGTACATCGACCGAACCTATACGATTATTTTGAGCTTGTATCGGGCAAGTGCACAGCTTGAGGTAGGCTCAATAACACTGTTGAAGCGGAACCGCTATCGCGGAGTAAGACTCCACCGCGAGG